>JAQUKS010000007.1 GCA_028718965.1 Minisyncoccota bacterium
AGAATTGCTGTCTATCGCTCCATTCATAATCAAATCAATAAAGACTGACAATGGCAATTGTTTCACCAACAGATATTTAGGATACGCGATGTCAAAAGATCCATTCAACGTTAGGCTTCATGATTTTGATGTTCTGTGCAATAATATGAAAATTGCTCACTATCTGATTGACAAAGGTAAACTGGCTCAAAATGGCAAGGTTGAGAGGAGTCATCGGGAAGACCAGGAGAAGTTTTACGAGCAAGTTAGTTTTAAAAGTTTAGAAGATTTAAAATACAAGATCAGATTCTGGAATATGTATTACAACGACACAAAACATTGTGGACTTTTCGGGAGAACGCCTAACCAAGTTCTCGGGTTAGTTTAAGCGCAATATGTCTGTATGGAGAACACAACGCAAAAAGACCCTGATTTCTTCCGGTTGCGGCTGTCAAGCGCAACCTGGCAAAATCAAGGCCTTTTGTTCCTCTAAGAAACTATTTTGGATGGCGTTTTATATCCAATAAAATATAGTTATCGCCCCTCATCAAAAAATAAAAGCGGACATTGTCGTCCACTCTTGCCTGCCAGACCCCTTCGGTCTCACTGTATTTCTTCGCCCGCAAAGACGGATGATTAATGTTAATCAGCAGATAATCGATCTGTTTGGCGAATTTTATCTTTACAACTTTGGAAAAACCTCTGAAACTCCGCTGAAAATGCGGAGTATAAAAAATTTTCACGAAATCAAGCCAGCGACCTGATAAGGTCTTTGGAGTTCTTGAATGGCCCCGAAACTTTGCCTTTTTCCGCTTCGTCCAGCGCTTCCTTTATGCTTTCGTCTAAGGCAACTCGCCTCCCTACCATCCGGAGCAATTTATCATATTTAACGCGTGACAGCAAGACTATCTCTCCCTTTTTGGTAAGCTCTCTTGGCAATGTTATAACTGAAGCCATATTTTTATTGTTTTTATTCTAACAAATCAATCCTCTGCCGTCAAACAAAAAGACCCTGATTTCTTCCGGTTGCGGCTGTCAAGCGCAACCTGGCAAAGTCAAGGTCTTTTGTTTTCTTTATTTCAATTCAACGGTGGCGCCTACCGCGGCGAACTTCTTTTTCATTTCTTCAGCCTCCTCTTTTTTGACGTTCTCTTTAACGGTTTGAGGGGCACTGGCGGCGGCGTCAACCATATCTTTCGATTCTTTCAGGCCAAGCTGGGTAATGTCGCGCAAGACCTTGATCACATCTATCTTCTTATCCCCTACTCCGGTCAAAACCACGTTGAAAGACGATTTTTCCTCGGCCGCGGCCGGAGCTCCCGCTCCACCGGCCATTGGCATAGCCATCATTGACGGGGCGGCTGAAACGCCGAACTTCTTTTCCAGCACTTTGACCAATTCGGCCAGATCGATCACGGACATCTTTTCGATCTCCTCGACCAGCTTTTCGAACTTTTTGGGAACTTCGATTTGTTCTTCTGTCATATTTTTATGATTATTTTTTAATGTTTGATAAAACATTCATCAGACCTTTGATGTTTCCATTTAAAACACAGGCAAAATTTTGGATCGGGCTTTGCAGACTGCCGACCAGGCGGCCGAGCAATTCGTTCTTCGGAGGCAACTCGGCTAATTCTAGCATTTTTTCTTTGCCCCAATACTGGCCACTGAACACTCCGCCCAAAATGCGCAAATTTTCGTTTTCTTTCTGGATATTGCGGCAAATTTTTGCCGGAGCCACCTCGTCCTCGAAACCGAAAGCCAAAGCCAGTTGGCCTTCCACGTCATTCACTTTCTTGGCCAGGTCGCGGTTATTCAAAAAAGCCAAAGCCTTTTTCAAAAGCGTTTTCTTGACCACTTCCAAGCCGCACTTGGCGGCCTTGAGCTCGTCCCTTAATTTGAAAAGCGTTTTGGAATCGACTCCGGCGAAATCCAAAAAAACATTGGCTTTCTGGCTGGAGAGCTTGTCTTTCAATTTTTCGACAATAATATTCTTTTGCTCTTTTGTTTTCGGCATAATAATAAAAAATCCGCTAACCGCAGATGATTCAAAAAACAATATAAAACTTCATTGTTCCTCGGCAGGGCTTATTCGCCTCGCGGCTGGCCTGCTGTCTGCGGATTATTGGTTTTATTATATCCACTAACCGAATTATGTCAATACCTGCTCTTTAATTCAAGTATTTTGCTTTGGCGGCTTTGTGCTGGTCGAAAGTTTGGCTGAAAATCGTTTTGCCGCCTGACGCCGACAAATAATACCAGTAAGACGTTTCTTTGTAATACACCGCGGCTTCGATGCTTTCCAGTCCGGGATTGCAGATGGGCCCGGGCGGCAGGCCCTTGTTGCGATAAGTGTTGTAAGGAGAGTTGAACTGCAAATCGTCCAAAGACAGCCTGGCCCCCGGCTTGCCCAGGGCGTAATTTATCGTTGCGTCGACCTGCAAAGGCCAGTCGTTTTCCAGGCGTTTCCACAAAATGCCCGCCACCACCTGTTTGTCCTCATACGTCTTTACTTCCTTTTCCAGGAGCGAAGCCATGATCAAAACGTCATAAAGGCTTTTGCCCTGTTTTTTTATCTCGCTCCTCAAATCATCGTCTATCTTCACCTTGAAATTAGCCAATATCTCCCGCAGAACGTCGCTTATCGAAGAGCCGAAGGCGAACTCGTAAGTGTCGGGAAACAAAAACCCCTCCAGGCCCGCCACTCGGCCGTTGCCTTTGGAAAAATCAAAGCTCAAGAAAGAATCGCTGTTGAAAACGTCCTGTAATTCTTCGCCGTCTTCCTGGGCGGCCGTAAGAAAGTCGTCCTGGGAAAAAATCTGCTTTTGCTGAAGATAATTGGCGATGTCATGGATATTCCAACCCTCTAAAATTGTAATCTTTTCTTCCAGAACGCCGCCTTTGCTGATTTTTTTGACAATCTTGGCAATGGTATTATCTGATGATAATTCATAAACTCCGGCCTGCAGTTTGGCGCGGCGGCCGCTAGCGAGCACGAAAACATCGAACCAAAACCGCGAATCTATCAGGCCGGCCTCGCGCAGATTCGAGCCCACTTCCCTGAAGCCCTGGCCTTTTTCTATCACGAAAACCGTCCGGCCGGGCTGGCCGGAGCTTGCCCCGCTTTTCGGGCCGCATGTGAAATAGGTTTCTTTAATAAAAAAACCGGCGGCGTTCAAGAAAACCGCCGCTAACAAGGCTGCTATGATGATTTTATACTTACGTTTCATTTTTTGTTTTCAACAAATCCGCTTTTGTTCACGATGATTTTGTAGATATTTTCCAAAAAATCGCCGCCCGCATACCCCACGATAAAGCTCAAAGCCGGGGTGAATAGCCCGTTGAGCGCAAGCCCTGCTTCCTTAACCGACATCGCCGTCGTTAAACCGATAACGCCCGAAATGAACGACATACCCAAAAAATACTTTAAATCAAAAGCAACGTTTTTGTAGGAAAATTGATGCTTGACAAAGCCTACCAGGCCCCGCACCACTCCCCCGAAAAATCCGGCGATCAAAAGATAAAAGTAAAACATATTCAGTCGCCTCTCGGCGCTTCGATAACATTGTTTTTTTGCCATTGCCCGGCTTTCCGCAACTCCCCTCCCCAGGAATCCGAAATGGCCGCGGCCAACACCAGGCCCAGCAATATTGTCGCGGCTATAACCAACATCCAGTCGAAAAATTTCATCATACCTTTAAAACGCCCTGATGCTTGGCATTCCTTTGAGCGTTATACTCTATTTTAAAAAATAAAGTCCGCGAATGCAATGCACCCACGAACTTCAGAAGAAGAGGCTATATTTTTCTGCCCCCTTTCTTCACTTTCCTCTTAGGCTTCCTCGGCCTAAGAGGCCTCAAAGAGGTTGGGCGGCGATGGACGTTAGCGGCACCAAGCCCGCCGCCCACCTCCCATAATAGGTCAAGCATATAAAGCATATAAATCACCTCCAAAAATAGAATAACACTTCGCTGTGCTTATTTCAATAAAAAAGAGGCGCGATGCCTCTTTTTTATGAAAAGAAAAATCATCATTTTTTGAACAATCCAAGCTTTCTGTAAAGAAGATAAGAATAAACCACCGGCGCCAAGGCGGCCAGCAGGATGATAGCCATGAATATCCCGAAAGCCCAATTGCCGACCCAAAGCGTGAAGAAGCATAAAATACCCGCGGCAATAAAGCATTTGCCGGCCATTTTGTGCGTTTTATTCCAGACCTCCTCTGATTGCAAAGTCCAGGGCGTTTTTATGCCGACAAAATAATTCCTTTTCATCTTGGGTATCATAAAGCCGATGACAATGAACAACAGGGAAAATCCCGGAATCATGAAATTCCTTATGTCTACTTCATACCCGGCGGCGGCCAGAAGCGTGAAAATATACAAAGCCACGAAAAATATCGTCAGAGCGAGGCGCAAAACATAGTATTGCTTTTCAAAATGCTCGTAGTTTTTCCTGAAAGGATCAAGCCGGGGCAGAACCAGCATCAAAACATACATGGCCAGCAAAACGCCCATCAGCAGGAACACGGCCACGGGCTTGCTTGAATAGCCGTCAATCTGGCCCTGGGCGTTCCAGTGCGTGGGAAGCTGGTCCGGTATGCACGGAGCCATAAATACCGCCACGCCGATGATCACCGCCCACATTATGAAGAACAAGGGAAATATTTCTTTAAAAGTAAAAATTTTCATAAATTTATCCGATAAATAACCTGTTTGATTATTATAGCCTTTTTATTCCCGCGAGCCAATAGAGCCCCCCTCAACAAGACTCTTCAACCCGGATTGCGTTAAAAGCCTTTCTGCTTTTGATATTATGGCCTTATGAATCTCGTTGTAGCCATAACTTATATAGTGCGTTTCGTTTATACTGATATTCCGCGAATTTAAAAAATAACTTTTTAGGAAAGGTGACATTTTAACTTTCTCTAGAATGCGCTGGTATATAATAGACTGGAGAGCATTGGCGAATTCCAAATAATGAACAAAAAAATCATTGCGTTTGATAGATTCTTTAACCTTGCAAAGAAAATCAGTCATTGCCGTTCTATCGCTTTGGCTAAATCCTTCGGGCCAGACGTTATCACCGATAATATTGTCGACAATGTCAAGGCAATGCCTGTCTTCTTGTCTGGAAATAAAACTAAACAACTGCAACCAATATCGCTCTGGAGATGAAAAAGTAGCGCTGTTTTGAAATATCTCTTTATTTTCCCAAGTACTTTTGAAAATCCTATACTTAGCGAACATTTCCACGTCTGGCCTATAATAACCCAGCATCAAGCCGGTTCTGGAGGTAACCAGATAATCGCAAAGACGGGGGTCTAAATTATCAAAAATATGCCTGATTATATCTTTTGTTAAAATGGCTTCCCGCTGTTTAGGAATCAAATCAACGAAAATATCCAAATTGTTTTTAACGACTTCCAGCGCGTTGTCAGGATTATAAAGGAAACAATAACCACTGGCTTTATTATCGGTCTTGATAAAAAGATTTCTGCCTTTCATCGCCGATAGAATAAAATCAGCATCTTCTTCTTTTATATAGCAGGCTGGCTTAAATCCAGAAAGTAATCCCTCAACAGCTCCCACTTCCTCTATTTCTTGGAATCTAGCCAGCCACGCTTGACGCTCATCAGGCGATAAAGATGAAAGATAATCTTTAAATAAATTTACGTTATCCTTAGCAAACCTTAATTTCTGTTCCGTGTCGGCGTTAAGTGCCACCGCGTCTTTTTCTGAGTAAGCATAGCCGAACTCACCGATATATTGCTTTTGGAGCTCGTCCATTTTCTCTATCGATTTCTCGCGTTTAATTTCGTCAAATAAATGGTGAAAATAATTTTTGCGCTTGACTGCTTCTAACGACAAGCCCGCCTCCTCCATGGACTCGCCATCCATCATAATTTTGTTTTCAACCGACATATCGTTTTTATAAAAACGCGTCCTTGAGCGCGCGGTTGCAGTCGCAAGCCGCTTGCCCTTGAGGAGGCATATTCTTGATAATCTCCAATATGATCTGTTTGACCTTTTCGCTGTTCTCTTTGAACATTCTTGAAACATCCTGGCCGCTCACTGCCTTGATGTCGGGCCGGCCCGCCAGCCCGGCGTCGTAATCGGTGACCAAAGAGATGTTCAAATAGCACATCTCAAGCTCTCTTGCCAGAACTACCTCCGGGTATTGGGTCATGTTCACTATGTCAGCGAAATTGGCAAAGAAGCGCGACTCGGCCCTTGTTGAAAAGCGCGGCCCCTCAATCACCAGAACAGTGCCATCTTTGTGATGTTCAACCTTCAGATCAGAGCAGGCCTTAACAGCCAGATCCCGAAGATGGGGGCAATAAGGCTCGGCTGTTGAAACATGCGCTACCCTGCCAAACAAATCCGCTTCCCTGGCCCCTGGTCCGTTAAAGAAAGTGTCAGCCCTTGAACCGGTAAGGTTCAAAAATTGATCGCAAATAACGAAATGGCCGGGCTCGATGGCCGGCTTCAAAGAACCGACGGCCGAGGGAGCGATAATTCGTTTGACCCCCAGCTTTTTCATGGCGTAAAGGTTGGCCTTGAAGTTTATCCGATGAGGCGGATACTGATGCTTTTTGCCGTGCCTAGGCAAAAAAGCAATTTTTTTGCCGGCGTATTCACTAAGCAAAATTTTATCCGAGGGCTCGCCAAAGGGCGTTTCAACAGCAACCTCCTCCCCCTCTAAAAACTCATAAAATCCGGAACCGCCGATTATGCCTGTTTCAGCTTCCATAGTTTTGTCAAAACTTGATCAACGATCTTATATCATAACCCTCCAGCTTCTTTCTTCCTCCAAGTCCGTCAAGCTCGATGAAAAACAAAAGGCCGGAGATGCTCCCGCCCAGTTTACGGACTATTTTTACGGTGGCTGCCATCGTACCGCCGGTTGCCAGAACATCGTCGACTATGAGAATATTTTCTCCCCTTTTAATGCCGTCCCGGTGCATTTCCAGGATTTCGGAGGCATATTCCAAATCATAGCTTTCCCCGACAGTATTCCGGGGCAGCTTTCCTTTCTTTCTCACTATGGCCAAACCGGCTTTTAACTTGTAGGCCAGAGCCGAAGCAAGTAAAAACCCTCTCGCGTCGATACCGACCACTTTATCGATTTTTTGCTTGCCTGCCGCTTTAACCAGGCTGTCTATTAGAAACCGAAAACATTCCTTGTCCTCCAATACCGGAGTGATGTCACGGAAAACAACGCCCTTTTTAGGCCAGTCAGGCACGGAAACAATCTTTGATTTTAACTTTTTCAGAGTCATCGGCGGGGGTACTAGGATTCGAACCCAGAAGTCAGCTTTTGGAGAGCCGCAGTTTACCATTAAGCTTATACCCCCACACAGAAACCGTCGTGTCCTGATTTCTGTGGCGATCGAAATTATTTCTTCGCTTCCTTGTGAGGTGTGTGTTTTTTGCAGGAAGGGCAGAATTTCTTCAATTCCAGCTTGCCCTCGGTGGCTTTGGTCTTATGAGTGAAGTAATTCACCTTTTTGCACGTGCCGCACTGCATTTTTAAAATTGGTTTCTTCTTTTTTGCCATAAATTTTCTTAAATTTTTACCAGAGCCCACACGCAGATTTGCACTGCGGACCTCATTCTTACCAAGAATGCGCTCTTCTTACTGAGCTATGTGGGCAGATTTTTTTGGTTTTCTTAAAATGCTCTCTGATTGGATAGAACAGCCCGCGAAAAACCCGCGCCAAATCCCTCTTTTTCAAATACCAGTTTGCTGAAGCAAACAGTGGGTAGGGAGGGATTCGGCCTCGCCTCTCGCCTCGCCGTCGCTCGGCTCGGGCTGGCCACCGCCTCGCGGTTTCGCCTGCTGGCGAAACATCGCTCCGGCGTTCGAATCCTGTCGCGAGCCAAGCAGTTGGCTCGCTCCTATTTATACCAGTTTGCTGAAGCAAACAGTGGGTAGGGAGGGATTCGAACCCCCGTAGCCCGAAGGCGCAAGATTTACAGTCTTGTCCGATTGACCACTCCGGCACCTACCCGTATTTGGGATAATAATAACAGAAAGGTTCGTTTTATTCAATCACTTTGCTGTTTTTTTGCCGCCAGGCGTCTATTTCTTTGTGATTGCCCGACAACAAAACTTTCGGCACCCGCCAACACCTCTGCTTAGAGGACGAGTCAGGCGGGCAGGCTTTTCCCTTTTTGTCAACGCAAAAAATCTCCGGCCTGGTGAACTGGGGATATTCCAAAAAGCCCTTGCTTTTGGTAATCCGCTCGCCGATCAAATCCTCGGAGTGTCCCACCACGCCCGGCAAGAGCCGCGCCACGGTTTCAGCCACTATCAAGGCCGGCAGTTCCCCGCCCATCAAAACATAATCCCCTATTGAAACAATCTCGTCGGCCAAATTTCTGGCTACCCGTTCGTCCACTCCCTCATACCTGCCGCAAATCAGAATCAACTGGTCCGATTTGGCCCATTTGGTAGCCATTTTTTGGTTGAATTCTTTACCTCTTGGCGAAAACAAAACAATCCTGCTTTTCTTAGAAGAAGCCTTGCTCTTTCCGCGCAAGGGATAAAACTCTTTTTCTATCTCTTTCACGGCCCGGGCGATCGGCTCGATCTTCATTACCATTCCCCTGCCCCCGCCAAACGGCTTGTCGTCTACCGCCCGATGCTTGTCGTTCGTAAAATCGCGTAAGTTATGGGCCTTCAGCTTCAGAAGGCCGGCCTGCTGCGCTTTTTTCAACAACGACTGCTGGAAATAAAAGTCGCAGATTTCAGGAAAAATCGTTATTATGTCTATTCTCATAAAAATCTTACCGCTTACAAATGAAAACGACGCTACCTTTTCATAGTAGCATCGTTTTCGGAATTTTCAATTGGAATTTAGAGATTCAAGTCCTCCAAATCTTCTCTTTTCTCCTCGCTGGAGCTCCTCACTGGTCTGGTTCGCCCGCCAGCAGGCTCTTCAATCTTCAGATTGACCCGAGCGTGATTCTTTAAACCGACAATGCGAACAAGATTCCTGATGGCTCTGGCAGTGGAACCGGCTTTCCCGATGACTTGCCCCATATCTTCGGGGTTTACTTTCAGGGAAAGCAAAACGCCCATTTCATCCACCTTTCTGTCAATTTTGACCTCCTCGGGATGATCAACCAGCGCTTTGATGATAAATTCCAGAAACTCTCTGTCTGACTCTGTAGCCATATTTATTCAAAAAACATTGCTTAGCGACCTTTCAGTTATTCGTTAATTATATTTTAGGCATTTAAATCTTTGTGTCAACACTCCTCCTAGGCAGCCGATGCCTCCTGGGGCTCTGGCCCGGCTTGCTCTTCCTCCGGTTTTTGTTCTTCCTGCTGGGCTTTCGTCTCTTTGGCGGCCTCGGGTTTTATTTCAGGCTTGACTTCTTCGGAATTGACTTCCTGCTTTGATTTTTTGTGTACCGCCACTTTCTCACCGGTAAGAACTCCCTCCTTTACCAATAAATTATGCACGGTATCTGACGGCTGGGCGCCGCAACCAAGCCAGTATTGTATCCTTTCCTGTTTTAACTGCTTTTCTTTGGTTATGGGATTGTAAAAACCGACCGCCTCCAAAAACCGACCGCCCCGCGGAGCGTTGCGCCTGTCAGTAACGACAATCTTAAAAAACGGCTGATTCTTTTTACCTGTTCTGAAAAATCTTATTGAAAGCATATTATTGATTATAGATATATAATTAAATTGAAATATCGTTTTAAATCCACTTTTTCAGCTGCAAGGCAGCTTTGGCGGCAGCCTCTTCGGCCTCCTGCTTTGACGAACCTTCACCCTCGGCCACCAGTTCTTTATCAAGAAATACTCCCACCACGAAATGCTTGGCATGGTCAGGGCCCCAATCCTGCGTTACTTTGTAGGTGGGGGTAATTTTAGCGATTTCCTGGGCTCTTTCCTGAAACTTCGATTTTGCATCTTTATAGGCTCCTTCGGCTAAAATCTTAGGCAGCTTTTTAAGCAAATGTTTTTCAATAAACGCTCTTACTATCTCCAGCCCGCGGTCAAGATACAAGGCGCCCAAAAAAGCTTCCAAGGCATCGGCCAAAATATATTGGCGCGCCTTGCCCGTATCTTTGGCCTCGCCCCGGGAAAGCAGCAAATAATCGTCAAAACCAAGTTCCGTGGATGATTCAGCCAATGACTGGGCGTTCACCAGAGCCGCCCGCCAGTTGGTAAGCTCGCCCTCGGGATTCGGATAATTATGATAAAGGTATTCGGTAACTATCAGCTCCAGCACCGCGTCCCCCAAAAACTCCAGGCGCTCGTTGTTGGGCAGATAAAAATCGGGATTTTCATTCAGATAAGAACGGTGGCAAAACGCCTGCCTCAACAAATCCTTGTTCTTAAACTCAACGCGCAATTTCTTTTCTAATTTTGTAAAATCAGACATTTTTAACGTAAAACCCAAAATCCGAATACCGAATAATGAAAAATATTGAAATTTTTATTATTCGGGTTTCGGGCTTCGGATTTTAAAAATTTATTAAGATTTTCATCCTTGATCGTTCTGCGGACTACCCTGCGGGCCCGCGGACGGATCCAGTTCCTTATAAACCGTTCCCAGAACGCCGTTGACGAATTTGCCGCTGCTCGGGCCGCCGAAATTCTTGCCAAGCTCGATCGCTTCGTTAATGGCCACTTTGGGAGGCACCTCTTCTTTGTCCTGGTATAACAGTTCGTAAAGGCCGATTCGCAAAACATTGCGGTCAACCAGGCTTAACTGGCTGATCGGGCGCTCGGGCGCCGAGCTCTGAATGATTTTATCCAGCTTTTCCAGACTGTCAGCCACGCCTTTGGCAATCTTCTTGGCAAAATCCTTTTCATCAAACTCGCCGCCGAAATAGTCAAGGTTTCTTTGCATTATCGCGTCCAAATCAGGGCCGGCTTTCTGCAAATCGTTTTTGTGCTGGCTATAAAAATCCCACTCGAAAAGCGACTGTAAAACGATTGACCGGGCCAAATGACGTGAAGCCATAATTTTAAAACTTTTTCTTTGACAGTTCTTCCATGGTAAGGGGCTTTTCGTCTTTCTTTTCCTTTTCCGTTTCTTTAATCTCTTTCTCCCTTAATTTTCTTTCTTTCTTCTCAAGCTTCGCCAAAACATTGACGAACTCTACGCCCTTGTAAAAGCCGCAATTAGCGCAAACCGTGTGCCGTTTGACAGGCTTGCCGCACTTGACGCAAACTGTCAAACCAGGCTCTTTCAAAAAGATGTGCGCTCTTCGCTGGTTTCTCGAACCCTTGGTTGTGTGTTTTTTTGGAACTCCCATATATTCTCGCAATCTAAAAGATGATTAAGGTAGATTACCAAAAAAAGTTATTCTTGGCAAGGGTAGAGGCCGGTTATTCTCCAGCCGTGCCTATTTTCCGCGCGCCCATCCAAGCTAGCTCATATCTGGAAACGCCAATGCATGCGCTCCGGCAAACTCAGAACCTGTGAGGGTAAGACCCTCACAAACTGCTACCGGAATACGGGTGAGCATGAACACGGAGACTCTCCCTGCGATGAGACCTTCCTCACCTCCTACTCTCCCGAGAGACCGGAGATCGTCTACTGTGAAAAGTGCTATTTGAGGGAGGTGGGGTGAAAGATTGACTTATACGCAGAAAAAATGATAAGAAAAGACAGCTCTTGCCGCGGGTGAAATAAACCCGGTAAAAGGCCGAGTCAACGCCCCACGTTTAGTTTTTTTAAAACTAGACTTTGCGTCTATGGCTAAATATGTGGGGCTTTGTTTTATATCAATGGTTTATTTATCGGAGCAAAGGTTTGGCGGTGCAAGGGACAGGGACCAAGCCGCTTTATCATCTCAATATGGAGCCTGGTGCCGTAACCCTTATGTCTGTCAAAACCGTATTGCGGATACTTTTTATGCGCATTTAACATAAAGCGGTCTCTCTCCACTTTGGCGACAATCGAGGCCAGAGCTATTAAAAACATCTTCTCGTCGCCCCTGATAATCGATTGCTGTTCCCGGGCGACATCAATGCTGAAATTACCGTCTATCAAAAGCAGGTCCGCGGGCCGGGCGATTTTCTTTTCCAGGCCCCTTACCGCCTTAATCATCGCCAGTTTCGTTGCCTGCAAGATATTCACCTCGTCAATCACTTTTTCCGAAATTCTGCCAATCCCCCACTTCACCGAGGGATTTTTTTTCAGTGCTTCGTAAATTTCCTCGCGTTGCCTCTGGTTTAATTTTTTTGAATCGCTGAATTCCGAATTTTGAATTTTGATCTTCAAGCTTTCATTTCTGATTTTCAATCCAGCCGGAGCTGTTATCGCACAAGCGAAAACAGCTCCGGCAAGCGGGCCCCTGCCGACTTCGTCGATCCCGAAGACAATTTTTGAATTTTTGGTCATTTTACAGAAGAGAAAAAAAGACTATAATGCAGTAATTCGCAAGTATCTCAATTTTAACCTAATTTTATGGCCAGTCAAAATATTCTTACCAGCGCGGCCATCGAAGACGAAATCCGTACCGCGGCCATTGAAGAAAGAGACATTGATTTTGCCGGGAAAACCCTGCCCGGTCTTTCTCTGGAGAAAAAAGTCATAGAGCAGACCCTTAATCTGGAAGGGGCCAAGATCTTGAGCACCATTTCCCTGGAAGAGGCTGTTTTGAAAAAAGGCATCAGGGCCAAAGGCGCTCAAATCAGCGGGTCTTTTTATCTGGGCGAATCCCAGGTAGGCGGAGACATAGACCTTTCCGATATTGAAATCAAGGGTGGCATAAATTTCGTGGAAGCCATGGTCGCGGGATCCCTTAATCTGGAAAACCTGCGCTCCGAGGGATTCTTGAGCTTGTCGCGGGCCCAGTTCAAAAAAGACGTTCTTTTGAAAAATATGAAAGTCTACGACAGCTACCAGGCGGGCCTGGTAATCAAGGGCGATGTTTATTTGCGGGAAGCGGTGATAGGAGGCAATCTGGATTTGACCAACTCTATTATCGAAGGCACTCTGGACATTATGCATATTTTCGTCGGAGGCGATGTGACTTTGGAAAAAACAAAAATCACCAATTATTTCATTTGCCGGAAAGCGGTTATCAAAGGAAAATTTAATCTGAACAAAACAAATTATAAGGAAATGATAAGTTAAGATGATTAAAAATTTTACCCATTTGCACGTGCATACTCATTATTCCCTCTTGGACGGTTTGCCCAAGATCGACGAACTTATCGCTTATGTCCAAAAACTGGGAATGAACTCCGTGGCCATCACCGACCACGGAGCTTTGTATGGGGCGGTGGAATTCTACAAGAAAGCCAAGAAGGCCGGAGTAAAGCCGCTTATCGGCTGCGAGGTATATGTTGCCATAGATGGCATGGACCAAAAGCGGCCCGGCATCGACGACAAGAGGTATCATCTGGTGCTTTTGGCCAAAAACGAAAAGGGCTATAGCAACCTTGTCAAATTGGTCACCAAATCGCACCTTGAGGGGTTTTACTACAAGCCAAGAATTGACGAGGAGCTTTTGGCCCGCCACAGCGAGGGGCTGATCGGGCTGTCGGCCTGCGTCAAAGGAAAAGTCCCCTATCTGGCCTCGGTGGGCAAAGCGGAGCAAGCCGTGGAAACAGCCCTAAAATACCGGCAAATTTTCGGCCCGGAGAATTTCTTTTTGGAGGTTCAGGAACACCCCAGCATTCCGTCGCAGATAAAAACCAATGAAATACTCGTTGATTTTTCCAAAAAACTGAATATTCCCCTGGTGGCCACCAATGACTGCCATTACTTAAGAAAAGACGACGCCGAGGCCCAAGATATTTTAATGCTTATAAACACCGGCGCCAAATCCGACGACCCCGAACGCTTAACCATGAAAAACGATGACTTTTCCGTGAAAAGCCCCGAAGAAATGGCGGCTTTCTGCGGAAAAATCGGAGCCGAAGAAGCCATACCCAACACACAAAGAATCGCGGAAATGTGCGATTTCGAGTTTAAGCTGGGCGAAACCAAGCTGCCCCCCTTTGAAACGCCCCAGGCCCAGAACCCTAACGATTATCTGAAAAAATTATGCTACGAGGGCCTGGATAAAAAATCCAAGGAAATAGAAGATAAAGAAGCAGCCGCTGAGCGCCTCGAGTACGAACTTTCGGTCATTGAAGGCACGGGATTCGCCTCTTATTTCCTGATTGTCCAGGATTTCGTCAATTGGGCCAAACAAAACCGCATAGTGGTGGGGCCGGGAAGAGGCTCGGCAGCAGGCTCATTGGTGGCGTTTCTGCTGAATATCACCGAAGTGGAACCGATAAAACACGGCCTACTCTTTGAGCGTTTTTTAAATCCTTCGCGCGTTTCCATGCCTGATATTGATTTGGATTTCGCGGACCGCCGGAGAGACGAAGTGATAAATTACGTGGCGGAAAAATACGGCCGCGACAGGGTGGCCCAAATCATTACTTTCGGCACCATGGCCGCCCGGGCGGTCATCAGAGATGTGGGCAGGGCTATGGGCATAAGCTATGGCTTCTGCGACCAGGTGGCGAAAATGATTCCTTTTGGCATGAATCTGGAACAGTGCATAGACAAGGTAAAGGAATTCCGCCAGCTTTACCAGACTGATGAGCAAGCGAAAAAACTTATTGATGCTGCCAAAAAACTGGAGGGCGTGGCGCGGCACGCTTCTACCCACGCCTGCGGAGTGATTATTTCCAATCAGCCGTTGGATGAAATCGTTCCTTTGCAGCGTCCCACGCAGGATGATGCCACGGCCGTTACCCAATATGAGCTCCACTCCATCGACGACCTGGGGCTTTTAAAAATGGATTTTTTGGGCCTGAAAAACTTAACGATTATCGAAGATGCCCTGGCGAGAATTTACAAGGTGCGGGGCGAAAGCATCGATTTGTCGCAAATTCCGATGAATGACTCCGAGGCGATGAAGCTGTTCAAAGAAGCCAAAACAACCGGCGTCTTCCAGCTTGAAAGCAGCGGAATGAAACGCTATTTGAAAGAGTTGCGGCCGACCGACTTTGACGATATCGTGGCTATGATTGCTTTGTACCGGCCCGGGCCGATGCAATTCCTGCCCGACTACATTGAAAGAAAGAACAAAAGAAAGCCTGTGGAATATATGCACCCCAAGCTCAAGCCCATCCTGGAAAAGACTCAGGGCATTTGTATTTATCAGGAGCAGCTGATGCAAATCGCCCGGGATGTCGCGGGATTTTCTTTGAGCGAAGCGGATATTTTAAGAAAAGCCATTGGTAAAAAAATACCCGAGCTTTTAAAAGCCCAAAAAGACAAGTTCGTGGAAGGGGTTATAAAAAACAACGCGACCAAGTCAGTCGGGGAAAAGCTTTGGGAATGGATTTTGCCCTTTGCCCAATATGGCTTCAATAAGAGCCACAGCGTGGCTTACGGGATGATCGCCTATAACACCGCTTATCTCAAGGCCCATTATCCGGTGGAATTTATGGCCGCGCTGCTCACTTCGGAAAAAAACGACGTGGAAAGAATCTCTTTCGTGATTGACGAATGCAAATCAATGGGCATCGAGGTTTTGGCTCCGGACATCAATGAAAGTTTCCGCAATTTTTCGGTAACGCCCGACGGAGCAAAAATCCGTTTCGGGCTCCTGGCCATAAAAAACGTCGGCGAGAACATCGTAACGGCCATTTTGGACGAGAGAAAGAATAATGGCCCTTTCGAATCATTCTCCGATTTTGCCGGCCGCATCGAATCCAAGGATTTCAACAAAAAATCCATGGAATCATTGATAAAAGCCGGAGTATTTGATAAATTTGAAGAAAGGAGCATATTGCTCAATAACCTGGAAGAGGTGCTTGGCTTTAACCGTGAAATCAGAAAGGCCAAATCAAACACCCAGGCAAGCCTGTTCGGATTCAGCAGTATTGCCTCACCAGTGCTGCGGCTGGCTAATGCCGACGCGATACCTCAAAAACAAAAAATACTGTGGGAAAAGGAGCTTCTCGGGCTTTTCATATCTTCGCACCCTTTGGACAGCGTAAAGCATATTCTGCGCGACAGGACAATGCCGCTCAAAGAATTGAAAGAAAACAATGTTTTTTACAGCTCAATCAGAGTGGGAGGCATTATTTCGTCGGTCAAAAAAATCATTACCAAAAAAGGCCAGCCAATGGTTTTTATGCAGCTACAGGATATGACCGACAAAGCCGAGGTGGTGGTGTTTCCGTCTATTTTGGAAGCCAACCCCGAAGTGTTTCAGGAGAACAAGATTGTTTTTATTACCGGCAAAAAAGACGTGCGAGACGGCGAACCGAAAATTATCGCCCAGATGGTGGAAGAGATTTTGGAAGCATAAAACAAGAAACATCCTATTTAATAAAAATAGAATGTTTCCAATCTTTCACCAGGAAGATCTCGGTTTTACCCTTGTTTCTTCTTTTTTGAAGATTTCTTCGCCGAGCTCTTTAACTTTAGTTTTAAGCTTTTTTCTCTCGTCGCCCTTTTTTACTGCATTAACATACGCAAGAAGGGCTTCGCGGGAGATCCGGTAACTCCGAATAACCTTCCTCGCTGCCTCGGTTTCGGCTTTATCTAAAGAAGCTAATATGCTCTCATAAAGTTCAGACACTGTTATCACCTCCTTCCTAAAAAATTAAACGTCCAATCTTTAAACTAAACTTAAAAAAAATATGTCAAGCGAAAACAATAAAATAGAAACAATCCGCCATTCGTTGAGCCACATCATGGCCGCGGCGGTTAAAAAATTATACCCGGATGTTAAATTGGGCATTGGCCCGGCCATTGAAAACGGGTTTTACTATGATTTTGACGGCCTAAAAATATCCGACGATGATCTGCCCAGGATCGAGGAAGAAATGCGTCAAATCATCAGGCAAAATATCGCTTTCGCGAAAAGCGAAATATCGCAAAGCGAAGCTGAAAAAATCTTCGCAGACCAGCCATACAAATTAGAGCTCATAAACGAGCTCTGTGAGGGTCTGACCCTCACAGACTCTGTGAGGGTCAGACCCTCACAAGCTAAAGTCATATCCATCTATAAAAGCGGAAATTTCACAGACCTCTGCATAGGCCCCCACATTAAATCAACTGAAGAAATCAGTCCCGGGGCTTTTAAGCTTAGTAAAATTGCCGGAGCCTACTGGCGGGGCGACGAAAAACGTCCGATGCTCACCCGTGTTTACGGCCTGGCCTTTGAAACGGAAAAAGAGCTGGCCGATCACTTGAAAATGATCGAGGAAGCGGAAAAAAGAGACCACCGCAAAATCGGCGCCAAGCTTGATTTGTTCTCTTTTCACGAGCAGGCGCCCGGTATGCCGTTTTTCCATCCCAGGGGCGCGATCGTCTATCATGAGCTGGAAAAATTCTGGCGTCAGGCCCAGGAAGAATTCGATTACCAATATGTGCACTGCCCTTCGATGCTTGATGTTTCGATTTGGAAGCAATCGGGCCATTGGGATCACTACAAAGAAGATATGTTCTTCATCAAAGCCGCGAAAGACGAAAAGGAATTCGCCCTGCGGCCGATGGATTGCCCGGGCGCCATTTTGGTTTACAACAATTCGCCCAAATCATACCGCGATCTGCCCCTTCGCTACGCCGAGCCCGGACTCATCACCCGAAAAGAAAAATCCGGCCAGCTGGGCGGGCTTTTTCGCGTGCAGCAGTTCAAACAAGACGACGCCCATATCTTTATGGCCGAAGACCAGATAGAAAGCGAAATAAAGAGCGTCATCAAACTGGTCGACAAGATTTACAAGCCCTTCGGCTTGGAATACAAAGCATTTTTATCAACCCGCCCCGATGACTATATGGGCGACATCAAGCTGTGGGACAAAGCCGAAAAAGAGCTCACGAAAATCCTGAAAGAAGTATACGGGGACAATTACGGCTTGAAAGAAAAAGACGGCGCTTTTTACGGCCCGAAAATAGATTATCAGCTGAAAGATTGCCTCGGCCGCACCTGGCAATGCGCCACCATCCAGCTTGATTTCCAGATGCCTCTGAAATTCGACTGCCAGTTCATTGACAACGAAGGTAAACCAAGAACGCCGGTAATGATTCACCGCACCATTATGGGCTCTTTCGAGCGTTTTATGGGCATTTTAATCGAGCATTACGCGGGCGCGTTTCCGCTGTGGCTGTCCCCTGTTCAAGCCATTATTTTGCCTATTGGCCAGGACCACCAAAAATACGGCCAAGAGGTCTTGGACATGTTAAAGAAAAATAATATCCGAGCAACTCTGAATTTGGACAACGAAACAATCGGCAAGAAAATTCGCGAAGCGGAAATGCAAAAAATCCCCTATCTGCTGGTTGTCGGCGACAAAGAAGTTCAGGCCAAGTCCGTGGCCGTGCGTGAAAGAGGAGCTGGGGATAAAGGGGCTATGGCTATCGACGAGCTCATTGATATAATAAAAAAAGAGGTCGCTGATAAAAACTAATAAAAAAACTATGCAAAAACTTTTTAAGTTTCTCGTGCCGACAATTGCCATTATGGCAATCGGCTTGGCCGGCGTTTGTCTGGCCCAGGAAGATACCACCGCCACCACGGGCGCGTCCGATACCCAAGAAGCCGCCGTCGAGGAAACGACTATAACTGCCCAGGATTTGGGCGTTTCAGACCCGACTCTTTTGCCCGACAGCAAATGGTATTTTCTCAAGAACTGGAAAAACTCCATTCAGTCGGTCTTCACTTTCGGCCAGGTCGCCAAGGCCGAGCTCAATTTGAAGATAGCTTCGGAAAAACTGCTGGAGGCTGAAAAATTGGCTGAAAAAGCAGACAACCAGCAAATTCTGGAAAAAGCCACCGAA
This sequence comes from Minisyncoccota bacterium, assembly GCA_028718965.1. Classification (GTDB taxonomy): domain Bacteria; phylum Patescibacteriota; class Minisyncoccia; order Minisyncoccales; family CG1-02-41-26; genus CG1-02-41-26. Next base: position 18,756 of record JAQUKS010000007.1, read on the forward strand.
GTATACAACCAACGGGTGGAAAAAATTCAGGAGAACATCGCCAAGTTCAAGGACACAGCCACCTCCAGCGAAAAAGTAAGCGACTTTCTGGACAAATACACCAAACAGCAAATCCTGCAAAACCAGATACTGGAAAAGCTTGAAACCAAAGTTCCCACTTCGACCATGGAAAAGATAAAAGAAGCGCGGGAAAGACACCTCGAGCAGTTCGGCCAGGTAATGGAAAAGCTCGAAGACAAAAGCAATATTCAGCAGCGCCTTGAAAAAGGCCTTGAGAACCTCAAAGAAAACGATTTGAAGCCGATAATCAAGGTGGAAATACTGAAAAAACTGGAAGACAAATTCCCAACCTCGACCATTAAACAGCTTCGAGAGGCAAAAACCGAGGCCTTGCAAAAGCTGAACGAAGAACTGCAATCCATGCCCGATGAAGCCCGGCAAAAAGTGGAAAATTATTTGGAAAAGGCCCAAGGGGTCGTTGAGCAAAAAAAGGAATTGATCAATGAGATAAGAAACAGCCTGCCCGCGACCTCGACCATACGCCAGAAGGTTGAGATCATCAAGGATAAGCTGGAAAATGACGCCGCGGCCGTGAGAAGATACGGCAACGATTGCGTTTGCACGATGGAATACAATCCGGTTTGCGGGACTGACGGCAAAACATACGGCAACCCCTGCAAGGCCAAGTGCCTTAATGTCGCCATTGTTTCAGAGGGCGCGTGCGCCTCTGCCAAACCGACCACTTCAAATGTGGTCGGCGGGGATAAAGACGAGCACGGCTGCATCGGCTCGGCCGGCTACACCTGGTGCGAAGCAAAAGAAAAATGTTTGAGAACCTGGGAAGAGCCCTGCCCGATCAGAAACATTGAACAAGAACAAAATCAGGGAACCACGCAGAATATGGAGCAGAACCAGAATCAAGTTCAAAAAGAGCAGGGCCGACAGTAAAATATCCTTTAACTAAAAGCCGCCCACCTCGCAGGGGCGGCTTTTAGTTTCAACGAAAATGTGCTTTAATCCAAAAATATGAAATACTTTATCCGGGCTTTCGGCTGTCAGTTCAACAAAGCGGACGCTGAAAGAATCAGCCAGTTATTGGAAAAAAAAGGCTACAAGCGCTCCCCTATTGCCACAAGGGCTGATTTAATCGTGATTTTAATGTGCTCGGTGAGGCAAAAATCAGTGGACAAGGTCAAGTATCAAATATCAAACATCAGGAATACAAATAAAAAAGCAAAGATCATTCTTACGGGCTGCGTGCTTGAGGCTGATAAAGAAATGTTTGAAAGAATGGGCGTTGAGATAAAAAAATTCGCGGATCTGGAAAGGTTTACGCCGATAACCGGCCTGATAACCATTGGCCAGGGATGCGACAACTTTTGCTCTTATTGCGTGGTGCCCTACACCAGGGGCAGAGAAAAATACCGCTCCCAGGCGGCCATTGTCAAAGAAACGAAGCACCTCATTGGAAAAGGAATAAAAGAGATAACTTTGGTGGCGCAAAACGTCAATTCGTATCCTAACTTCACCGGTTTGCTGCAAAAAATAACGAAACTGCCGGGCGATTTCAAAGTAAAATTCCTGACCAACCACCCCAAGGATTTTTCCGACGAACTGATAAAGGAAATGGCAAAAAACCCCAAGATAATCAAATATGTCCATTTGCCTTTCCAGGCCGGGGACAACGAAATATTGAAAAAAATGAACCGCCATTACACCAGGCAGGGCTACCTGAAACTTATCAGCAAAATAAGGAAAGCCATGCCCGAAGTTGGCATAACCACCGACATCATCGTCGGATTTCCCGGCGAAACCGAACAACAATTCGCCAAAACAATCGAAGTGGTTGAAAAGGCCGGTTTCAAGCAGGCTTTTGTGGCCAAATACTCCCCCAGGCCCGGCACTGCCGCCTTTTGCCTGAAAGACAACGTGCCCTTGGAAGAGAAAAAAAGACGGGAGCAAGCCCTGCTCAATCTGATAAAAAACAAAAATGAAAAGAAAAAGAAAAACAGATAAAAAGCTGGTTGTTATTGTCGGGCCCACTGCTTCGGGCAAAACCGGACTGGCCGTGAAACTCGCCAAAAAATTCAAGGGCGAGGTCGTTTGCGCTGACTCGCGACAAATCTATTCGGGAATGAAGATCGGCACTGCTCAGCCCGACAAACGGGAAAAAGCCGGCGTTCCCCATCGTTTGTTCGGAATCATACCGCCAAAAAAGGTGTTTTCGGCCGCGGCTTACCAAAAAATGGCCCTCAAAACCGTCAAAGACATCCAAAAACAAGGCAAAATGCCGTTTCTGACGGGCGGCTCGGCCTTTTACATCTATCCGGTAATCGAGGGCTGGCAGTTTCCTAAATCGAAAGCCGACCCTGTTTTGCGCAAGAAATTGGAGAGTATGTCTTTGGCCCGGCTTTTCCAAATGCTGCGCGGATTGGACAAAAAAAGGGCTGAAAATATCGATAAAAAAAACAAAAGACGACTCATCCGGGCTGTTGAAATAGCCAAGCGATTCGGCAAAGTGCCTGAAATAACCAAAAAACCGGTTTTCGACTGCCTGATTCTGGGCATTGATCCGGGCAAAGATGAGCTGAAAAAACGAATCGAGAAGCGCACTGAAAGAATGCTCAAACAGGGCCTGGAAAAAGAAGTAAAATCCCTGGTTAAAAAATACGGCTGGACCGATGTCCTGAAAAACACCATCGGCTACGCCGAGTTCGCGCAAGGCCCGGCTTTTCCCCTTCAAGAGCTTATTGCTTTGCATACGGAACAGTTTGCCAAACGCCAGATGGTCTGGTTTAAAAAAGACAAAAGAATCCATTGGCTGAAAAATCAAAAGCAAGCGAATACTTTGATAAAAAAATTTACAGAGATATTCTCTCTGTAAATTACTTGCTTATCGTTTGCCGTTTTTTATTTCTAAGAAACGGCAAACGACTCCCGGGCCGCCAATAATCAGGGCAAGGGCGGCCCCGAATAATTCTGGGTGCCATATCACGACACCCAGAATTATTAAAAAACAAAAAATCCCCATACATTTCATAACATCACCTCCTTTCTCGGGTTAGGGATTTCGAAAAAAATATAAATAAAAAAATTAATTTGCCGGCTGTATCATATTCATCTCATCGGCAATGTCAAGAGAGCATACTTCACTCTTCGCGCGCTGTTCCGAGGCAATTGAAATAAAAAACGAATTTGTCTTCAAGGGTTTTCATTATTCCGTCTTTGACATCCTGGGGTATGCGCTCGATCTCTTTTTTCAACGGCCCCAGGGCCTCTTTTTTATTTTGGTAAAGCGAGATCTTTTTCTTGATTTCCCTCGGGAACAAAGGATGCTCAAGAATCACGTCCTGGAGTTCGGTGGCCAGATGGACTTCGCAAACGCCGTGCTTGGGCAGCTCTCTCAAATCGTCTTCGGACAAGGTCGAAGCGCCGTGCTGAACAACGCCGGCCAGCCCATGCTCTTTGGCGATAGCGGAAAGGTTGTTCAATAGCTGCCAGTCAATTTGCCCACCCCTGCCGTGCGAGGTGCCGGTTTGAACCGCTACTTTGGTGATACCCTTAACGGCTTGCAAAAAATCCCTTAAATACTCGGGGCTGGTGTTTGAACCACCTATCTCTCCTACTTCGGCCCCGATATTCATCTCAACGCCATCCGGCCGATGATCTTTGATAAAATCAATAAACCTGTTTGTTTTAGCGATGTTTTGCTCCAAAGGCAGAGCCGAGCAATCAATATCAATGTTAAAGAATCCCGCTTTTATCGATCTTTTGATAAGCCCCTTAAGATTGCCTTTGGGCTTAAAATGATCGCCCTGCAGAAAAATCGGCCCTTGATAATTTTCCGCTTGGGCGGCCGCCAAACACTGCCTGGCAAAGCTCTTAGGCGTTTGCCTGGTATAGCCCATTTCCGACTGAGCAATTTCTATAATAAAAACATTGGTGTTAACTTTTTGCGCGGCTCTGAAAAGCGCCCGGGCGCAGTCAAAAGCAAGAAGCCGCAAATTAAAAGCCGGCACGGAGAAAGCGCTTTTTACATCCCTGGAATCTTCTTTATAAAAAGAAAACAATGATGCCAAAAAGACCTTTTTCATTGTAATGTTTTTTCCAGCAGATCCCGGACGATTTCCGGCTTGGCCTTGCCTTTTGTTTGAGCCATCACCTGGCCGACCAGAAACTGCAGCGAAGCGGTTTTGCCTTTTTTATAATCCTCAACCGCTTTGGGATTGGCTGCGATAACCGCTTGGGCGGCTTTTTCTATTTCCGTGCTGTCCGAAACCATCTGCCAGCCCTTTTCAGCGACGACCTGCGAGGGATCGCCGCCTTTTTCGAACATCTCGGGCAAAAGCATCTTGGCTATCTTGCTGGAGATCTCGCCCAGATAAATCATACTCAAAAACTCGGCGAAATTCTCGGGCGTAATTTTGAATTTGGCTTCGTTGAAATCTTCAATGCCCCTTTCTCTCAATAGCGCCTGCAAATCGGTGCTGATATAATTTGAGGCCAGTTTAATCAGCTTTTGAAATTCCGCGGGAGCAAGGCCGCTTTGATATTTTTCAGCCACCCAATTGGCGAGCTCGGAAGCGGCTTTTTCAAAATAATCGCCCAAACCACGCTGGCTTACGTAAAGCTCGGTTTCTTTTTCGGCCAAATGATACTCTTTGGCGAATCTTTCACGTTTTTGGGCCGGCAGCTCGGGAATTTCCGCCTTGACCCTGGCTAAAAATCCCTCGTCGATTTTCAAGGGCGGCAAATCCGGCTCGGGAAAATAACGGTAATCGTGCGCGGACTCCTTGTCTCTCTGCGAAAAAGTGATTTCTTTCTTGTCGTGCCAGCCGCGTGTTTCCTGCGCGACGCTCTCACCTTTTGAGAGCAATTCACTCTGGCGCTTTGTTTCAAATTCAATGGAGCGCTCCACGGTCTTTAAAGAATTCAAATTCTTTATTTCAACTTTCGCGCCCAGTTTCGAAGCGTTCTTTTCAGCCAGGGAGATATTCACTTCGCATCTCATCTCGCCTTTTTCCATATTGGCCCCCGAAACTCCCAGATAGCGCAAAATCATCTGCAATTCCTTCACGAATTCCACGGCTTCCCGGGCCGAATGAATGTCGGGATAAGTCACCAGCTCCATTAAAGGCACTCCCGCCCTGTTCAGGTCAACCAAAGAATAATCAGCGGCCTCGGGGTGCGCCAGCCTACCCGCGTCTTCCTCCAGATGAACCCGCTCAATACGGATTCTTTTGCCCGAGTCCGGCAAATCCAGGTAGCCGTTTTTACTTAGCGGAGTTTGGTACTGGGATATCTGGTAGCCCTTGGGCAAATCCGGATAAAAATAATTTTTTCTTTCAAAAAAAGTGTCGCGGGCTATCTCGCAATTCAAAGCCAAGGCGGCTTTGATTAATTTTTTAACCGCATCTTCGTTGATAACCGGAAGCGTTCCCGGATGGCCGCAGCACACCGGACAGATGTTTTTATTAGGCTCTGTTTGCGATGATTCGTTGGCGCAAGCGCAAAACATCTTTGACTCGGTGTTAAGCTCAATGTGTATCTCAAGGCCGATTGTTGGTTCGTATTCCATAGGGCTATCAACTATTTCTTACGCTTTAAGCTCGCTCTGCAGCCCTGCACTATTTTAACGCTTGAACTGGCACCGATAATATCCGCGCCAGCTTCCAGCATCATCAGGGCGTCTTTGTAAGTCTGAATTTTGGCCGATGCCTTAATGGCCAGGCCGGGAGCGGATTTTTTCATAATGCCCAGATGGCGGGCTTTTTCTTTTAATTCCGTTTTATCCAGAGGGTCTTTCTCCGTGGCGGTTTTAACGCAGAAGGCCCCGGCTTTTTTTACGAGCTCGGAGGCTTTTTTAACCTCTCCATCGGTAAGATAACCCGAGCCTATGATAACTTTCGTGGGCAGTATTTTGCAAATTTCCTGCAAATCATCCAGAACATCGTCGTAGCGCTCGTATTTGATGTCAATCACGTTCATAACAACATCCAGCTCGTCCGCGCCGTCTTTCCTGGCCTGGCGGCACATCTCCATCCGTCTGGAATGAGGGCTCAAGCCCATGGGCGGGTCGATTAAAACCACTGTCTTGATATCACTGCCCCTCAATTCCTGGCTTACCAGGCTCACCCATTGCGGATTGACGTCAACGCCCCGAAAACCGTATTTCTTGGCTTCCTGGCAAGTCTTTTTGATATCTTTGGCAGTAGCCCTGTGCTCGATATTGGTGTGGTCGATTGTTTTGGCTAATTGTTTGCAGTTCATAAATTTAATTTATTTTTAATATCCTGAAAAACATTTTCAACCGGCTTTTCGCCATCAACAATCAAAACATCGGTCGTCTTTTTGAACTTATCCAAAATACGGATATAATGCCCGTAAGCGCTTTCCAGTTTTTCCCGCACTTCGAATAAATCACGGCCGTCTCCCCTCTTTTCTATTCTGGCGAGGCAAACCTCGGGGCTTACATCCAAAAAAATAATAAAGTCAGGCACGAGGAAATCTTTGTTCAACTCCCATAACCAGGTTTCATCAAGGCCGTCCGCCGCGCCAAAGCATAACGTGGAAAGAAAATAACGGTCGGAGATAACAATTGACTTGTCTTTTTCAAGATGCGGCAAAATAACCTGCTCCAAATGCCACTTTCTGTCTTCAACGAATAATTTTTGCAGCTCCGTGGGGGAGGCTTTTTCCTGTTTGCGCAGAACGCGCCTTATCCTCTGCCCGGCCGGGGATTCTTTGGTCGGCTCTTTCGTTATCAAGACGTCGTAGCCCTTTTCTCTCAAAAAACCGCCCAATAGCTCTATCTGGGTTGATTGCCCCGACCCGTCCAGAGCATCAAAAACGATAAATTTTCCCTTGGGCTGCCTTTCCATATTATTTAGCCATAATAACAAATTTCACCAGACAAAAAAAGGGGCTATTGCCCCTTAATTTGTCATCGAATTCCATTAGCCCTTGTTATCCAAGAATGTCTCGGCCGAATTCTGGTCGCTTCCGTATTGATGCTTGTCATCAATAATGTCCTTATCCTGCCATTCGCGAACCCAGTCTTCAACGAAATAAATCTTAAAACTTCCTTTTTTGGTCGAACCGATAAAGCGGTTTAACCCCGCGTTGATAACCAGCTTTTTGCACACAAAACAGGGCAATGATTCAATGGGCTCGCCTTCCCTGCCCTGCGTCCACAGATATAAGTCCCCGCCCAGTAAAGAAACGCCGGCTCTGGCCGAGTTGATAATGCAGTTCATCTCAGCGTGCACGGACCGGCAAAGCTCATAACGCTGGCCGTGGGGTATTTTCAGCTTGTCTCTCAGGCAATAACCCCTTTCTTCGCAATCTTTCGTCTTCCGGGGAGCGCCGTTGTAGCCGGTAGCCACGATCACGTCGTCTTTGACGACAATCGCTCCAAGTTTGGTTCTGAAACAAGTGGACCTTTGGGCGATTTCTCTGGCGATATTAAGATAGTATTGTTCTTTTGACGGCCGCATATCTTTATCCATTTTTATTATAAGAATTTATTATAAGAATTATAACAAATTCGACATAAATTAAAAAGCCCCGAAATTGTCGGGAACTTTTTATTTATAGTTCAGGGCGCTGCGACATTAAACTTGAAATGCCTTCTGGAAATCAATCGATTATTTAACCTCCAATCCCATACTCTTGGCGGTGCCGGCCACGACTTTCTTCGCCTGTTCAATGTCAGTGGTGTTCAAATCCTGCATTTTTTGCCGGGCGACTTTTTCCAACTGGGCCTGGGTGATTTTGCCCACTTTCTTTTTATTAGGCTCGCCCGAACCCTTTTCAATGCCGATTTCCTTTTTGATAAGCTGGGAGGTAACCGGGGCTTTCATTTTGAAATCAAAGCCGCGGTCCTCATAGATAGTGATTACCGTGGGCAGGGTAAAGCCCTCCTGCTGCCTTGAGGCATCGTTGAACTGTTTGCAAAACTCGCCGATATTCAAGCCGTGCTGGGCCAAAGCTGGGCCTATCGGAGGAGCCGGGGTTGCTTTGCCGGCCTTAATATGCAATTTGACCACTGCTTTGATTTTTTTAGCCATATTGGAAATTGTTTTAAACTCTTTTAACCTGCAAAGAATCCACTTCAACAGGCGTATCTCTGCCGAAAATATTTACCAAAACCTTTAACTTGCCGCGTTCTTCGTCAACCTCGGAAATCTTGCCTTCGAAATCCTTGAAAGGCCCGTCAATAATTTTTACCAGAGCGCCCAAAGAAACGTCGATTTGATATTGCGGTTCCACCGCGCCGACCCGTTTCTTAAGAATGTCGATTTCATTGGAAGAAACCGGAATGGGCGTGGTGCCAGCGCCGATAAAGCCGGTCACCCGCGGGGTATTGCGGGCCACATACCACGAATCATCGGTAACGATCATCTCCACGAAAACATATCCCGGGTAAATCCTTTCTTCGATAACCTTGCGCTTGCCGTTTTTAATCTTAATCTTCTTCTCTTTTGGCACCAAAACATTGAAGATTTTATCTTCCATACCCAGGCTCTCGATGCGCTGCTTGAGGTTACGCGCTACCGCTTCTTCTTCGCCCGGATAGGTGTGAAGTACATACCAGTTCCGGCCTTGTTGTATTTTCTGTTTCATGCGCTTAAATTATGAACTTGGACAAAACACTCACGAAAACAAAATCCAAAGCGCCCAAAAAAACGGCCACTCCCGCCGAAATGCCCAAAACCAAAGCCGTGTATCTTAAAGTCTGTTGGCGGCTGGGCCAGTCAACCTTCCTGGACTCGGTCCAGACCTCTTTGAAAAACAATTTGATTTTATCGCCCATGGCCATTTTTCGCGAAATTATTTTAAAAGCCCTCACAAGGGGCTATTGCCCTAATACTATACCCTCTGGAAGCGGAAGTCAATAACATCTGCAATGATTTAGCGCGAAACCCGCTTTAATAAAGGAGCAACTATGGCGTAGCTGAATGATCCTATAACATCTCCTCTTTTTCCCGCAAACGATTCAAATAAGCGCCGAATTCTTTTTTATTACTGCCAACATAAGGTCTGTTCATTCCAAAACGCTTGAATAAAAATTGATCAATAACCTCGGATTCGTATAAAGCAGGCGCGCTGTTTTCATATTGCCTGACGATATGTTTTTTCTTCTCTTTGTCGACTGCTTGGCTTGCTTTTAGTTTCATATCCTTCATTTCATTCAAAACACTCGCTATGATCATATCGATCAAAGCTTTATCAGCCATCGAAACGGAATATTCGTAATCATCTTCTAAATTCGATCTCACGCTTTCGTATATTTGTTCAGGAGTGAGCAGCTTTTTCTCTTCGATGCTTGCTGCTAAATTAGGCTCTTTTTCCATTTTAAATTGAGTTATATGTCCAGATTCTTTACCTGTTTGGCGTGTACCTGGATGAACTTCTTTCTGGGAGCAACATCCGAGCCCATTAAAGTGTCGCGGCGGCCTCGCTTCGCTCGGCCTGATGCCGCTCCTTAAAACCCCTCGGTTTTAATATTTCCGCCACGGGAGGGAAGCATTCCCTCCCGACCCCTTCCTTACTTTAATGGGCTATATGTCCAGATTCTTTACCTGTTTGGCGTGTACCTGGATGAACTTCTTTCTGGGAGCAACATCCGAGCCCATTAAAGTGTCGAAAATATGGTCCGCTTCTTTGGCGTCGTCAATATTTACCTGTAGTAGAATGCGATTCTCGGGGTTCATGGTGGTTTCCCATAATTCCTCGGGATTCATTTCGCCCAAACCTTTATAGCGTTGGATGTTAACGCCCGCTATCTTGCCGGTCTCCTCTGCTATTTCTTCGACAGCCGTTTCTCCGGATTCGCCGGCCTGCGCGGCCCGGCTTTTTCCCGCGATTATCTTTTTGTCGGCGATCTCTTTCTTAATTTTTTTAAATTCATCCAAAACCTCTTCTTTATCGGCGTCAGTATAAGCATATTCCACTTTCTTGCCTGCCTGGATCTTATAAAGCGGCGGCTGGGCAATGTACAAATAACCTTTTTCGATCACATCCTTGAAATGACGGTAGAATAAAGTAAGCAACAGGGTTCTGATATGGGCCCCGTCAACATCCGCGTCACTCATGATGATGATGCGATGATAACGCAATTTTTCGATATCAAAGTCCTGGGCAATGGCCGTGCCCAAAGCGATGATGAGCGATTTTATCTCCTGCGAATCCAAAAGCCGGTCAAGCCGGGCCTTTTCCACGTTCAAAATCTTGCCCCGCAATGGCAGAATGGCCTGGGTTCTTCTGTCTCTTGCCATTTTGCTGCTATTATGCACAAAAACACCGTTAGCTAAAGCAAAATTATGCGTGCCTTCAACTTCTAAATCATAAACATCAACTTTTTCAGACAGCCGAACAACTCTTTTGATTTTATGATTATAATTTTCTACCGCTTCCTTTAATTCCGCCTCATTGCCAGCAAAAAATCTATTACAAATCGTTTCGTATTTTATAATACTTCTGTCGTTCCTCTGCTGGCGCAAATCATTGTATTTTTCGATGTCAATTTTTCCACAGGTTTCCAAAACACTCTTTAATGCTCCGAGCGCCTTATTCAAGTATGTTTTGTTATAGGCGACTTTTCTTTTTATTCTGAAATCATCCGTCCATTGTTCCTTTGTCTTTTCGCTCCGCCATTTTCTCAATTCCGTGTTTTTCCATTGCTCTTTCGAGACCGAAGAAAACATTTCCCTTACCTTTGGGTTTTCGGCAAAATATTTTCTAACTTTCTCCGACTGTTGCTGACGATTTTTTTTGTCAGACCAATATGCTTTCTGAACTTGATTCAATAATTCATTATTTCTTTCCCTATAAGCATGATTGCTTTGATAAAACGCCAAAAACCTATCGGTCATATAACGCTTGTAATCGTCGTTCTCCCACTGCTTCTTCGCCCGCTCGCTTAATATCTTTCTCATTTCAGGCATAGACATTGCAGCTTTAATCTTTCGACGGTATTCCGGCGACTGGTGGACTTTTCTAATTTTCTCTAACGTTTCTGGTTTTTCTAAATTATCTCGAGCAACAGTGGCATGGAAATATAAATGCTCCATTTTCTCCATACGACAGAGATTATCCGGGCTATTATTAAGTTTATTATAATCCTTATGATGGATGACTGTCCTCTTGCTTCTCTCATACAAATCCCTTTCAGTGTTATATCTATCAGCCAATAAATGACTGAAAATCCATTTATTGATCTTCGGACAAAACACCATCTCATAACCATCGATAGTGATCCTACCTCCCTTTTGCGAAATTTTACGCTGTAGGGGCATCAATGAATCCGACGGCAATATCCGGCTTGCCTCTTTATAGGAGCCATCTCGCAACATGAACTTATGGTCAGGGGTGCAAATGACTTCTTGATTATTATCTAAAATAACTTTGATTACCTCCGTTTGCTGTTTAGTGCGCCTTACATTCTTGATCAGACCAACACCAATCGTGCCATCATCTTTCATGGTATAGCAATAATTTTTTTTGCCTGCTTGTTCCTCCTTAATAAGCTCTACGAAAGATACTTCCCGGCCATCAAGCAAGGCTACTTTGGTATCACCGAAAAAACATCCGCCGGCGCTATCGCCCTCGACTATGTAAATCTCTGATTCGGCCGGGTCCTTGGACGAACAGTCGGCCAATTTGCCTGGCAAGGTTAGGCCCTCCAAAATACCTTTTCTTAAAATGGTAGTGCGCGCCGCCTTGGCCGCTCTCCTGGCTCTGGCCGACAACAAACAGTTTTCCACGATAACGCGGGCGTCGGTAGGATTCTTTTCCAGCCAGTCGCTGAATGTTTCGCCAAACACACCCTCCACCGCGGCCTTGGCTTCGGTATTGCCCAGCTTGGCTTTTGTCTGACCTTCAAACTGCGGCTCGCGGATTTTTATGGATACCACCGCGATCATTCCCTCCCTCATATCATTGCCCAAAAGATTTTCGTCTTTCTCTTTGAGATAGCCGTTCTTTCGCGCGTAATCATTGACCACTCTGGTAAGAGCGGTCCTGAAGCCGGTCAAATGAGTGCCTCCCTCGCCGGTCGTTATATTGTTGGCGAAACTTTCCTCGACGCATTCCATTTCCTTGGCATACTGCAAAGCCGTTTCCACCAAAATGCCGTCTCTCTCGGCTTTGCAATAAAAACGATTCTCATGCTTGGGATCATTATCGCCCAATAAATAACGCAAATACGATTTCAGTCCGCCCTCAAAATAAAAAGTATAAGAAAAAGCAGGCGAAACGGTTTCGTCCCTTACTATCATTTTTACTTTGGGCGTAAGATAAGCCTGATGGCGCACGTGAGTGAGAATGCGTTTCAGGTTGAGTTTGGCGTCTTTATCTTTGAAAATTTCTTCGTCCGGCTCGAACGTTATCGTGGTGCCGGTTTGTTTGCAGGCGTCAATCTTCTTCACCTTGGCTTTGGGCACGCCTTTGGAATATTCCTGGACATAAAGCCCGTTATCGCGGCACACTTCCGCTCTCATATACTTGCTCAAAGCGCAAACCACCGAAACGCCCACGCCGTGCAGGCCGCCCGATACCTTATAAGCCTCGCTGCCGAACTTTCCTCCCGCGTGCAGGGTGGTCATGACGGTTTCCAGGGCTGATTTGCCGGTTTGAGCGTGCGTTTCCACGGGAATGCCCCGACCGTTATCGGTGCATTTTACCCGGTTGCCCGACAACAGGGTCACGGTGATTTCATCGGCATAACCGGCCATTGCTTCATCAATACTGTTGTCAAGCACTTCCCAGATCAAATGATGAATGCCGTCAACGCCGGTCGAGCCGATATACATACCCGGCCGCTTTCGCACCGGTTCCAAACCCTCCAAAACATAAATGTCTTTGGCAGTATAATTCGAATTATTCGTTTTTTCTTTTTTAGTGGCCATATCTATTATTTTTATTTTCTTACTTCCCAGCCGGCTCCTTCTATGGCTTCAAAAATTTTCCGATGAACATTGTTCACCTCCTCGGCAGACAATGTTTTTTCGCTGGACTGGTAAACCAGATGAAAGGCCAGATTTTTCTTGCCTTGGGGCAAACCCGGGCCGCTGTAAATGTCGAACAGCTCCGCTTCCACCAATAATTTGCCCCCGGCATCCTTGATAACTTCCAGCACCTCGATAGCCTTGGCCGTTTCGGGCGTTAAAACGGCAACGTCTCTCAATGAAGCCGGATAGGCTGAAACAGGCTGATATTTCTTCCGCTCATTGGCTGATGTCAAAATATCCTGAAAATCAATTTCTCCCAATATAACGTTTGCTTTGATACCCAGCCTTTCCAGTAAAGCCGTGTTAACCGGACTTAAAGCGCCAACGAAAGAAAAATCATTTACGCCGAGTTCGTTCATCGTGGCTTCCAATGTTCCTTTAACTTCAAAGAATAGATCGCTTGTTCGTTTCTTGCCGGCCGCTATTATGCCCAAATGCAGCCGCTCTTTCCGGTTCACGAAAACCTTGCCAATCTCAAACATTTTTATTTCAGAAGAATTCTTCAGATTTTCTTTGGTGTTTTTCAGCAGACAAGGAGCCAGGGACGGGCGTAAAAATTTATTCAATTCGCTCACCGGATTGGCTATTTCCAGCAAGTCGCTGTCGCGATAGCTAAAAATCTCTTTGTCTTTTTCGCCGATAAAAGTGTAGTTATAAGCCTCGCTGAAGCCCAAACTTGCTAAAGCGTCTTTGGCTTTGTTCTCTATTATCCAGTTTTTATTGATTTGAGGAACGGTTAAAATAACTTCGGGAAATGTTTTAGGCAGTTTTTCATAGCCCCATACCCGGCCGATTTCCTCGATTAAATCCTCGGAGGTTTTGAGGTCAAGGCGCTGCGATGGCGCTTGCACGAGAACGCCCCGCTTGCTGCTTTCGATTATGCGGCAACCAAGGCTTTTCAAGATTTTCACGGCGAGGACGGACGATATTTTGGCTCCGAGCAGACCGTCAAGATAGCTGAAACCTAAACGAATACGCCTGGGTTCGGGTAAAGCCGACGACACGTCGATAAATGATTCCGCCCCGCCCGTGGCAATTCTTTTAATCAAATAAGCGGCTCTTGCCTGTGCCAAATCAATCAAATGCAGATCAAGGCCGTTTTCAAAACGCCACGAAGCGTCCGTCCTGATTTTTATTTTCTGCGAAGCGCGGCGAATCAATACCGGGTTGAAATTGGCCGCCTCAACGATAATGTTCTTTGTGCTTTCATCAATGCCGGTTTCAGCCCCGCCTTTGATGCCCGCGATGGCAACAGGCTTACCGCTGTCGGCGATAACCAGCACGTTCTCGTCCAGAACTATATTGGTTTTTTCTTTATCCAATGTCCTGATGAGTTCTCCCTTCCGCGCCCGCCTTACGATTATATCCGTCCCGAGCTTATCCGCATCAAAAGCGTGCAAAGGCTGGCCGGTTTCCAGCATCACGTAGTTGGTTATGTCAACAATGTTGTTGATTGATTGCAAACCGCAGACCTCCAATCTTGACTTAAGCCACCGGGGTGATGGCCCTGCTTTAACTCCCTTGATAACCAGCGCGGTATAGCGCGGGCAATCACGCAAGCTTTCTATTTTAACTTTTATCTCCCTGGCTCGCTTATTAGCACTCTTGGGTAATCCGGGCGCGGGCGGTAATTTCATTTTTCTCTGTAAAATCACCGCGATTTCCCGGGCAATGCCCATATGCGACAAACAGTCAGCGGCCCGATTGCTCAACACCTTGATATCCAAAACCCAGTCCCCTGTTTTCTTTTCCAGTGAATCAATCTCAAAACTGCGGCCCATCAGGGCCTCGGCTAATTTTTTCGGATCGGGTATTGTTCCCGAGATATAATCTTTCAGCCAGTTATAGGAATACTTCATAATCAAAATTGTTTTAAAAATCTAAGGTCGTTTTGGTAAAAAAGCCTGATTTCGTTGATGCCGTATTTAATCATAGCCAGACGGTCAAGCCCGACGCCAAAAGCGAATCCCCGGTATTTATCGCGCGGATAGCTCGCAGCCTCAAAAACATTCTGATTGACCATACCAGCACCCATCAGTTCCAGCCACTTGCCGCCTTTTCTTTTGGCATCTATCTCGAAGCTGGGCTCGGTGAACGGGAAAAAGCTCGGCCGTAAGCGAATATCAACATCGGTCTGGAAAAATTTCTCCAAAAATTCTTCAATAATGGCTTTAAAATTGGCCGCGCAAATGTTTTTGTCAACCATCAGGCCCTCCACCTGATAAAATTGACATTCGTGAGTGGCGTCGATCGCTTCGTTGCGAAAAATGCGGCCCGGAGCAATAATGCGCAAGGGCGGAGTATGCTTTTCCATATAGTGCACCTGCACCGCGCTTGTCTGCGTGCGCATTAACATTTTGCTTTCCCCCTTGAGCCAGAATGTGTCCTGCATTTCCCTCACCGGATGGTCCTTGGGCATATTCAAAGCATCGAAATTATACCATTCAGTTTCCATTTCCGGGCCCTGGGCAATCTCAAAGCCCATTGACTGGAAAATTTCAGCCACCTGCCTTTGTACCAAAGTTAAGGGATGCAAATGCCCCATGACTGGCTTTATGCCCGGCCGGGTAATATCAATTTCATCGCCCATTGTTTCCAGGCGCTTGAGTTCTTTTTTTAATAATTCTTTTTTTTCGGCAAGCAAAGCCTCGATTTCTTTTTTCAATTCGTTTACTTCCCGGCCAACGGTTTGGCGCTCCTCCACAGCCATATCCTTTAATAAAGCAAAAGCTCTGGCCACCTCGCCGTTTTTGCCCAGATATTTGCGAAAAAGCTCCTGCGCTTCCTCGTTGCTGGCAATTTTAGCCAGGGCATCTTTGGCCTCCTGTTTGATTTTTTCTATGTCTAACATTCTTCCATATTACCCTATTTTCAAAGCGAAAACAACTGCCCGTAATCCCCAGTTTCCAACAAAAAACAGCTCTTTTATAAGCTGGTTTTTGTTGATTGAGTTTTGGCCGCGTTTGTTTAACCGATAAAAGTAAGGGCTTTGCCGCGCTTGTCGCCCCGGCCAGTGCGGCCGATGCGATGGATGTAATCCTCAAAAGTGGCAGGTAAATCGTAGTTAATCACGTGGCTGATGCCGGTAATGTCAAGGCCGCGGGCAGCCACGTCAGTTGCCACCAAAATTCGCACGCGGTTGTTCCTGAACATATTCAGAGCGCTTTGGCGTTTGGAATGATTTTTGTTGCCGTGAATTGATTCGGCTTTAAGCCCCTTCTGAATCAGTATTTTTGAGAGCTTTTCCACGCCATACTTGGTGCGTCCGAAAATAAGCACCTTGCTGAATTCCTCTTGAGCCAAAAGGCCGGTTAAAACCTCCAGTTTGTCGTTGCCCGGAGCCACTCTTACAATATCCTGGTCAATGCTTTTGGGAGTGTCGCTTGTTTTGACCGAAATCCGCACCGGCGCCTTGAGAAATTCGTTGATAACCTTTTCGATTTCCGGCGAAATGGTCGCTGAAAACAAAAGCGTCTGGCGAATTTTGGACATTTCAGCCAGGATAACGCGCATATCATTGATAAACCCCATATCCAGCATTCTGTCGGCTTCATCAAGCACGACATTTTTAAAATCAGCCAGACGCAACGCTTTGCGGTTGATTAAATCCTTTAAGCGGCCGGGCGTGCCGATAATAAAATTATTCCGGTAACGCAGGCCCGACATTTGCTGTCCGATGCTTGCCCCTCCCACGCAGCATACCGAAAAAATATTCATGCCGCGGGTAAATCCCTTGAGCTCCTGGTCTATCTGAATAGCCAATTCGCGGGTTGGTGCCATAATGATAATCTGTTCTTTCCTGTCGAGCAAAACTTTATTGATAAGCGGCAGCAAAAAAGCGGCTGTTTTGCCCGTGCCCGTGTTGGCAACGCCAACCACGTCTGTTCCTTTGAGAATATGCGGGATAACCTTGTCCTGAATAGGCGTTGGGGCAGTATACCCCTTAGCCGCGATGTTGCGCTTCAACCGTTCGTCAAGGCAAAAATCCTGAAATTTGTGTTCAGGAACGAAACATTCCGTTGATTCGGTGATTACAGCCTTATTGACAACCCTCAACGGATTAATTTGCTGGCCGAACTGGCCGGATTTCTTGCCGTATCGCCCGCTCGCCCTGCCCCTGTTGCCTCCATTGCCAAAACCAAACGACTTGGCCCGCGGCCCCCTGGCTGCTCTGCTTCCGCTGTTACTGTTAAAAT
>JAQUKS010000008.1:0-32332 GCA_028718965.1 Minisyncoccota bacterium
TTCTTTTCTAACAGTTTTAATGTTAGAATAATACAACATCGGTGTCAAGTGGATGAGCAAAAACCATCCCTGACGGAACGACTCCGAGACCGCCGCCAAATAAAGTAAAAGCAAAGGCTTTCCAGAAAGATAACGAGCGTCCAATAAAAATTCTCCGCGACATCACGAAGAATTTTTATTCATTTTTCAAATTATATCATGCGACGACTACTTTCCGGTTTTGGACGTTCGGTTGAATATCGCTATCACCGATCCGAGAAACGTTTCCGGAGCAAAAAAGCTGCTAGGCTGTGAATTCGGCTCAGGCATTGGCGCTGGAGGGTTTTCATTCAGCGGCTGCTGAACCGCCGGAGGGGCCTGGGGCATTGGTTGTTGATTTCCAACCGGCGCTTGGGGCATTGGCTGGGTTGGGGATGGAATGCCCTGCCCTGCTGGCGCCTGCTGCATCTGGTATGGCTGCTGGCCGCCAGGTTGTCCTGTTGTTGGCGGTGGGCCGTAATTGCAATTCTCTCCTTGACAGGGCTGGGGAGGTGCCATTTGATTTTGCATTTGTTGCTGTACCTGGTTCTGCACCTGCTGCTCTGTTTGTTGCCGCATTTTTTGACATTCTTCGGCGCCTTGACAAACCGGCTGGATTTGTATGAATTCACCGGGCTGTTCATTGGGCGCGCCCATGCCTCCTCCACCGCCAGTCCCGGGAACAGGGGGCGCTGTTTGGAAACTTTGGCACTCTTGCGGGTTTGAAATGCAATATGATTGGCATTCTTCGGGTGTCTTGCATCCGCCCGGGCCCGCGGGCATTTGCCCTTGCGCCGGAGCTCCTTGTTGCATCATTTGCAACCCCGGACCGCCCTGTCCTCCGCCCGAAGCCCCCATGCCTTGAGGCATTGCCGGCCCAAAATTTTGGCATTCTTCCATGTGCTCTTTACAATAAGCCTGGCATTCTTCGGGTGTCTTGCATCCGCCCGGGCCTGTCTGCCCCGCAGGCATCATATTTCCACCGCTACCCGGGCCGCCCTGCCCTTCCTGGCCGGGCATGGGCCCCATTTTCTCAAAACATTCTTTCATGGCATCGCCAACTTTTTGCGATGGCAAAAAATCACCGCTTCTCATTTTTTCCACCATATCGTTTCCAACCAGCGAGTTCAAACAATCAAGCACTTCTTGCGGCGCCTGGCCCAATCCTTGTTTCATCTGCTGCTTGTTTTCTTCCATTCTTTGCAAATCTTCTTCCGGAATCAGGCCATTTTCCCTGCCAAAATTAAAACAAATTTCCTGATTATCGGGATTGTTGCAAAAAGCGTCGCATTCCTCCTTGTTTTTGCACCCACCCGGCCCTTTGCCACCGGTTTTGCGCGATACGGCCGCTTCTTCGGCCGTCATAAAACCGGCAGCCTCGGAAAAATTCAAACATTCCTCAAAATGTTCTTCTTGCTGGCAATAGGTGTCGCATTCTTCCTGACCCTTGCAGGCAGGCGGTTTCACGCCTTTTTTTATGGCAGTGAGCATCTTTTGCGTATTTTCCATCTCCTGGGGCGACATAAACCCAGCTTCCATGGCAAAAGTCGCGCAGGTTTCCATATTATCGGGACTGCTGCAATATTCGTCGCAGGCCTCTTTGCCACGGCAAGGAGGCGGCGTAACGCCTTTTTTTATGGCAGCCAAGGTCTTCTTGGCGTCTTCCAGCTCTTTCCCTTGGATAAAACCGGCGGCTTCGCCGAAAGAAATGCATTCTTCCATATGCTCGGGGCTGTCGCAGTAAGTGTCGCAAGCTTTCTTATTGCCGCAGGCAGGCGGTTTTATGCCTTTCTTGATTGCTGCTTGGACCTGTTTGGCTTGGGTCAAATCTTCTTTTAGCGCCAAATCATTTTCTTCGGCAAAAGCCACGCATTCGTCTATGTGGCTGATTTCATTGCAATATTCTTCACAAGATTCCTTGGTGGCGCAGCCGCCCGGCTTTTTATCGCTGATCGCCGCGAATTTCTTGGCCGCGGCTATTTCTTCTTTTGCCATCAGATCATTCTTTTCGGCAAAGTCCAGACAAGTCGCCATATTTTCCGGTTCGTCGCAGTATGCCTTACAAGCGGCTTTATCCTGGCAATTATTCAGCTCCGCCACGGGATACTGAATGTTTGCTGTTGTGCTTGTCTCTTGAGCCAAAGTTTCAGCGGCTAAAACAGCCACGCCACCTGCCAGAACAGCAATGGCGATGAAGCTAATAAAATTTTTCATTTTCATAGCGCTTTTTAAATTATTTTTAAATTATTCAAAAGGATTTGTTTTTATGTCTTTGATGGGATTGGCCTTGCTGGCCGGATTGACGTCCGGTTTGTCTTCCAAAGGATTGGTCTGTATTGACGGCAAAACAGCCCTGGTGGCTTCATCCATCATTTTCTCAGCTGTGCCAGTGGCGTTTTCCATTGGTATTGCTTTTGGCGCTTCTTTGGATTTTTTCAAATTAGCCCAAACAAGGTAGCCACCAAACCCCAGGCCGATTAACAAAACCGACGCGATTATTGCAATAATTATTTTTTTGTTCATATTTCGATTGGTTATTAAATTATTTCATTATATCACCAGCAAAATTATTACCTAATGAAATATCCACAGCCCAGTCAGCAAACTCATAATGAAATGATGGCTGACCCATTTTCTCACTTTTATTCGTTTTTATTCTACCAAAAAATCGCCGGCGGGGCGACTTCCGGATGCGGATTTATATTAGCTCATCTGATTCTATGCATCTCGGCTTTGTTCTCTACCCACCTAAATTCATTAAATTTATATATCCCCGACTTACGCCTACCGATCTAAAAATAAATAAGGATACTGGGCCGTCCAGTATCCTATAATTTGCCACTCATAGGTGGTAAATCCGCTCCGCCTTGATTAGGGCTCTCATGACACCAGCTTTCTGCTTTCTGCTTAATGGCCCTGATGATAGCAAGGGAATAACCCGAGCCAAACATTCGGCCATTGCCTCTTGTTGCGAAAAAATAGCTACCCTATCAACTAAAATTTCCGAACCGCCATCAGGGTTTGGGTTCATCACGCGCGCGCAAATCCAAAGGCACGGAACTAACAAATGGGCTGATAGGTGCTGGAAAAACTCACCGTCAGGCCCCCATTTCTCCATTATTATTTTCGTGTCGGATGTCTTATTTTTCAAGAAAGCTGCGCGGCAATGGAGCAAATCAACGACGAATAACTGATCGGAGTCACCTACCACCCCAGATTGGTGGTTGGCAAAAAGTTTATACGAAACAGTTTTGGTCATCTCCGTGAGGCCGTCATAGGCCAACGCGTGATGCTCTTTGAGCCAAGGCCAATCAACCATAGGGGTAAGCTCCGTCGCTTTTAATAGAAGCTGAAAGGCGGTTAGGAGGGTTTTCTTCGCCTCTTCGGACTGGATAAACTCTCGCTGGTTCCAAATTGTCGGTATCATTTTTAAGCACTCCTCCCGAATTCCAAAAAAAAGATTATTAAATATGCTCAAGGTTTCTGATTTAATTATATCATCTACACCATCAACGATAAATCAAGCGTAATAAGGATAAAAACAAAAAGCCACGACGATTTCTCATCGGGCTTTTTCAATATTGGCACGATAAATGTCCATTACATCCCTGACTTGCGGCCAACTGCCTAAACCAAAATCCTCAACAAAAAATTATTTTCATAAGAAGACCCATACAAGGCAGGCTCGGATCATATACATTCGTGTCTGTTGACGGACATGGGGAGTACTTGAATCAGCTTGAGGCAAAAGGGGCATCACTTTACAGCTTACGAGTAATCGTAAATTTTTGAGACAGCGGGACGAAAAATAAATAACAAACCATTATGGAGGCGTTCCTAAAACGCATCCGGTATTTTCATTAGCAAATCCAAATTACACATTAGTCCCCTGTCAAGGCTCATCGTGCATTAGAATACTAGGAGTATATGGCAAGGTTGAGGAAAAAAATTGGGGAAATTAAGCAATGTGCCTGCTCGATAAAATAAAAGCGACCCACTTATGTGTTTGCACAATAGTGGGCGCCCGCGAACTTGAACTTCGCCATGAAAACAAATTAATCATCAGAAAAGGGCTCATTTCTATCTCGGACCCACTCAATGGTGCGTTTCATCACTTCTAAGTGTCCGAAATTTGTCCTGTTGTACACCCCAATAGGAAACCCCTCAAAAAAAGGTTGGCAGCAATTCACGCCAATTGGATAGCTTTTATTTTGAAACGTCCAAGTTCCTGCTGTTTCATCAATGGTAACACCTTCCGGTATACCATCTATCAACTTTGAGTAACAGATATTAGGGGGCCAAACGAGCGATACTAGATATTTCTTTTCACAAGGCATTATCAACACCTCCTTAATTTGTATTTAGAAATGCTTACGACTTCACATTAACCCAATTTCCCCAAAAATCAAGCAAGCTGACCCTATTTTCATCACTTTCTTAGTTCTACCAAAAAATCGCCCTTGGGGCGACTTCCTGGATCAAGCGAGATCATTTTTTATCCTGGTCGCGCCTCTCGTGAAATTTCTCGTGCATTCTTTCACCGAAGCATCGCCAATCATGCCAACGACGGTTTCTCTTCACGAGCAAAAGCTTCAGGCCGATCATTATGATCAACAAAGGCCAAAGAATGCTCCAGGCATTGTCAGCGACCAGGCCAAGATTCTTCAGGAGAAAAAAGACACCGATTATTACGATTAAAGCTCCAAACATGATTTTGATTATGTGTTATTTGCCGACTTTGATGCCAAGCTCGCCAAGCTGCTCTGGCGGAACGGCCGAGGGAGAGCCCATCATGGGGTCTTTTCCTTCGCCCGTTTTGGGAAAAGCAATCACTTCGCGGATGTTCGGCTCTCCCATAAGCAGCATCACGGTACGGTCGATGCCCGGAGCAAACCCTCCGTGCGGAGGAGCGCCGTATTTGAAGGCTTCGAGCATGTGGCCGAATTTTCGTTGCTGTTCCTCTTCGCTTATTTCAAGCAACTCAAAGACTTTTTGCTGTATTTCGGACTGATGTATGCGAATGCTGCCCGAACTAAGCTCGTAGCCGTTCAATACCAGATCGTAAGAATTGGCCCGGATGTTCATCAGATCCTCGCCCTTCAAAAACTTGTCCATATCTTGTTCTTTTATGGAGCAGAAAGGATGATGGGCCGCCTGGATCTGGCCGTCTTGCGTTTTCTCGAACATCGGGAAATCAACGACCCAGACAAAAGCCAGTTCGTTCGGATTGTTCTTGTCCTTGCGCAAATCCGGCTTGTCATTGCCGTATTTCTCCATGGATTCTTTATAGGTGATCCTGGGAAACGGTGTCTGGGCAATCTTCTTTTCGGGAAAAAGGGTCCTTACCATTTCGATGAACATCGATTCGGTGAAGTCCAATACGTCCTCCTGGGCGACAAAAGACATCTCAAAATCCAACTGGGTGAATTCGGGCTGCCTGTCGCCCCGCAGATCCTCGTCGCGCATGCATCTGGCAATCTGGAAATACTTTTCAAAACCAGCGACCATGCAAAGCTGCTTGAACTGCTGGGGAGACTGGGGCAGCGCGTAGAATTTGCCTTTTTCCAGCCTTGAGGGAACGATATACTCGCGCGAACCCTCGGGAGTGCCTTTCATGAGCATGGGCGTTTCGATCTCGACAAAATCGTGCCGGTGCATATATTCCCTGAAAAACGATATTACTTTGTCGCGCATGCGGATATTGCGCTGGAGACGCGGCCGGCGAAGGTCAAGATAACGGTATTTAAGCCGGACCTCCTCTCCTATGCCCTGGCCGTCGCCCCTTACATCAAACGGCAACGTGTCAGCCTCGTTCAAAATATTCAAGGATAAAATCTCCAATTCGAGATCTCCGTTCGGCTTTTCTTCCTGTATGTTCTTTTCCGGCCTCTGGTTCACCCTGCCGACAACCTCAACGACCCATTCGGGGCGTATCTTCTCTCCAACCTCGTGAACGGCTTTCGCGTTGGGCAAAATCACGCCCTGGACATAGCCGGTCATGTCCCGAAAATCCAAAAAAATCAGCTTCCCCTGGTCGCGCCGTATGTCAACCCATCCTTTTATGGTCACCTCCTCGCCAATATGCTCTTTCAGGTCTCTTATATACGTTCTTTTCATAAATTATTTTCGATGATTTAACCTAAAAATAACACGCGGCCATGGAATAATCAAGGCAAGCGCGCGAGCGCGTTTTTTTAACACAAGGCGAAAAATCTGAAAAGACTAAAACCGCATCGCTAAGGAATGGCAATTCGAAACAAAGTAGCCGGAGATCCATCAGCCACTATTATATCGGTGCCCCGCACTAAAAGACCGACAGGACCAGTCGCCAGACCTATGTCAGGATTAATAATATCTATTATGGTTCCGTCCGGCTTAATCCTTTTGAAGCCGGTATTGCTCCCGGAGTTTACTATGAAATCTGAACCATCCGGAGCCACTGATGAATAAGCAGAGCAAATATATAATGTGGTTTCTGACGCAATTATAGAAACTGTCCCGTCCGCGCTAACGCGATAAAGTCTTCCCAAACACTCTCCGTATCCACCGGCAACGATGATTTCGTTGTTAACCGCTTTAATCCCCCTAAGATAACCGCCAGGGGAAGACGCAAATGTGGAAACAGTCCCATCGGGCGTTATCCGCAGCAGCCTTTCGTTAGCAGGGTCTGCCACGATATAATCCGAACCAAGCACCGCCACATCGGTTAGAGCGCCCCCTCCTGATATGCTCGAAGCAATTATGGAAGTTGTGCCATTTTGGGCAATTCGCAATAATACATTTCCACCGCTGGGATCAATTCCCGTGGCAATAAAATCCGAACCGTCCGTTGTCAAGCCTCGTAATTGGCCGCTATAAGTAGTGATTACCGTCATCGCACCCTTAGGACTTATCCGCAATAAACGACTATTTTCATCAATCGAATTCATTTCAGTAACAATATAGTTGCCATTACTCATTTCAACGTCATTGAAGCTCCTTTTGACATTATTATCTGGCTTAAAGATAATCGATACTGGAGGCTGGGTCGGCCGGAATAAAAAATAGACAGCCAGCGCAATGATTAAAATCAATAATAATACGACGAGGATGATTATATTTTTTTTCATAGGTTGTTTTGTTTTACTATTTTTCTATTTTATCAAAATTAGAAATTCGATGAAACAAAGCCGACCGCTATTTTAGCCTTCAACCCATCATCCTCCGTAAGAAAATGGGAAAATGGGGTCAGCCACCATTATTTTATCCTATCAAAAAATACCCGAAACGACTAGTCCGGGGCCACGCTTAATCGAGTCCTTAACTCTCTTTTCTTTTATATTGCTTCGCGGAATGCGCGTATTTGCCGACTTCGCAGATTTCAAGAAAATTGGTTTCAGCGCCATTCTTGGTATTACTGGCCAGAAACAACACTTTGTCTTTAGCGGAAAGCTTGCCTTTTGCCACCAGATCTTTGAGCAAAGCCATAAATTGTTCGTGGCTTCCCTGCCTCTTTACGTACTGGGCGTTGACGCCATAAGTCAAAGCAAGCTGGCGAACCAAAGCTTTGTCAAAACACTTAAAGTAAATGGAAGTTCTGCCCCTAAGTGAGGCCAAGACGCTCACTTCAAAAGCGTCCGGGTCAGCCATAATTATCTCTTTGATGTCCATCTCTTTGGTAGCTGAAATGGCAGCTTTCATCAGGAAATTAGTAACATTGTTCGGGGTATCCAGCTCAGGCAAATTGCACAAGTTGTATCTTTCATCCGCCGACTCGACTCTGCCGACTATCCTGGACATCATTTCCACGGCCTCGACCGGATAATCGCCGCTGGCCGATTCTTCAGAAAGCATAACAGCATCGGCTCCGTCAATAACCGCATTGGCCACGTCGCTTACTTCGGCCCTGGTAGGCCTTGGATTCTTTACCATGGATTGGAGCATTTGGGTGGCCACAATAACCGGTTTGCGGCGGACAATGCATTTTCTTATTATCTCTTTCTGAATCAAAGGAATCTCTTCGGCCGCCATTTCAATGCCCATATCGCCTCTTGCTATCATAATTCCATAGGCATGATCCAAGATCTCGTCTATATTCTCCACTCCCTCTTTATTCTCAACCTTGGCTATTATCTTGATCTTGCTCTTTTTTTTGTCCAGAATCTTTTGGATGGCCAGAATATCTTCTTTGCTCCTTACAAAAGAATGGGCGATGAAATCAACCTTGTGCTTTACGGAAAAATCGATGTAATCCTTGTCTTTTTCGCGCAATGATTCCAAATTGAGCCTTACGCCGGGCACATTAACGCTTTTAAAAGACTTCACGACTCCGTCATTGACAACCTCGCAGACCAAAGCGTCTTTCGTCTTTTTCAAAACCTTTATTCCCAGCTTTCCGTCGTCAATGAATATCAAAGCGCCCGCGGGAACATCTTTGTGAAAACCGGCATAACTAACGTATATGGCGTCTTTCGAAGAAACCGCCCCGGAATTGGCTCCTGATATCCTTACGCTGTCGCCTTTCTTAAAAGATATTTCATCCGTTACTCCGGTCACCCTTACTTCGGGGCCCTTGGTGTCTATCAATATGCCGATGCGCTCAGAAACCTGTCTGATATTATTTATGACTTTTAAAGTGTCTTCTGGTTTCTGGTGGGCGGTGTTCAAGCGCATCACATCGACCCCTGCTTCGTGCAGGGATTTTATAAACTCGGGTTCGCATTTGCGGTCGGAAATCGTAGCTACGATTTTTGTTTGTTTTTTTCTCATATGTTTATACTAACGGTTTTCCTGTCATTTCTTTTGGAATCCGGAGATGAAGCATCGTCAGAACAGTAGGAGCGATATCAGCCAGATTTCCCTTTATCCTTTTAAGATTTTTATACTTATCTGACAGAAGGTAAAAAGGCACCGGATTTACGGTATGCGATGTCAAAGGCTGGCCGTTGCCGAATGTTTCCTCCGCGTTGCCGTGGTCAGCCGTGACTATCATGTCATAACCGTATTCTTTCGCGGC
Organism: Minisyncoccota bacterium; assembly: GCA_028718965.1. GTDB lineage: Bacteria > Patescibacteriota > Minisyncoccia > Minisyncoccales > CG1-02-41-26 > CG1-02-41-26. The sequence goes on from JAQUKS010000008.1 coordinate 9,014, forward strand.
TGAATATATTTTTCCCAAAGCCGAATCAACGGCCTCGACAGCCTTGACTATGGCGGGAAAGTTTCCAGTATGCCCCACCATGTCGCAATTGGTAAGGTTAACGGCAATAAAACCGTACTTGTTCTCTTTGACGGCGGACACAACCGCTTGAGCGATATCGTCGGCTTTCATTTCGGGTTTCTGATCATGGGTCTCGACGTCTTTGTTCGTATTGATCATAATCCTGTCTTCGTTCTTCTCCGGGTCGTATCTTTGGGCGTTAAAAAAGAACGTCAAGTGGGCGAACTTTTCCGTTTCAGTGACCTTCATCTGGCTCAATCCGTTCGCGGAGATGACCTCGGATAAAGTGTTCTTTATTTCCTCCGGAGGAAAAGCCACTTTTACGTCAAGGTTATCGTCATACTTTGTCATAGCCACAAACTTTAAATTGTTTATCCTCTCGTCAAGAACTCTTTTGGTAAGCTGTTTCGCTCTGTCCGCGCGGAAATTCGCGAAAATGACCGCGTCATTGACGGAAATGATGCCTCCTGATTCTTCCTCTGTCTCAATCAAAGAAGGCTCTATGAACTCGTCGGTCTTTCCCAAATCATAATTATGCTCTATCACCTCCAAAGCTGTCTTGAACTTAGGCCCCAGGCCTTTGGTTATGGCCAAAAAATGTTTTTCAACCCTGTCATAATTATTGTCTCTGTCCATGCCCCAGTATCTTCCTCCCACAGAAGCGATCTTGCCCAAGCCGCAACGTTTCAAAAAACCTTCCAAGTCTTTGATGTAATCAGCGGCGCTTTTGGGAGCCACATCCCTGCCGTCAGTGAACAAATGCAAAAATACTTTTTTCACTCCATGAACTCTGGCCGCCTCGACCAAGCCTTTCAAATGCCGCGAATGTCCGTGTACTCCCCCGTCCGAGATTATCCCTTTGATGTGCAAAGAACTGTTATGTTTCTTGGCATGCTCGAAAGCTTCGACAATGGCCGGGTTTTTCTCCAGCTCTTTATTATCAACCGCCTTGTTTATCTTCACCAAATTATGGTAAATAATCCTGCCCGACCCCATAACCAAGTGATTGGCCTCGGAAGTTCCCATCTGCCCTTCAGGCAAACCAATGGCTTCTCCTGATGCCTCAAGCAAAGCAAAAGGATAGCTTGCCCTGAAACCGTCCAAGCTGGGAGTTGAGGCCGAGGCTATCGCGTTGTATTCTTTCTTTTCCGTAAACCCAAGGCCATCGCAAATTACCAAAAGGATTTTGTTTTTCATCTTAAAAAGGAAAGCTTTTCAGCACTGCTTTGTCTCCAGCCGCTTTTTCGATTTTCATTAACCTGTTGTATTTTACCGTCCTTTCACTCCTGGCAGGGGCCCCTGTCTTTATCTGGCCCGTGCCCATGGCCACAGCCAGGTCGGCAATGAAATCGTCTTCGGTTTCTCCCGATCTGTGGGAGATCACCGCGGTCATCCCGTTCTTCACAGCCAGCAAAATGGTATCAATGGTTTCGGTCAAAGTGCCGATTTGATTCAGCTTGATCAAAACGGAATTGGAAGACTTTTCTTTTATCCCTTTTTCCAGCCTCTCGGTATTGGTGACATATAAATCGTCGCCGACAATCTGAATTTTGTTTTCAGTCTTCTTGAGAAAGCCCCCGAAACCCTGCCAATCATCTTCCGAAAAAATATCTTCCATGGTCTTAACCGGATAAATAGCGGCGATCTTCAAATAAAAATCGGCCAGTTCCTTGCTGCCCATGGTCTTGCCTTCTTTCTTCAATTCGTAACTCCCGTCTTTGAAAAATTCCGTGGCAGCTGCGTCAATGCCGAAAACAATGTCTTGGCCCAGCCTATAGCCGGCGTTTTTTATGGCTTCTGACATCAGCTCAAAGGGCTCTTTGTTGGATTTGACTGCCGGAGCGAATCCTCCTTCGTCTCCGATATTTGTTCCGTATCCTTTTGATTTTAAAGTTTTCTTCAATTGAAAATACACTTCAGCGCACATTCTTATAGCCTCGCTTATTGTCTTGGCCCCTGTCGGCAAAATCATATACTCCTGGATATCCGTGGCCCAATTGGCGTGTTTGCCGCCGTTCATGATATTCATCATCGGCAAAGGAAGATAATACCTGCTGTCGTGTTCCGGATTGAATTTGGCCAGATACTCGTAAAGAGGCATTTTTTCAGAAGCCGCCGCCGCCCTGGCGCAAGCCAAAGAAACAGCCAAAATAGCATTGGCTCCAAGGCTGGCCTTGTTTTTCGTTCCGTCCAGCTTAATCATTATTTGATCTATCCCTCTTTGATCCGAAGCGTCTCTCCCTATCAATGCCGGAGCGATCTTTTTTTCAATGTTTTCGACCGCCTTCAAGACACCCAGCCCGTTAAAACGTTTCGCGTCGCTGTCCCTTAATTCAACGGCCTCATAACTTCCGGTAGAAGCTCCCGAAGGAACTGCCGCAGAGCCGCGAGAACCGTCATCCAAAACTACGGTTGCTTCGACCGTAGGGTTTCCTCTGCTGTCCAATATTTCAAGAGCCGATATTCCTTTTATTTTCATATTTTTTTGATTTTTAGCAGTTTGACAAAACAGTATATTACACCAAATTGGGCCCCAAGTCAACCCGTCATACTGCACTCTTTTAACTTCACCCGTTTTAACCCGGCCCTCATTATGACACCAAAAAAGCAAAGCACCCTTTGACAGGGTGCTTGAAGCTGATGCGTCTTCACGTGTGTAAGCTTACAATCGTAATTATGAACGGCCGGCGCTCCTACGGAATGGACGTAGCCGTCAAAATGCTCCGCCACGAGTCGCCGTTCGATTGGATTGAGATTATAACAGCCAGTTGAAAAGATAGCCGCTGAAAAGTATTCCGGCTCCGACAATGCCGGCGAATATCAAGATAAGCCGGGTTTTCATCACGCGCTTCAGGATCATGAATTCCGGCAATGATAAGGCGGTAACCGCCATCATAAAAGCCAGGGTCGTGCCCATAGCCACACCCTTTTCGGTCAAAGCACCGACAAGCGGAATAATGCCCGCGGCATTGGAATAAAGCGGAATGCCGATCAGAACGGCCAATGGCACGGCATACCATTTGTCAGCGCCGGCGTATCTGGCCAAGAAATCAGCCGGCACATAACCGTGAATCCAAGCGCCAACGCCGATGCCGATCAAAATATACGGCCAAACTTTTTTAATGATATCTAAAGTGTAATCCCGAGCATACGCAATCCGATTCGGCCATCTCATCCGAGGCAGGTCGGCAGCGGCATTTACGGAATTCTGATAAACAAACGATTCCACCAAGTTCTCGACCTTCATTCTGCCTATGATTACTCCTGACAAAATTGCGATTATCAAACCGCTCACGATGTAGATTAGAGCGATCCGCCAGCCGAACATACCCAAAAGCAAAACCAGGGCCACCTCATTGATCATGGGAGAGGCCACCAAAAAAGAAAACGTCGTGCCGAGCGGAACACCGGCCTGAACAAAACCCAAAAAAAGCGGAATGGCCGAGCAGGAACAAAACGGCGTAATAATACCGAGCACGGAAGCAATCATGTTCCCCGTGTATTTATTTTTATGAGAAAGAATATAGCGAATCTTCTCCGGCGGCAGAAACGAGCGAATAACGGAAACAACAAAGATAATGACCGCAAGCAGGATAAAGATCTTAAGCGTGTCAAAAATGAAAAAATTGACCGCGCCAGCAAGCGTAGTATCAGCAGCTACGCGAAAGACAGAATAAGTAAGCCACTCAGCCAGCAGATGAACGGGGTAAAAAATGCTCATAATTGTAAATTATCCCGGATGGCTTTTTTGATTTTTTCCATATCCGGCGTAAAGCCGACCAGAACAGGCTTGCCGTTTATCGCCAGGGCCGGGCTCCGCATTAAACCCATTTGCGCGATCCTCCGGACGTCAGCGACGTATTCCACCTTGATATCCAAATCCATTTCTTGCGCTGCTTTGGCCGCGATTTCATAAAACTTTTTGCAGGTCGGACAGCCCGACCCGATGACTTCGATTGTTTTATCCATAAGACCGGCTGATCGAAATTATGATTTTAATTTCTTTACTTTTAGCCTAAGCGAATTGCTTACTACCGAAACACTGCTTCCGGCCATTGCCAATCCGGCGAAAATCGGATTCAAAACTATGCCCCAAACCGGATAAAGCAAGCCGGCGGCAACAGGAATTCCGACAATATTATAAATAAAGGCCCAAAACAGATTCTGCCTTATGGTTCTCATCGTGGCGTGGGAAAGCTCTATCGCCTGGGCTAATTTTATTATATCTCCATGAAGCAATGTTATGCCAGCCGCCTCAATGGCCACGTCAGTTCCCGTTGCCATGGCGATACCGGCGTCCGCCTGAACCAACGCGGGAGCGTCATTGATGCCATCTCCAGCCATGGCAACTCTGCGGCCCTTACTCTGAAGCTCTTTTATTTTTTCGGCTTTTTCCTGCGGCAGAACATTGGCGATAACCTCATCAATGCCCGCCTGATTGGCGATATGACGCGCGGCTAAATCATTATCGCCGGTTAGCATAATTGTTTTTATACCCTGCTTTTGAATACGCGCTATCGCCTTCTTCGCTTCCGATTTCAGGGTATCGCTCAAGGCAATGAGCCCGACTGCCTCATCTTCCACCTCGACAACCACCACGGTCTTACCCTGCTTTTGCAATTCGATAAGATCGATCATGCTATCTTTCTCGGTCGGCTTGTGGATGTAGATATTTTTTTGGTCGATTACCGCCTTTATTCCCATGCCCTCCAAAGCATGAAAGTCCGATCCCGAAACCAAAATAATGTTTTGTTTTAGGGCTTCATCAACGATCGCTTGGGCCAATGGATGTTCAGACATTTTCTCCGCGCTTCCGGCAAATTTCAGAATATCATTTTTGTTCAAAGAATTGTTCAGGACGACCACGTCAGCCACTTCCGGCTTACCTTTCGTGATAGTCCCTGTTTTATCGAAAACTATCGTGTCCGCTTTGCTTAACTTTTCCAGGCTTTCGGCATTTTTAACAAGAATCCCGTACTCCGCGCCCTTGCCAACCCCGACAATGATTGCCGTGGGGGTGGCCAAGCCCAAAGCGCACGGACAAGCAATGACCAAGACTCCGACAAAAGAAAAAATCGCGTATGACAAAGCCGTGGAAAAACCAATCGCAGAGATTCCGAATATCAGCCAGAGCGCGAAAGCACAAACAGCTATGACCAGAACGACTGGGACAAAAATACCTGAAATACGATCAGCCAATGCCTGAATAGGAGCCTTTGATCCCTGAGCTTCCTCCACCATTTTAATTATTTGGGCGAGCATCGTATCTTTGCCCACTCTCGTGGCTTCGAATTTAAAACCGCCTTGTTTGTTGATGGTCGCGCCGACAACCGGATCACCAATCACTTTATCAACGGGAATCGATTCTCCTGTTATCATCGATTCATCAACCGAAGTTTTTCCGTCTATAATTCTCCCGTCAACCGGAATTTTCATTCCCGGTTTGACAATGACAATATCGCCGACGACAACTTCGCTAATCGGCAGTTCCATCTCTCTTCCTTCGCGCATGACCAAAGCGGTCTTTGCCTGAAGTCCGAGCAGCTTTTCAATGGCTTGGCCGGTTTTCAATTTCGATCGCGCCTCAAGACATTTGCCCAAGCTTACAAAACCGATAACGACGATCACCACATCGAAATATACTGTTTCCGGAAGATGAAACAGGGTCTTCAGCCGAGGCAAGAGAACGATGGCCGCGCTGTAAATATAGGCGACGAGAGTGCCGATACCGACAAGTGTGTCCATATTGGCCGCCCGGTATTTTATGAATCTTACCACGCCTTGGAGAAACGGCTTGCCGATCCAAAATAAAATAATCGAAGAAACAGCCAGCAAAATAACATTCAAGACATCCATTGGGATCGGCAGAGACGGCAGAAACTTTAAAAAACGGGCGGCGATATCCCACATCATATACAGGAAAACAGCAACAGCAACAGGGAGAACAAATCTGATTTTATTTCTTTGCGCCAGAAGCTCTTGCTCTTTTTGTTTCTTGCCGATGCCAAGGCCGGCATGCCGGCTATGGTCGCGATGATCGTCGCCCGTCTCGCTCGGAAATATGGCGTAGCCGAGTTTCTCTATCTCGCCGTTCATTTTTTCGACTGAAGTTTTTCGAGGGTCGTATTCGATCTGCGCCTTGTCGGACGCGAAACTAACATCGGCCTTGTTCACCCCGCCCAATTTCTCCAATCTGTCAGCTATAATATTGGCGCAACTGGCGCAATGCATGCCGCTAATTGTGAAATTCTGTTTTATCATAAAAAAATCATTTTACTACTTTTAATGTACCTCTTGGCACGCCCATGGCGCAAGTTATTTGATAAGTGCCCACGCTTCTGGGAGTAAATTCCATCACCAAGGTTGACCCTTTCCTTAAAGCCAGGGGCTTACGCCACAAACCTGAGATCATGATGGTGCTCATGCATCCGTAGCCCTCATCCTGAACATTCACTTCAAATCTGACAGGCTGGCCGACTTTTACCTCAAACGAATCGGGCTGTATGTCGGACTTCTCCGTATAGACAGCTTTTATTATCTGGACGTTCGCGGGCAAGGTTTCATTTTCCGATCGGCTATCGCTTATCTGATTTCCAAAAGCCCGCCTCTCGGGAATAAAACGGCTTATGCCGAATTGAAAATTGATATTGTAAGCGACAAAAAAGATTATGAGAATGCCGGCAACCTTCAGGAATTTCTCCGATAATTTCTGATTGCTTAAAAACTTGGTGCTCGAAAAGCCGATCAACAAAAGAGGGATCATCGTTCCCAGCGAAAAGAACAGCATTATCAAAAGACCGCTCAAAGAATTGCCGGATAAGATTGCGAGGCCTTCAGCGGCAACAGTAAACCCGCAGGGAAGCAAAAAGGTCAAAAAACCGATAATAAACGGCTCGGCCGCGTTGGATCGCTGGTTTTTAATCAAGCGGCCGGAAAAACGTTTGGGCAAGGTAAATCTGAATTTATCAAACGCCCTGAACCCGATCATTTGCAATGCCAGGACAAGCATGACTCCGGAGATAAGCAAAACCAGGACCGAAGTTATTGCCGGAGATATCTTAAATTTTTCTCCCAGAAAACCGAGTAAAAATCCGAGCAGAGAAAAAGAAACGATTCTCCCCAGATTAAATAGAAGGTGGGGCTTGCTCTTTTCGATCAAGCCGCCATTTTTACCGTAATCTTCGATCCATTGCTTGGAAAGAGAAAGCACAAGCCCTCCGGTCAAGGCAGCGCAGCTGGATATGCCGGCAATAAGCCCGAAAACGAAAAAGGCCGGCAGGGAGCTTTCCGAAGAAACGTTTATCAGCGAAGATAAGCCCAGTTTCGTAATTGCCAAGAATGCCGCTATTGCGACAAACGCTCCCGCCAAAATCTTCCAAATGCCGCTCTGCTTTTCTTTTTTAAAAGCATGCTCGGAAAAAGAATAACCGTAATTTTTAAATTTTTTGTTCAAATGCTCCACGCTTATCTTTTCTTTCTCATATTCGACGTTTACCAAACCGTCTGTCAAAGAGGCATCGGCAAAAGTCACGCCGGGGATTGCAAGCAATTCTTTCTCGATAAGCACCTCGCAAGAAGCGCAGTGCATTCCTTTTATGTAATAAGTATGTTTTGCCATATTTTAGCGATTGAACATTTTAGTGACGGCCAAGATCTCTTTGGTCATTTCAGACTTCTTTTTTTCGTTTTTGGCGGCCATGGCGTCTTTGAAACAGCTGTTCAAATGGCCCTCCATCAACATCTGGTGAGCCGAACGCAATAGACCGATTACGGCAAGATTCTGCTGCATGACATTTATGCAGTAAGCGTCTTTTTCGACCATATCGATGATTTTGGTAAGATGACTCTGCGCTTTTTTGAAATTGATCAGAGTCTTTTCTTTGTTGGTATTCATGGTTTTATTGAATTGATTTTATTTTTTATTGCGACCTGTACCTATGGTATAGGTATATAATACACCTTGCAACAATGATGTCAACAGAAAAAACTCGAAAAAATGCTTCAAACACAAAATCGCCTCTTCGGCGACTCTGCAAAATTGTATTCCGGCCATTTTCTTCTTAAATCCTTATAAATAGCTGCCGAATCTGACGGCGTGGCAAGTGTATCCGCCCGGATTTTTCCGCAAATAATCCTGATGATACTCTTCGGCGGGATAAAACTTTTTCAAGGGTTCCAGGCTCGTAACAACGGGGTCTTTCCAGCGTTTTGATCTGTCGACTACTCCTATGAAATCCTCGGCTTCCTTTTTCTCTTCCTGGTCAGCGTAAAAAATCGCCGAACGGTAGGAATCGCCCCTGTCGTTGCCCTGCCGGTTTAAAGTCGTCGGGTTGTGTATCCGAAAGTGGGGAAAATGGGGTCAGCCACCATTTCTAGCCTTCATTTCGCGGGCTATCGGCAAAATAACCTTACTCTTCTGTAAAATAGGCATAATACCCTTTTGTTTGTCTGCTAATTTCCTCCAGCTCCCCCACTTGCTCATCCTTGAGCAAGTCTCTGACAGGCACGATCTTCGCATCGCTATGCGCCCCGATAGACAGCCCGGTGTCAAATCCTTTCATGTACTCCACGTGATCCACCGCTTGTTTCCTCCCAGAACAAAAAGTTTGCAATTCTTCTAAGCTGTCGAACTTTTTCCAATCCAGGCGCTCCGGCTCGATGAAACACCAAACATTCTTATCCGGATAATGCTCTTGGAGCACCGAATTAAGCCAATTATCGTCGCCCAAGAGTAGTTGCTCGCGAGTGATGGTTCCTTTATCATACAAGGGCTTGACCAGCTGCTGGAGCAGGGAGTCCATGGCCCTTGAGTATGGATTCGTCAGAAGATCTTTGTGCTCATAAGCCCTAAAAAGTAAAAAATGGAACAATCTGTCGGGGTCTGTAAAAGCAAAATCACTCCTGCCATCGTTGAATTTTAAATCCTGCCACACGTCCATAGTCAAAGGGTTTTTCAAGCCAACAGACCTGACATCGCAAGGCCGGCTGCTTCCCACGTAATAGCAGTCCAACGCCGTGTAGGCCATCCTATCAACCACATCCAAAACCCGGCCAAAGAGCTCTCTGCCATTGACCCACCCTTTGGCCTTTTCCATATCGAATCCATACTCATCGGACCATCGTTGAGCCAAGCCATAATGCCTCAACGCCCATTCAAAGTTCTCTTCCTCGTCAAGGCCTGCGGGGTCTACCCTTTTGACGGAATCCCCACCAGCGGGCGTGGCAATATCATGATACGCGCTCGCTAAAACAACCGGGAGACGCTCTTGTTCCGTATAATCATGCTTGGCAAGAATCGCTTCCATCAAAAAAGCAACCAACCTTGAGTGCGCCCATCGAGTATGAGAAAAGTAAGGGGCCGGATAAATCATGGCCGTATCTGATTTCCAATTATCGGGCTTCGGCGGAACCAAATACCCAAGCTGGCTGATTCCCCCCAAACGAAAAAACGGTTGCCCGAGAAGCTCCTTAAAGAAAGTATCCTCGTAGACGTCTGCGAGGAGATCATACGAACTAAAGGGCAGGATGGCTATATCCGGGCTTCCAGTAGCAATTTTGTCACCGAAGCTATCAATAATCTCTACGTATCGGTCTCTAGGGACAAGATGCACTCTGCCTAAACTAAGAATACTATCTAATGATACGGCCTCAGGAATCTCCCCTCTTTTTACCTGCTGCTGCCATTCTTGAAATGCCTTTTGAAATCCCGGATGCTGTCCAAACCCGGGCAACGGCCCGGATTCCGGAAAAGCAGGATCACAAAATATCTTCGTATCATTTTTTTCCTTTCCGGTAGTAGTCTCCTGCTCTTTTTCTATTCTTGGTTCGGGAAACTTTTCTCCAGCCATAATTTTTTTATAAATGCTCTACGGGACGCGTTCAAAACCGTAGAATGCAAGAAGGTAGCAAAAAAATTGAAACAATGCGCCTTCATGCAGAGGCCGGGCGGTGCTCATGATTTTATCTCTCGAGCCTTTTCCTTAGTTCGTCTATGACGGCTTTCTGCCAGTATTTCATGGAAAACCAGCCAATCAATGGTCGCGCGACCATTCGGAGCCAGCGTTTATGGATGACAACCTGATAAGTGTAATCTATCATGGTTCCTTCCGGACATTCAGAGAGCAGCAATTCTTCGTGGCCAGAAGTTCCAAATTCAGGGCTTTCATTATCCGAAATGAACCCCTTTTCAGGGACGACCCTGGTTTTCATTTTTACCGGAAACTTTTTGCCGAACGATTTGACGGTCGCGTCCATCTCCAAATTATCTCCCTCGCGCTTTACGACTTGTATGGATTCCCCGACTTTCGGAAAATACTCAGGCCATTTTTCAAAGTCAGTCATTATGTCAAACACCTCCGATAGAGGAGCCTTGATAAGCCACTTAGCATGGAGAGTGATGTCTTTCATATAAAAATTATAACAAAAAAACCTGCACACTGCCAAAAGGCAGGCACAGGCGACTTTCGTTTCTTTTATACACCTACTATCACCCATTTTCAACCAAAACCTGTGGAAAAATCAAAATCAAGCAAAAGTTCGAATCCTACCTTGGGTATAACCAAAAACCCTTGATTTACAAGAGTTTTTGACGATGCTCCGCTCGCTGGCTAATGTTAGAACCTGTTTCCAACAAAATCCAAGGCATTTTTACGTCCCCGGCTTTAGCGAATGTTGAGCCACCTCTGCTAACGCAGCCCTGACTAATTCCTGCAATCCCGCAAGATTACCTTGGTCGGCAGATTGCAGGGCCTTTATGTATTTTTTCCGTCCCGCCGTGGTTCCAACCTTTAATTCAACGGGCGGCAAGTCCAAGTTCAATAGAATCACATTGGTAAGCAGTCGGCCAATACGCCCGTTATAATCCTGGAAAGGATGTATCCATAGAAATCTATGCTGCGCCCAAGCCAATAATTCTATCAACTGCTCTAAGAAGTCAGGGTTGTTTATAGTCGGCAAATGCTTTAAGCGCGTTTGCAAGTCCTTGCAAAAGTTTGTCATTAGCTCCGGCACTAAATAATATTTAGATGGGGTATGGCCAGAAACAACCACGTCCACCTGGCGAAACTTTCCACCTGTCTTAGGAAATATCCAGCCGAAACCGATTTTATGAATCTTTTGTATTGAGCTAGGGGTAAGAGAAATTTTACCTCTTTTCCTTTCTCGCAAAACAAAATCCCAAGCACGTTTGATGCCTTCTATTTCAAGAGGGATCAACCTTGATCTTGGGATAATGCCAAAAGCCGTTTCCTTATAGCTTGTTTCGCCTAAACGTTTTGTGCTCACGTTGCAAGTTCAGCTTTTTTATTCAAAATTTTTCTCACTAATTTAAGAGTGGTTTGGGGATTCTCGGTTTTGGTTGTGCGATAAATCATTTTTTCTTCAAAAGTACGCAAATAATCCCCGCGCTTTTTAATCGAAGATTCCTGATACTGCTTCAAAATTTGTATAATCTTTCTCTCAGACATATCTTTGCTTCTTTGTCCTTATGTTTCAAGAATAGCACAAAAACCCTTCTCCTGCAAATAAAGTTCAAACCCTATCCAGCCTTCATTGAAATTACGGCCTGGCAATGTCGGGGTATAACCCCTTCGGCAAGCTCAGGGCAAGCAAAAAATCCTCCGCCTAAGGCGGAGGATTTTTGACGATGCTCCGAGCTGTGAGAGAACTTCGCACCATCATTCTAAGCGGGTGGAAATCATACGAACTGGATGCGGCCGTAGATATGATGGAAGGTACGGCGCCGTTTAATATATTAGATTAATTTTTCTCAGTAGGCACAGTTTCTTTGGGAGAAAGTAAATTACTAAACTCCGTATATCCTCGAGCTATTAATCGATTTATTAACTCTTTTGCTTCGCTATGAGCAGTTTCCTCTTGAGATTGCAATGCAGAAGATAAAATATTGTTAATTTCATCTCTATGACCCATAACAGCCCATCCAGGTTGATCGGCTAGGCTAATTTTACTTAGAATTTGGACAGTCTTGGTCGGGCTTGTCTTTACCAGCTCGGTTAATCGTTCTAATACGAAATAGTCTGATTGTTGCTTTCTTCCAATTTCAAGAGCTTGTAAATATTGTTCAAAACTCCATTGGTCATCAAATCGACCAGAAGCAAACCACCATCCGAATGCCGATGCTTCTTCTTCATAATTTCCAGTATCAGTTGCAGACTTTATAACAGATAATCTATTATTCCAAAGTGCCTTGAATCGTTCTAAAATTTCTTTATCAAGTCCCTGATTTTCGCTCCTTAGGCTACGCCCAATAAAATCTAGAGCATGGCCCCTAATTTTGTCATCTGCATATTTCCAAAAATCATTAAGTAAACTATCAGACAACTCAATTTTACCCCTACCATACTGAAGCATTAAATGTTCGGCTAAACGTTCATCTCTGTCAGTATACCTTCTTCGTTTCTGGTCGACTTTTCCTATATTTTTTATTGCTTCCAAATAACGCTCCCTCAAAATTTCGAATGGATCGTTGTAAACAGGAACATATAACATCATCGTATTCCAAGCAGCTGCGTATAATTCATTATCAAACTGACCAAGTGGCAAAATTTTGTTTAAATTTTCTAATGTCCAATCCCTATCTATAAGTAAAAGCCACGGGAAAAATCTCCCATATACGGCACGAACAGCAACAGATGGATCACTTTCAGGGTCAAGATGCTCGTCTAGCACCGACTGCGCTTCTGGCATGTCAGTAAAATTAATTTTCAGGTTCTTGTCGCCAACTGATTCCTTTTCCTTACATCTGTAAACCCAGAGAGCATATTCGATCGTAGCATTAATCGCTTCACTGCGTGTGCAGTTAATTGCGTGCGTATATGCATCGTCACTGTTTTCCGCCCATTTCAAATCATCTTCAGGGGTGGGGTCTACATCATGAGTTATGGGTTCTATTATCTTCCATACTTCTTCTCGCAAGTTACAAGGAATAGTATTACTATTTGTACCTCTAGACATTAGTGAAACGATGGCTTTTCTTGTCCAACCCCAGTCTGGGTCTTGATCCATTATCTCGCCCTTCCTCCCTGGAATTTCTTTTTTCTGCTCTACTACCCAGGAACATAAAGTAAGCATTTTAGGCCAATCGAGCTCGTGGCCATTTTGGATTAGTTCATAAAAAGCTTGAATATAGGCCCTAACATAAGTCGGGTCTAGTCCCTTAAATTTCTCTGAAATACTATTAAAACGATCGGGATTTAATTTAATAGCTGCACTCAGCTCACGTCCGAAACCTTCTTTAGTGGGCCCAAAACCGTGTTTTTCTTCTTTAGGTTCCCATGATTTAAGAACTTCTATCAATTCCTCGTCTTTCATTTTGATTAACTCTTGCGAGTTGATATCACTTGTTGGCCCAACCCAACCAGTAGTCATATAGGAAGAAAAATCGGGATGTTCTGGTGAGCCATACTGTTTTACAAATCCATCATAACGATTTTTCCAATCATCTGGCAGGTCATTTTTTATATATGATAATTGATCTCTTTGCCAAGCCTCTCTGAAAGCTTTTTCTTGATCCTCAGTAATTGTTGTTTCTTGCTTACGTTTATCCACGAGTTCGGCAATTTTTTCAGCTTTCTCAATCCAAGCCAAGATTGTCTGTTGTTCTTCTTTTGTTAAAAGATTAAAACCTTTATTCATTAACTGTGCCTGCTCGTGTTGAAATTCTGATTTATCGAAAAGAGATTCGTCTGTAAGATACTGAGCGACTAACTCTTTTGCGGAGTAAGGAAATTCGCTTAAGAAATAGATAGCTAACCTACGAAAAATATCCCATTTTCTATTTTCCAAAATAGAAACGAGAGAAGACAATATGCTTGGATTATTTTTAATAAGTGCCAAACCAATATCACGAGCAGCTGTGATAAGTGAATTTTGAATATCATCACGATCGTGGTTTTGCTCGTGATCTTCTATTGCGGGTCTTGAAATGTATGAATAGTCATTATATTTATCTTGATTTTCTTTACGTCCTTCATGTTTAAGTCTCAAATAATCAGCAAGTAAATCGCAAATAAATTCAAAAGACCGTCCTAGATTAATTTTTACTAGTTCCCGAAATTCCTTTTTAAGGAATTCATTATAATGCCAATGTTCCAATCTCGTTTGAGGGTCTCTAGAGGGCAGATATCCATGGCTTTCCACAGCTGGTTTAGGATCTGGCAATATCTCTAAAAATATTTTTGCAATTTCAAATGCAGCATCTTCCTCATGTTCTTCGATGAATTTAATCATTAAATTACTTCCTGGATCAACTAATGTAAGCTGGAAAAAATTATGATCACTTTTCAACCAATCTTTTAATTTTTCCTTTAAATCAATTCTTTTTTCTTTTGGCAATTGAAGAGCAATTTTTAATAAACCGCTTTTAACATTTGAGTTGTCTGTGTCTTTTACTTCTTTAAGAATATCGGTAACAAGATCAGATTCTTGGGACGCAACTTTTTCCAAATACAAAGCGGCAGGCCAAGGTAAATGCCTTATCGTTCCTTCTTCTTGGTTATGTTCAGCCTGTGGCGGATCAGAAAATATTCCCTCTTTTTTTAACAATGATAACCATTTTGGATTTTCTAATTGACTAAAAAATCTTTGATGTGCAACAAGATTATTGGGTATATGAAGATGTATAGTCTTTGCATCATCTGATGTCGGATCGTCCTTTTTGGCTAAGGCATCCAGGGTGTCAAAAACTTTTGTGTACTTACTCTCAAATTTATCCAAAACATCATCTATAATCGACCCCATTTGAGACCAAAACTCCAGGAACTCTTTATTTATAATTCTTGCGGAATCAAGATTATGCCTATGAGCATGACTATGTAAGCTATTATCTTTAGTAAAAGAAAGCCATGTTTTAGCAACTGGGTCTGAATCATCATACTCCAAGGCTTTTAATATTGCCTGAATATCTTGTTCATGCGCCCCATCTCCCTTTGGTTTATCTGTAGAACCAGTAAAAGTTCGAAGCACATCTCGCAAAGAACTCTCAACCTCTCTTAAAAGATGGCCTACAATATGCGTCGTTGCTTCAAATGGGGGTTGAACCACCATGTGTCTGCAAGCATCTTTGTAGAAAGCAGCAGCGCCAGGGCCGACTAGTCTGAACAAACGATCATAAATTGGCTTTTGTTGTTCATTAAGTTTAAATGGCCCAGAAAGAGGATTGTTTTGTTTTGGAGTATCATTGTTGGTCATAATTTTTGGGAAAATGGGGTCAGCCACCATTTTTTGGCCTACCCACTCTACGCAACGTTTGTTCGAGGCCGAAATCTTTAACTGCCTTCTCCGCCCAGTCAATGTTGCCATACGGGCTGCTTTTGATTATTGAATTTTCAATTACTTCTTCTTCGTTAATGTTTTGATCTTGATTAACTAATAATAAATAGTTATCTGGAATATCAACTGGCCATTCTGAAAGAATAATCTTTTGTTCAGTTGTCCGTTTCTCTCTTCTGTAAATGCTTGACCATTGCCAATCTTGAGCAAGTTCGCACAAACCTGCCTTTTTTGCGTTTCTCTCCACGTAGCGGACTAGGGTTAAAAAATAGTTGTCTTTTTGACATAAAAAAGACTTGTACCTTCCTTGATACAAGTGCCCTTCTCCAATTGTTTTTTTAGTTGTATGCCACCTTCTTGTATGAGTATTTGAAAGCCAGCCCACAAATTTAGATAAATCACCATCCTGTTTTGGATGCACGATTAGATGCCAGTGGTTTGGCATAATACAATATGCTAAAAGGCGCATATCGAATCTTTCTATTGCTTGAGCGAGAATGCTTTCAAAAATTTTGTAATCTTGATCATTATCGAAAATCTGGACTCGAGCGTTGGCTCTATTTAACACATGGTACATTTCTTCACCAATATCTGTTCTTGTTATTCTCGGCATACGCCCATTATACCATGGCAACATAAATCATTAAATGGTGGCTGACCCCATTTTCTCTCCCAGATTTCGCACACAAAGCGAATAAGTAAAATTTTCACCATTCTTAACCTCATCAATTTTTTTCTGTTTTAATTCTTCCAGGGTTTTATCTGAAAATCTCATTGCCTCAAAATAAATGGCCAGGTGCATTTGCTTAGCTGATAAAAATTCCTTTAAATATTTTAGCTTTATTTCTATTTTGCTTTTACTTATTAACGCCACTTCATCCTCGTCCCCATCGTCATCAATGTAAATAAAGATTTTTTTATCATCGCCCGAGCTTTTTTCAAATAAATTAAAATACAGCCTAAATTCCTCTGAAATTTCGAGACTGGACTCTTTCTTTCCACTAAACGTTCTCCAGTAGATCAACGGCTCTATGCCATTATCAGAAAAACGATAGTATTCTGTGATTGATTTGCCCCTTTCATAATGTGTTATAAAGCCGGGGCGACCACCATCAATCCGCAAATCCCAGTCATATCTTTTTAAAACGTCGTCAACTTTATTATTGGCAATCAATGCAGAAAAATAGGCACCTCTATCAATATTTTCTTTTGAATCAAGAAACTCAAAAACCGTGATCCATTCGGTTTTTCCAAGATCACCTTCAACTTTCTTTATAAAATCACCCAATGTTAAATCTTTATTATCCATGATGTTTCATTTTTACCTAAAGAATAGTAGTCACTTTCTCATATAACATCGGGAGAGCATCTTGTCTCATCCTAAATTTTGTTCCATGATTGTGACCAGTGCGTGCGTCAAAATCAACCAAAATTTTCCCTTCTTCCAATGCTTTTAAAAATCCCTCAAAACTAAACTTTTGCAACATCATTACCTTTGTGTAATGGTAAAGTTCTTTTTTTCTGACGATCTGTACTTCCGCTTGAACATAAAAAGCATTTAGCAATTTTGTACCGGCCTTATGTTCCAGGTCATCAAATCCCCAATATGGTTGAGGATCAAGTTCTCCTAAACCGACACACTTTTTAACTGACTCCAACCATGCTTTATGTCGCGAATCAACGCTTTTTGCGTCAAAAGAGATCAGAATCTTTCGTTCTTCACGATCAATAACCACTTTGAATCCACGGTCGCTTCTTGATTGTCCGTGGATCGTCTGCCTAAAGCTCATTTCACCTTTCGGATATTTCTTGCCGTCTTCCTGGTGGGCCCAACCATATTTTGGCAAAAGTACTTGAGGCACAAACCGGATTGCCCGGGGCGACGGTTCAATATGAAAAAGCGTGGTCAAAGAAGTCGAATTTATCCTTTGTGCTTTCAGCTCCCATTCGGCAGCGTTAGGAATGGGTAAATTATTTTCTTTTATGCCGAGTAAATCTTCCAGCGTATTACCAACGCCACCGGCATTTCCTTTGCGGGCATTAGGAATGAAACCCATCGTCGAAATCTCTTTAAGTTTCGCTATCAACTCTGGCTTCGTATAAGTTTTTGGTTTATTTTTTCTCATATTATTTATAAAAGTTTAGATTGTGCTTGATGTTGTTTTATCCTTTTTTTAGCCATATCGCAGTACTCAGGAGAAACGTCAATCCCAATGTAGCTCCGTTTAAAATTAATCGCGGAAACGGCCGTTGTACCGGACCCCATAAATGGGTCCAAAACGATTTTTGAATTAGTGGCAGAAATTATTCTATCAATTAAATTTACCGGAAAAGCGGCCGGATGTTCGTTGTTCATTTCTTGAGTAAACTCCCAAACATCACCATGCGCATTTGCCTTTACCGCAAGCTTGAATTTTGGTTTGGCGATCAGATAAATAACTTCGTAAGTTGGCAAAAAATATCCGGCGTTAAAGTTTAGACCGCCTTTTCGTCTCCAAATAATAATCTGGCGAACCGGAAATCCGCTTACGATATCTTGCCGGTCCTGCAATAAACCACCCTGTACTCGCCACTTGTGGTTATAAAAAATGGCGCCGTCATCCGGAATTATTCTCAGCATTTCGTTCAGGCAATCTCTTTGCCACTTAACGTATTCGTTATGGGGCATGCAATCATCATGATGAGTGTATCCGTTTTGCAATGCGGCATTAGCCCATTTACCGCCACGCCCATCTTTCATTCCGTTTCCAGTGGAATTTTTAAGATTGTATGGCGGAGAAGTAATAATCAAGTCAACGCTTCCGTCGGGAATCTTTTTCATGACGTTAACCGCGTCTCCACAAATTATTTTATTCAAAAAATCTTTAGGGTATTTCATAACTTATTTTCTATTTTTCATATTGCTCGTCTTATCCAAAAAAGAATGGAGATCAGATTCTTTGATCCGCCAAACTCCAATCTTCGAAGCTCTGAGCTTGCCGGCTTCGATGTAACGAGTCACAGTGCGCGTATGCACCCTTAAAATTTTAGCTACTTCTTCAATGGTGAAAAGTTTTTCGATTTCGTTCATAAAATTAAGTTAGCCTTTAATACCATTTTACCTCTTATGATTTTCATTGTCAAAATCGCCCTATTTTGTCATAATGGGAGTATGCAGACCAAATACACCAAAATGGAAATATTCGAAAGGCCGAAGTTGGTTAATCGACCGACGTGTAAAACCTTTAAGCTGGAGGGCGGATGTTGGGATTGCGGCCATACGAAATTCCGGTATTACAATTCCGTATTCGGCAAAAAGTATTACCAATGCGAGAAGTGCCGGGCAATCAATCATTAGATTTTACTGTATCAGCCGGTTGATATAGTAAGCGGCCTTACTATCTCGGTTGAGTGATATAGTAAACTTTAGTGAACGAGAGGCATAAAATGGGTCTCATTCACTAAAACTTATGAACAACGAAGAAACGCCAAAAGAATATAAAGATAAATTTCAGCTCATCTTCGTGACCGAGTTTTGGTCTGACGATCCGATTTACGAAACTTGGACTGAGGGCCGGATTGAAATTCGGAAATGGGAGGATAACTATTGTAATGATGAAATTAGGTATTGCACCAAGAAGAACGATGACTGGTTTGCATTTGAGGAAAAATATAACTGCAAATGGTTGACCGCCACTGAGTTAGAGAAATTTAAAAAATTAGTAAAAGAAAAATTTCGCAGAAAACCGGAATCGCATAAATAATTCCTGTAAACTTCTTGTCAGCTTTTGTCAGAAAAGTTTTCCACAGACGGACCTGTTGACGGTCCGCGTTCCGGCCCGCTATTATTAAAGTGTCAGATAGGAGAGTTTGCCTGACGGCGTTCCGATCAATCGGAACTAAACGAGACGGGGCTACGACTTCTGTTATCAAGCACCAATGTGTTTTTGCTTGATGACCAGAAGTGGTAGCCCTTTTTGTTTTTTAAGCAAAAATTATTTCCCTCTGAGGCTAAGGCGCCTCGATGTGATCCGAAAAAGTATTTGAATTGATAGATAAAGGCTAGTCCCCGGCGGGGCCAGCCTTTTATGTTGCCCCCAGAAGCCATACAAGAATTCAAAGAATTATACGAAAAACGCTACGGCGTAAAGCTTTCCGACGAGGAGGCGTCTTTGCGCGCCAACAATCTTTTTAAACTCTACAAAATCACCTATATGGGTGAGCCGTCCATCGACGACTTCAAAGATAAAGTAGTGAAAAGCCATGACTTACAACCAAATCACAATTAGCGAAATCCAATTCTATCCGGTCAAACCCAAGGACGGCCTCCTCGGGTTCGTTTCGTTTGTCCTGGACGATAAGTTTTGGATGGGATTGGTGGCCGTGTTCAGCCGGCCGGACGGCCGATACCGCCTGGTTTACCCCACACGCAAAGTGGGAGGCCAGAACATCAACATCTTTCATCCTATAACCCAACAAGCCGGCCAGGAGGTCGAAACGGCCGTCAGTGAAAAAGTAGCCGAATTACTTAGTGAAAATTATGAATCAGACGAACCAACCCAAACCACGTGGTAAAAGCTTAAACTTCTTTCCCGCACCACACATTATCTACGACGATGAAAAACTGCGTCGCGCTTTGACTCATGCCGAACGCGATTTTTTATTGGCCCTAAGCCACCTCACCAATCGCTACGGCGACACCGACGGCTGGTTCTGGCATACCGATAACATCTTCGTCGGCCGGGACGACAAAGAGAAAGGGTTTGCTGCTCTGGGATTCGGCCGGTCAACCTGCCGGCGCGTTAGAAAAAGATTACTGGAACTCGGGCTTATAGAAATGAAACCTGGAACGCTGGAACGCGGCCGCTGGGCTGGCACGATGTATCGGCTTAATCCACGATTGCTAAAAACGACGGGGGTTCAAAATGGAGCACGGTCAGGCACCATAGAGAACCCAGGCCCGGGTCCACCATGAAGCACTTAGTAATAAGGATTGAATAAGAAAAAAGAATTAATAAAAGAGCTTAAATAAAGCAAGCAAGCTTGCTGAAAATTAAAAAAATATGGGTTGGATGAAAGTTGGATAAAACTTGGATGGATTTCACCCTATGCTAATGGCGGACAAAGGCGGATAAAAAGCGGACAGAAAACGTGGGCAAAGTGTGGGTGAAATGTGGGCAGATTTCAGAGATAACGATGGCGACCAAAGGCGACTGAAAGGCGACCAAAAAAACAGGTATTAGGTTGGATAAAACTTGGACAAAACTTGGATGAATTCGTAGAAAACCGACTGGGGCAAAACTGGGGTGAAACTGGGGCAGCTTTTGATCCCTCCCATCTCCCTTAAAAACCGAAAAAGCGGTAAAATACAAGTATACATTTGACTTCCTTCGGCCTTAGGACCATGTTGTGTGTAGAAAGGCCGAAAACAAAATTAAAATAATTAATGAACAAAACTATGACTAAAAACGCCAAAATTTACGCCGTAATCGCCGTTGTAGCGGTTCTTGGGGCCGGTTACGGAGTTTATCACCTCTTAGGCAACAATGCACCGCGTGGGGCCGAAACAGCAGACCTGGCCTCCATTACTAATTTCGACCAGTGCGTCGAAGCGGGATTTGCCATCATGAAATCCAATCCCGAACAATGCATGACTTCCGACGGCCGGACTTTCGTCAATGAAAAACCGCCGGTCCAAAGCGAACTGGATAAAGCCGAGCAAGCGATCCGGACTTTCATGGGAGAGCCGAATCTGGAACTGAAATATACCGGCCAGAATAATCATCCCTCCAACTTCGCGGTCTTGAGCAACGTCAAACAAAACGACGGCGGATTCACGGCCGACAATCCGAAAGAATGGGATCGGCCGGTATATCTCTTCCAGCAGACGGATTACATTAACGACCGCTGCGAAGTTTATCAATATCAGGTAACGCAGAAAACGAATCAGGTCGTGGAAATCGGAATCGTCTATCCGATCGAACGCAACGCCACTATCCCGGGCAATTGCTCCGGCAACGGCTCGCTGGACTGGCCCTTAATGAGCAAAAACGAAATCGAACAGGCCGCGTTCGCGTATCTCGGACGTGATCCGGAACATACTAAATTCATGATGAGGTCAGACATCCAGCCACAATATATCCCGAGCAAACCCGGAGCGGAAAATCCGGCGGCCAACGAATGGCGCTGGGAGGATACGAGCTACAAACTTCCGGAAGGGCTAATGGGCGATCCCTGGCCTTATCCGACCATGAGGATAATAATGTCGGCCGGTGGCAAACTGGTTTACTACCTGAACACCACCGAACTCTTTGACTAATATGAACCAGGAAGTACAACCAAAACTCAAGTACTTCCTCTACGCTCGCAAATCTTCAGAACAAGAAGACAGACAGGTCCTTTCAATCGATTCGCAAAAGAGCGAGCTGGAAGCGCTTGCAAAAAGAGAACGTCTCCACATCGTGGAGCGCCTGGAAGAATCATATTCAGCCAAAGCGCCGGGACGCGAAATCTTCAACCAGATGATCAAACGGATAGAGAAAGGCGAAGCCGAGGGCATAATCGCCTGGCATCCCAACCGCCTTTCCCGAAATTCCGTGGACACCGGCTACCTGGTTTATCTCATGGACCAGAACCGGCTTTTGGAAATTCACACGCCCGGCCAGACGTTCAAAAATACTCCCAACGACAAATTCCTGCTCAACCTGCTTTGCAGTCAGGCCAAGCTGGAAAACGACAACAAAGGCATAGACGTCAAACGCGGGCTAAGGCGCAAAGTGGAAATGGGCTGGCATCCCGGGCCGGCGCCAGTCGGCTACAAAAACACGCCCGATAAATTAAAAGGTTTTCGCACGATCCGTAAAGACCCGCGAATGTTTCCGATTATCCGGAAAATGTTTGATATGCTTTTAAGCGGCGACTTTACCGCTCCCCGGGTGCACGAAATCGCGGTTGAAAAATGGGGTTTGAAAAACCTGGCGCGTAGCGGCTACTACCGCCTGCTTTACAATCCCTTTTATTACGGCTGGTTTGAGTGGCCCAAAGGCTCAGGCAACTGGCATAAAGGCAAGCATGAACCGATGATCACGCGCGACGAATACGACCGCGTTCAGAAAATGCTCGGGCATGGGAGTAAGCCCAAACCGGAAACGCACACCTTCGCTTACACCGGCATGATCCGTTGCGGCGAGTGCGGCTGCATGGTAACGGCCGAAAACAAAATTAAGAAAAACAAAAACGGCAACGTCCATCACTACACGTATTATCACTGCACCAAACGCAAAGGCCCGTGCAGCCAGAAATGCATCGAAGTGAACGAGTTGGAAAAGCAGATTAAAAAGACGTTGGCCAAAGTCCAACCGCCGGAAGAATTCCACGGCTGGGCCATGAAGTGGCTTAGAAACGAAAATGAGCGTGAAGCCGGCGACAGAAACGCCATTCTTTCCAACCAACAGAAAAACTACGAAACCTGCGTCAAAAAGCTGGACGCTTTGATAGATATGAGAGCGTCAGGAGAAATAAGCGAGGAAGAATTCAAGAAAAAGAAATCGGAAATCGGCCAGGAAAAAATCAGACTGCACGAATTATTGAACGATACTGACAACCGCGTGGACAGCTGGCTCCAGACGGCCGACAACGTTTTGACCTTCGCCGGCGACGCCAACGAAGCGTTCACCGAAAGGGGCCAACACGCCCGAAAAGTGATTCTCTCCGCCTTAGGTTCGAACCTCCTCTTACAAGACAAAAACATAAGAATTGACACGGATTCCGCGCTTCTACCCCTGATTCTTGTCTCATCCGGGTCGAATCGGAAAAACGGACGGTTAGAACCTGTCGAAACGGGCTCTAATAAAGAGAAAAGCCGAGCTTTTAACTCGGCAAATCCCATGTGGCTCCGGAGGTAGGACTCGAACCTACAACCAACTCGTTAACAGCGAGACGCTCTACCATTGAGCTACTCCGGAATATTCTATTGTTTGTTTCCACGCAAAG
>JAQUKS010000008.1:32432-34204 GCA_028718965.1 Minisyncoccota bacterium
TGCGTGGTGATTGTTTCCTCATAGCTGCCTGGGCAAATCTTAACGTCCCGACAAGGCGGGACTGATTTGCCCGTTAAAGCCATAGCATGGCTTTAACCCATTGAGCTACTCCGGAATATTCTATTGTTTGTTTCCACGCAAAGTGCGTGGTGATTGTTTCCTCATAGCTGCCTGGGCAAATCTTAACGTCCCGACAAGGCGGGACTGATTTGCCCGTTAAAGCCATAGCATGGCTTTAACCCATTGAGCTACTCCGGAATATTCTATTGTCTTGCACACTAAAACTTTAAACTATTTTTCCTTTTTTTTCAAGAAACAAAGCATCGTCCGAACACATGTCGAACCAACCAAAGCAGACGACTTGATTCCCTGCTCGCTGAAGTGAAGATTTTTCCTGAAATCTTGCAAAGCGTTCCTGTTGCCGAAGACCTTATAATCTTTAGTAGTCGCGCAGCTTTTTAATGCCCTGCAGCCGGCGGATCTTTTCCAGAGCTTTGGCCTGAATCTGCCTGATGCGCTCCCTGGTTACGCCGAACTCCTGACCGACTTCTTCAAGGGTCTTGGAGATGCCGTCTTCCAGGCCGAATCTCAACGCCAGAATTTTGCGCTCCCTGGGAGTAAGGTCGGAGGAGATTTCGGCCAAGCGGTCTTTCAAAAGATTGCGCGCGGCCTGCAGGGACGGCGGGGGCGTTTTTTCGTCCTGGATGAATTCAGCCAGAGTGCTGTCTTTGTCGTCATCGCCCACCGGCGTTTCCAAAGAAACGGCCTTTTGCTTTATTTTCCTCAAATGATGAATTTTTTCCACGTCCAGGCCCATTTCAGAGGCAATTTCCTCGGGCAACGGGTTACGGCCCAGATTCTGCAGAAGCCGCTTCCTTACTTTCTCGTATTTGCTGATGGTCTCCACCATGTGCACCGGTATGCGGATGGTACGGGACTGGTCAGCCAGGGCCCTGGTAATAGCCTGCCTTATCCACCAGGTGGCGTATGTCGAGAATTTATACCCTTTTCGCCAGTCGAATTTCTCAACAGCCCGAAAAAGCCCCAAATTGCCCTCCTGAATCAAATCCAGCAGAGTAAGATTGGGCGAGCGGCCAATGTATTTTTTGGCAATGGAAACCACCAGGCGCAGATTGGCCTGAGCGAGCCTTCTTTTGGCGTCTTCGTCGCCCAGCTCTATTTTTTTGGCAAGCTCTCTTTCGTCTCTCGCGGAAATCATCGACATACTGCCGATTTCTTTAAGATACATCTGCACCGAATCAATCTTGGCCTGGGAGACGATTTTCGGCTCTTTGCCCTTGCCATCGTCCAAAAGGCCTCTTTTCTCGATAATATCCAGACCGGCATCCAATGCCCGGCCACAAAGCCGCTCAAAGCCGGCCATATCCATTTGCCAGTCGGGAAACTGGTTTTGAATTTCATTGTTGGTCAAAAATCCGCGCGTCCTGCCTTTTTTTATCAAATCAGCAATGACTTCGTCGGTGAAAATTTTCTTTTTTGAAATAACCGGCTTTGAATGTCGCGCTTTCCGGCTGTGCTTTGCGGACACCGGTTTTATCGTTTTCGGCTTTCTCCTGGAGGGCGGGTTCTTTTTTCTCTTGACCATATTTTTTAAATTATTTCTTTTGACAGTTCGTTAAATTGCCTCATAAGGCAGGCCAGCCGCTCAATATCATTGCTGGCTTCGGCCTGGCGGATATCCCGGGCGATTTCCTGCAGGCTTTTCCGGGCTGTAAGATTTTTCAGTTGCCCCAGACAGAGCTGAATCTCCG
>JAQUKS010000009.1 GCA_028718965.1 Minisyncoccota bacterium
ATCAATTGCAAGAATCTAAAAAATCCTGGGCAACCTCGGGCAATCATTGCGTATTTATCAGGCCATAGCCGGGCCAGGGTACTTAAAAGGGGGTTATCCGTAATAGCCCCCTTTGTATCATTTGTTAAAATAAATTTTTGCCTAATCTGTTCGGCGGTGTTATGATACAGACATTCTGCAGTAAATAATCTTGAATAAGTATGTTTAACTATAAAAGTTTTACAAATATAGTTTTAATATTAATAGTTATTTTGCTTGTAGCCATAGCTGGGTATTTTGTATTTATGGAAAAAACAGCAATGCCTGTCCAAATAAGCACCCCTGTATCGTTGACCCCGGATGAAATTGCTTTTTGGAAAACATATACGAATACAAAATACGGGTTTGAAGTAAAATATCCCGACTATTGGGAGATAGATTCCAGTTCTTGGGAAACAAATTCCAGCACAGACGGGGTGGAATATCCTTATTATCATTACATTCCATTTTTGGGTGTGCTTGGTGAAGACACCGAAAGAATAGGACTGGGAACAGCCGATATTTTAAACGGTGAAAATTATGATTTTAGCACCATAGCTGATTTCAGAAAGTGGCATGATAGATATATGGGTAGTAATGAGGTTGAAAAAGCCGAGAAATCAAAAATTAACCAGTTGAATATCATAAAAACTCACGAAGCAAATGGTGTTAATTCTGTTGGTGAATATATTTATATTATCCACGATAATTTGGTCATTTTTCTGACGCATGACAGCGCTGATGATGCCCAAACACAATTAGTATTCGATAAATTCGTCTCTACTTTTAAGTTTGTAGAATGATTTTTGAACAATGCCCAAATCTCGCCATCCGCGATAAAAGCTATTTTTTGCCCGTCTGCGCTGTAGGCGGGGTTTCTTTTTTTTCGCGTCGCTCAATATTTTAAAGCATCCTCAGCTTCGTTGGATTTACGAGATGATAATATTTTGCAGGGATCAGGGCGGTTATGCTAAAATTTAAGTATAGTATGCCTCAATACAGTTATAAGGCGAAAAATTTAAAGGGCGGGCAGGAAGAGGGAATAATGGAGGCCGCCGATCAGAATGAGCTGGCCAAGGCCCTGCGCCAGAAAGGTTATTTTTTGCTTTCTGCCAGCCAGGATAAGGGCATCGGTAAAAAAACAGTCTGGAGTTCGCTGGGATTTTTCTTTAACAACCTTTTCGGCGTGCCGCTTGCTGAAAAATTGTTCTTTACCAGGAATCTGGAAATAATGGTCAAGACCGGCGTTGCTCTGCCCCGGGCCCTGAATATTCTCTCCCAGCAGATAAAAAACGGCAAGTTCAAGAGGATTCTCGTGCGGCTCTCCGAAGACATCACCAAAGGCGAGTCGCTTTCCAGTTGCCTGGCGGCCTTTCCCGCGGTTTTTCCGGTCGTTTACCAGGAAACGCTGAAAATTGGCGAAGAAACCGGCAAACTGGAAGATGCTTTGCATATTTTGTCTTTGCAGATAGAAAGAGAACACAAACTGAAATCGAGCGTAAGCTCGGCTATGGTTTATCCGGCCGTGGTAATAGTGATGGGTTTTATTATCGGCGTGATCATGTTCGTTTTTGCCGTGCCCAAGCTCAAAATGACTTTCGCAGATATGAATGTTATTCTGCCCCTCACTACCAGAGCGATTTTCGCTTTGGCTGATTTTCTTGTCCAAAGATGGCCGTTTGCCTTATTAATATTCGTTATTTTGGCGGCGGGCGCTTTCTTGTCGGTTCGCGCCAAAAAGGGCAGCCGTCTTAAATCGTTTGTTATTCTGAAAATGCCGGTTATTGGCAAGGTTTCCCGAACCACCAATATGGCGCTGGCCTTAAGGACGTTAAGCTCTTTATTGGAGGCAGGCGTGCCTATCGTAAGGGCTTTGGATGTTGCCAGCGGTTCTTTGCGTAATTTTTATTTCAAGCAATCGCTGAAGCAAGTCGCCCTTGCCGTGGAAAAGGGCACGAAACTATCGCAAGCCATAGCTCCTTATGCCAATCTTTATGCCGCCACTGTTTTCCATATGATGGAAGTGGGCGAAGAAACCGGAGAAACACCCGGGGTGCTCAAAAAGCTTGCTGATTTTTATGAGGATGAAGTGATTTCATCCACCCAAAAGTTAGCTTCTCTTATGGAGCCGGCTTTGATTATTTTAGTTGGCCTGGTGGTCGGATTTTTCGCTTTGTCGATGCTGCAGCCGATGTTCAGCATTACAAACGCTATAAAATGAGTATGGTCCGGAACAATAAAAATGGTTTTACACTTACGGAGCTTTTGGTAGTTATCGGGATTATGGCTGTTTTGGCGGCGGTAGGCTGGCCGGCCATAACTTCGCTTCAGCCGTCTTTGAAACTGAACGGCGTTTCCCGCGAGCTGGTCACAAATTTGCGTTCGGCCCAGCAAAGAGCCGTAAGCGAGCAGGTAGAATATAGCTTGCGGTTTTTTCCGGACGACAACAGCTACCGGATCTCAAGGCTCGGCGATACGCCTCTGGAAATTCTTAATAAAAAGCTGCCCGTTGACATCAGGATTTTTCAGGTGAGCGGTTTTACCAATCAGGAAGTTATTTTTAACGTTTTGGGCGCGGTGAGCGAAACCGGCTCGGTGGCTCTGAAGAACAGCCGCGAGCAAAGCAAAACCATTGAGGTGCGGCCTTCGGGCTTCATAAAAATCCAGTAGCAGTATGAATAAAAACGGCTTCACTCTTATAGAAATCTTGCTCACTATTAGTTTTTTGTTCGTCGGCTTATTGGCCCTGCTGCAGGTTTTTCCCGCGGCTTTCGGTCTGGAGCGGGCTGGCTATATGAAGACGCAGGCGATTTTACTGGCCCAGGAGAAAATAGAGGCGATAAATTCGCAGGGCTATGAAACAACCGCGCCGGGAGACGTTTTCGAGGATGCTCTGGCCCCTCCTTTTCAGTTGTTTTCCCGCCGCACGATAATAAGTTATGTCGACGCCAATCTGCAGGATAGCCTTTCGGATTCGGGCCTGAAAAAAGTAAGCGTCGTTGTTTCCTGGAAAACGTCCTTGCCTTTGCTTCCCGGAGAATTCAGTGTCGCGAGTCTGATACCGGCGAAATAGAAATCGTATGCTACGTAAAGGTTTTACCATAGTCGAAATTTTAATTGTCGTTGCCATCTTTTCTTTGATGGCTGCTTTGATTTTCAATGTTTTTATTCTTTCGCAAAAGTTCTACCGTAAGACCGAGGACAGCAGTGAACTTTTGCAAAACGGCCGGATTGCTTTGGAAAGAATATCCCGTGATTTGCGCCAGGCCTCGGAACTGGTTACACAATTGCCCCAGGTGCCGGATGTGCCTCAAAATCCTCCGCCTTCGGAGTTGGAATTCCAGGACGGCCATACGCCCTCTCCTTATCAGGACCTGGGAAGCAATTATTATTACATCCGTTATTACGTGAATCCGGACACTTCGGAGCTTCATCGCCAATATCGGGTTTATTGCTATGATTCCTGCGCCGCCTGTTCAGGTTATTATCGCTGGAATGACAGCAAGATGGAAGGAGGGGATGATCTTCATACCCAGCCCTGCGATTTGGAAGACAAAGTAGTGGCTGAATATGTGCGGAGCCTGCAATTTTGGGGCCTGGGTACGGTGAATATTTCATTGAGTTTGAATAAGGGCGGCCAGACGGTTGATTTACAAACCGGTATTTTAGGCCGTAATTTTTAGCGCTATGGAAAAAGCTTTTTTATCGGAAAACAGCCGGGGGAGCATTATGATACTGGCGCTGATAATTTTGGGGGTTATGGTTTTTTCCTCAACTTATCTTTTGTCTTTTACCGTAGCGGGCCTTAAAACAGTTGAAAGCTATGATGCCGGCGTAAGGGCTTACTATCTGGCCGAGGCAGGCATTTCCGAAGCGGTTTTCAAATTAAAAAACGACGCGGCCTGGAAAAGCGCTTTCGAAACTATGCCTTCCGAAGAAGACCCCGCCTGCTCCGCCTGGTCGATTCCTCCATACAGCCGCTTGGACGCTCTCGGGTCGGGCAACAGTTATGAAATTACCATCGCTAATTCGGGTTGTGCCAAAGCTGAAATTACCGCCACGGCCCGGATAAGCGCGGGTGATAACGCCGTTGCCCGAAGAGTCGTCAAGCTTAACGTCTTCAAGCCCATGGGCAGTCCGGCCGCGCAGTATGGCATTTTATCCAGCGGGGCGAGCGATAACGTGGAAATAAGCGCTGCCAATCCTTTACGCATTCATAGCGGGGATTTTCTGTCTAACGGTGTTTTGTATGTCAAAGACGGCAGCATAGTGCAAACCGATGGCAAAGTTTTGGCCGCGGCCGGCGTTGTTTTTTCGTCGGGCGGCCAGATTGAGGGAACTGTTTGCAGCCCCGATGTATGCGATGAAGACTGCACCGCTTCGTCCGAATGCCCGCCCGCTGCCATCGCGCCGCCGTTTTTGGATTTTACTTCTTCGGAACCTGATTCGTATATCTCGCGGGCCCAAAACAGCGATTGCGGCTCGGTAAGAAGCGACGGTAAAGTGAATTGTTTGTTCACGCCCGATGAATTCGAAGCAATGCTTTGGTCTCACTATCCGCAATTCTCGTCTCCGGCGGGCACGGTTATCTATGTTACAGGAGACGCTAACATAAGAGCGGGCCAGGAGCTCACGATAAACGGCGTTTTGGCATCCGGCCGCGATATCAACCTTGGCACGTCGCTGTGCTGGACAAGAAGCGAATATCCTTATTTGAGGTGCGGCTTCGCCCAGGTAGTTGTGTCGCGGCCCGGCGAACCCGAAGACGCGCTTTCCGGACTCCTCGCTTTCAGGAAGATAAACACCAGCAGCTGGCTCGGAATCGGTTTTAGTGCTTTGAACGTGGAGGGTTTGATATATTCGGGCGACGAAACGAAATTGTCTTCGATAGCCGCGCCGATTGTCGTGCACGGGGGGATAGTGGCCAAAAAGCTCACCCTTTCTTCTTTGTGGAACGGCATTGATATTTACCTTAATCCGGATGTTATCGTTGATGTTTTCGGCAGCTCGGAGTACTCTCCGATAATTTCCATCGACCACTGGG
Source organism: Minisyncoccota bacterium (assembly GCA_028718965.1). GTDB lineage: Bacteria > Patescibacteriota > Minisyncoccia > Minisyncoccales > CG1-02-41-26 > CG1-02-41-26. Next base: position 5,063 of record JAQUKS010000009.1, read on the forward strand.
AAGAAGAATATTAATCTTTTTTAATTGGCGATAATCGGGTATAATTCAAATATGTTTAACGTTTTTTCACCCCGCATCGATGTTTTCGCCCTGGACATTTCCGACCTTTTTTTAAAAGTGGTCCAGTTAAACATGGCCAAAAAACATTTGCCGCGTTTCGCTTACGGCCAACTGGAAATTCCCGAGGGCCTGGTAACGCGGGGCGAGATTAGAAATGAAGACGAATTCGCCAGACTCATAAAACAAGCCGTTGCCCGGCCCGAACAAGGAAAAATAAGAGCCAAGTACGCGGCTGTTTCCCTGCCTGAAGAAAAATCGTTCGTTGATGTTTTGCGCCTGCCTGATTTAAAGAAAGAAGAAATCAAACAAGCGGTTATTTTTGAAGCCGCAAACTATATTCCCGTGCCCCTGGACGAAGTATATCTGGGTTTTGAAATTATTGATTGTCCGCAAAATGTTTCTCGGGGCGAGTGCGTTGAGGTCTTGATAGCAGCCACCCCCAGGAAGATAGTCGACGGTTACGCGCGCTCGTTAAGGCTGGCCGGCTTCAGGCCATTCTTGATGGAAGTCGAGTCTTTGTCTTTGGCGCGCGCTTTAGTAAAGCAGAACATCAAACACCGCCCCTTGCTGATAATAGATTTCGGGCAGTCGCGTACCGGTTTCGCTATTTTTGCCGGCTCGAGTTTGAGATTTACTTCAACTATTCCGGTTTCTTCAAAGGAGATAAGCAGCCTTTTGGCGAGCCAGCTCAAAATCAGCGTTCGGGAGGCCGAACAAATAAGGCAAACAGAAGGGCTATGGGGCAATCAGAAGACGCTTGATGCCATTGTTCCGGCCCTTACCGATTTGACCGAGCAGATTAAAAAGCATTTGGATTATTACCATTCTCATAATCTTTCTGCTGATGCGACAAAAACGCCCCAGAGAGTGGAAAAGATTCTGCTTTGCGGCAGCGGAGCCAGTTTAAAGGGTTTGGCCAGCTTTCTGGCCGATTCGCTGAAGATTAAAGTAGAGTTGGGCAATCCCTGGGTGAATATATTTCCGCCTTCCTCCAAAGAAGTTTTGCCCATAACCTTGGAAAAATCCCTTAATTACGCGGCGGCTCTCGGGCTGGCGCTGGGCGCTTCTTCTTATTATGATTAATCTATTGCCTTCACAAGATAAACAGGGCCTGAAAAAAGAGATGATTTTCCGCAAGGTGCTGACTATCCTTTCCCTGCATTTTATTTGTTTGCTGATTTTGGTTTTAGCTCTCGGGTTTTTGAGTGCTTTCTTAGATTACCGGGCACGCGACCTTAAGCAAATAGCCGCCCAAAAAGAAGAGCAGCTCCAGTCCGCGCGCTTTCAGTCCTTTAAAACTGACATTGCTTTGCTCAACAATACCCTGGAAAAGCTGCAGGATTTTTCGCAGAAGCAGATTTTATTTTCCGTTTTTCTTGGCAAATTTTTGCCGCTGGTTCCGTCCGATCTCGGGCTCAAGGTTTTGTCCTTTCGCTTGAGTTCCAAGGCCCCGAGTAAGGAGGTCTTTGCCGATATACGCCTGGACGGGATGATTGGTTCGCGGGAGAATCTTTATGAGTTTAAAAAACTGCTGGAGCGCCAGAGTGATTTTCAGGATATCTATTTCAGCCCAAGCTCCTGGTCAAAGGCCAGGTATCCAGAGTTTTCTTTGAATTTGAGCTTTATTCCCTCCAACAAGCAATAATTTATGCTGCGAGCCGACAAAAAAATTTATCTGTTTGTTTTATCGGCGTGTCTGATTGATGTTTTGATTTTTTCCCTGGTTTTATCGCCCCTGATAAAAAGGATTCAGGCCCGCTCCGCGGACCTGAATAATCAGCAAAGCATCCTGGCCGCCCTGGGGCAGAATGATTTTTCTTTGAGCGACTTTCAAAAAAATATTGACGACCTTAAAAATTACACGGATATCGTTCAGAGCGCCTTTATCGACTCTTCCGCTCCGGTCCAGTTTTTGAAATTTTTGGAAAAACAGGCTGCCCGCTATGATTTACAGCTTACCACGTCGCCTTTTGACTCTCCGGCAGTAAAAGAAGATATTTGGTCTTCCGTAGGGGTGCGCGTAAAAGCCGAAGGCGATCTGGCCGACTGTTTGAGGCTCGTGGAGGCGCTGGAAAACAGCCAATGGGTTATCAATATCACCCGCCTGGATTTGCAAAAAGCCGCTTCGGACGATGACAGCCAGGCTGCTCTTTCTTTGGATATCCGGGCTTTTTCAGGCAATCCGCCGATTATCAAAAAGTGATTATTATGAGCGTCAATTCCAATTCCGTCAAAAATTTTTTTCAGGCAGTCGGACAATTGTTTTGGAAGAGAATGATTTTCTTTTTTCTGCTGTTTTTGTTCGTTGATTTTTTGATAGCGGGCATTCTATTGGCCAAATACTATTTCGTAAAACCCGCCGCAGGCTCTGCACAGGATTTTTCAACGCTGCTTAACCAGGATTTATTAAACAAGACTTTCATCCGCTGGAAAGAAGGCCAGGCTGTCATGAAAGAACTGCCCGAAAAGCAATATCCCGATTTTTTCCAAAAATTCAGAGCATCATCACCGGCCGCAAAAGCTGTTTCACCTGTTCCGGCGACACCCGCCGCGACGACCTCGCCATAGTTTTTTGATTGACGAAAGCCGTTTTTTTGTTTAGGATTCGGTTGTTTCGGCCTTTTGTCCCCGTAGTTCAACGGACAGAACGAGAACCTTCTAAGTTTTAGATGGGGGTTCGATTCCTCCCGGGGACACAATGAGTGGAACGAATTGTGAACCCGGAGCAAGGCAACTGCTTGCCCTGCGTGAGGAAGCGAACGCCGGAGCGATGTTTCGCCACCAGGCGAAACCGCGAGCCGGTGGCCAGCCCGAGCCCGCTGACGAGCCCGCGAGAGGCGAGGCCGATTCCTCCCGGGGAACACAAAATCAATATTGCAAGATTCCGTCGTATCGTACGCGTGGAGATCGTGGTGTAGCAGCAGCACTACTCCCTGTGGAGGAGTCAGCGCGGGTGCAAATCCCGTCGATCTCCCATTAAGCAAAAACCCGCTTAAAGCGGGTTTTTGCTTTGCTGTTAAATGGTTTTTTCGCCTAAAATAATCTTTAATATCTTTTCCCGGCCGTCCCTTAATATTTTGACGGGTATTTCTCTGCCGATATGGCACATTTCCAAAATATCGTTGACAGTCTGTTCGGTAGTGACTTTTTTGCCCTGAATCTCCAAAATAATGTCCGCCTCTTTCAGCCCGGCTTTAGCAGCCGGACTGCCCGGCACCACAGCCTGTTTTCTGGCCTGCTTTATTTCCGGCTCGGCCATTACCAGTACGCCATAGCTGACCGGCAGGCCGAACTGATGCTTTAATTCCGAATCAATGGCTAGGTAGCGCACGCCCAGATACGGCTGCCTGATTCTGCCGTATTGTTTCAGTTCTTTCAGCGCCCACTTGGCGTTGTTTATAGGTAGAGCAAAGCCGATATTTTCCGCGCCCGATACCATGGCCGCGTTTATGCCGATGGCCTCGCCCTGTAAGTTCAAAAGCGGCCCGCCGGAATTGCCCGGGTTGATTGCCGCGTCGGTTTGCAATAATCCCCGCAATTTCGAGCTTTCGTTAGTGATCTCGTTCTGCGCCTGGATTTCCCGAGAAAGCCCGGATACCACCCCCGCTGACACGGTGTTGCGGAACATACCCAAAGCATTGCCAATAGCCACCACAGTTTCACCCAGTTCGGCTTTCAGGGAATCGCCCAGAGGTATGACCGGCAGGGGAGAGGCTGAAATGGCCGCTGACGGATTGATCTTCAGGATAGCGATATCGTGAATCGGGTCGCGCGCCAGGATTTCAGCCATTATTTTCTGCCCGTTGGGCATAACCACCAGATATTCTCCCAAGGGATCGGTTACAACATGACGGTTGGTAAGTATGATGCCGTTATCGTCAACGATAAATCCCGAGCCCCCTCCAAGCACGATACTGGGCAGAGACGGGCTGATTTCTTTTTTTGTTTTCAGGCTTTTTTTGCCCGGCTGTTTCAGCGGAAATTCGAAATCTTCAAGCTCCTGCACCACCGCGATGCTCACCACCGCGGGCAGCGCCTTTTTGACTATTTGAACAATGGAATTATCAGTCTGCATAATTTTAAGACATCTCTATTTTATCATCAAAAACCGATTGAAAACAGGGGAAAATTCTGCTATTTTCGAGAATCGTTTGTTTTTTTGTAAGCGTTCCATTAGAACTTATGCTGACTTTATATATAGACATAAGCTATTCCTATTTAAGATACTTTATGCTAAAATGTAATAATGAGAGTGCATTCAACGGAAAAAATTGAAAAGCTAAAAGCGTTGAGGCGACAAGGATATAGCATAAATGAGTTGGTTGCGATGCTTGCGATACCGAAAACAACGATTTGGCACCATATTCAGAGAATAGAGCTTTCGCCCGAATGTCGTGCGAGGATCAAGTCTAATCAAGGAGGAAGTAGAAAGCTTAAGGAGGCTCGCATGAAGAAGGCTGATGTCAGGGCCGAGTCTTTGTTAGCAGGTAAGCATAGAGATTCTGCTATTGCCGTAGCAATGCTTTATTGGGGAGAAGGACACAAAAAAAGATGCGATTTCATCAATACGGATGGAACAATGATCAGAACATATCTTTGGATAATGCGTAATGTTTTTGAAATTCCAGATAGCGGTTTAGTGCCGACAATCAGGATATTTTCCGGCATGGATAAGGAAGAGTGCTTAAGCTATTGGGCAAGAGTTACGGGCTTTCCAAAAAATAAATTTCGTATTAGATTAAATGATGGAATGACGCGGGGACGTTCGGAGCATGGAATGTGCAGAATTGTTGTAAAAAGAGGTGGAGATATTTTAAAATTGATTATTGCCTTAAGAGAACGATTTGTTCAAACAATTTTAATTAGATGATATTTTTGCCCTCGTAGCTTAATTGGATAAAGCAATTCCGTCCTAAGGAAAAGACTAGGGGTTCGATTCCTCTCGAGGGCACCAGATTTTGCAAAATACGGTTTTTGTGCTAATTTGCAATAGTAATATAGGGAGCATTCATATAGAGCTGTATAACTTTTTCGCACATTGCAACGGTCTGTGGTACAATAATATAATGGACAGAGAACAATTAAGGAAAAAGGCAATTGGTCTGAGGAGGACCGGTAAAACATATTCAGAAATTCAGCAGGCCTTGAAGATCAAGATCCCTAAAAGCACTCTTTCTTATTGGTGCAATGGTATTGAATTACCCTTTAGATGTCAGGAGAGGATTAAAAAGATTGTTTCCGATAATCAGAAAAAATCTCGCGCCGCCGCTTTGATGGCAAAAAAGGAAAAAAGACAGCAGTTCTTAAAAGGATTAGTGGGCAAAAATTTCTACTTGATTGATAAGTTGCAGGATAAGGATTTCCTGAAAGTCATTCTGGCTATGATTTATTATTGTGAAGGAAGTAAGTGGAAAAACCATTCGGGATTGATGTTGGGTAATTCAGATCCGCGCCTGCTTAATTTCTATGTCAATCTATTGAAAAAATGCTATCCTGATGTTATAAGTAATGAGATTTTCCGATGCTGGGTTTCTCATAGAGCTGATCAAGACATAAATGGATTAAATAGGTTTTGGTCCCAAAAGTTGGGTATACCATTGAGATGTTTTTACAAGATTAAACCAGACCCACGCACGGTTGGAAAGCCGACTAAGAGGGAAGATTATAAGGGTGTTTGTGTGGTTAGCTCGCGGGGATCGGAAATCCAATTGGAATTAGAGACAATCGCAAAGATGTTGTTTGATAAATTATAATATGGGCCCGTAGCTCAACTGGCGGAGCGCTAAAATGGCATTTTAGAGGTTGGGGGTTCAAGTCCCCCCGGGTCCACTAATGAAAGCTCCAATGGAGAAACCCAATTTGGAAAAGATTTTCGACTTTCTCCATATCGTTGAAAATCTCAAATCGGTTTTGAGATACAACTTCACCTCATCGGGCCGCAAGGAGTCCTCGGCCGAACATTCATGGCGATTGTCTTTGATGGTTTTCCTTTTGGCAAAAGAATTGCGGCTTGATGCTGATTTCGAGAAGTGCGTTAAAATGGCTCTGGTTCACGATTTGGCCGAGTCGATCACGGGCGACATCGACGCTGTTTTAGTGGCCGAAGGCAAAGCGTCCAAGGAAGAAAAGCAAAAACTCGAATCAGAAGCGATGGAAAAGATAAAAGCGTCTCTGCCGCGCGAAATGGGCCGGGAGATATATGATTTGTGGAAAGAATACGAAGACCACTCAAGCAAAGAAGCCAAGTTTGTAAAAGCTCTCGACAAACTGGAAACCCTCACCCAGCTTGTCGAAGCGGGGCATAAAACATACGACAAGCCCCAGTTCATAGCCAATTATGCCGATAAGGCGGTTGCTGATTTTCCGGAGCTCAAAGCCGCGCTGGCCATTATCAAAAGAGATTTGAAAGACGAGTTCGCCAGGGGCGACATTCCCTGGAAAGAGGAGTATAATTAAAACAGGCAAAGATAAATAATTCAAATATGCTTAACATAATTTTAACGATCCTGGGCATTGTCGTTTTCATTATTCTGATCTCCATCAAGCAGATAAACCAATATCAAAAAGGCATCAAGTTTTTGCTGGGCAAATACACCGGCACTATGGAGCCGGGCTGGCGGCTGGTTTTTCCGATAATCCAGTCCTATAAAAAAGTCGACCTGCGGGTAAAAGCGGTCGACGTGCCCAACCAGGAAGCCATTACCAAAGACAATATTTCAGTGGGCGTGAACGCGGTGATCTATTACAAGGTGCAGGAAGCCGAGAAAGCGATTTTGGAGGTCGAGAATTTTTATTACGCCATTTCCCAGCTTGCCCAGACCACCATGCGCAACGCCGTGGGCCAGGTCGACCTCGACGATCTGCTTTCCCAGAGAGACAGGGTCTCCGAGAACATACGCAACATCATTGATATTGCCAGCGATCCGTGGGGCATCAAGGTCTTGAACGTCGAGCTCAAAGACATCGTTCTGCCCGAAGAAATGAAAAGGGTCATCGGCAAGCAGGCCGAAGCCGAAAGAGAAAAAAGAGCCATTATCATCAAGGCCGAGGGCGAGCTGATGTCAGCCAACAATATGGCCAAAGCCGCTCAGACCCTGGCAGCCTCGCAGGGTGCCCTGCATTTGCGGACTCTGCAAAGCATAAACGACATTTCCTCCGACCAGTCCAACACGATCGTGTTTGCCGTGCCTTTGGAGGTTTTGCGGGCATTCGAAGGATATGGCAAAAAGCAGCCCCCAACCGCTCCCGCGAATCTTGATTGAACCCTAATATTGCAAGAGCTGCTTTTCCAATAATAATATAAAAATCCCGCGAAAGCGGGATTTTGCTTCGGAAATAACAGCGGTATTCACGAAGATGTTTTAATATCCGTGATCAGGGCTTTGATCTTCTCCGGATCAGGCACTCGGTCGAAATAGAATTTGTTCTGCGTGCCGGCGGTCTGTATCTCCAGATCGCCGAAATGAAAAATAGCCGCCCAAAATCCCTGCACTTTCACGGAAACGTCCTGGACCTTCTCGATCTCAAGTTCGGCCGAACTATACTTGAAAAAGCCGTTTTGCTCGTTTTTGATTATTCTTTTGTCGGTGATGACAATGGTATTGAGAACGTAGAGCATCAGATTGTAGAAAAGCGCGTCCCACAGCAAAAAGTAGTAAACAGCAGCAGCAAAGCAAAGCGCACCCAGCCATTGGCCATACCAGCTTGCCTGGCTCACGTAGTGGTAAACAAAGAAGGGCATGAGGGCGAACACGGCCATGGCCAGAATCGGGCCAAGCAAAACTATCCAGTGCCGCCTGCTCACAAGCACGGTCTGCTCGCCGGCCGCCTGATTCCTGAAACTATTGCTCGAATTGATTATTCTTGATGGCATGTCGCTTTAATATGGCTTTACGACGTGCAAAGCGTCTTTAATAGCCTGATAAACATACGCCCAGTCAACCTTTTGGTAAGCCACCAGAGTGATGGCTGATAAAAAGCACGCGCCGATAAAAAATACCAAAGCCAGGATCTTGGGCTTACCTCCCACTCCGAACCTGATGAAATGATAAAAGATGAAAAACCCGTAAAGCAAAAAAACAGCCGCCATGACAATGAGCAGGGCCAGCCCTATGTTGTGAGGATTGCTCAAATAATTGAGGATTTCATTCAGCATTATCTCATTTTATACCAGCCCTCTTCCAAGCGCAAATCGCTTTGACAAAGGCTGTTTAGTTTTAAGTTAGTCAGGCGGCTGAACGACAGATATCGGAAGTTCGTTTTTCTTCTTGTTTTTGTGATATAATGGAAGCATAGCAGAATAGATTATGTTATACCAAAAGAGGGTGTTATTTCCTAGGGGGCAGCAAAGAGTTTTTTTAGAAAATGTGCAACATAAGTTAGGAGCAGATTTTAATCAGCTCGCTGACATCATTGGTGTTTCTGCTAGAACAATCAGGGACTGGAAACGAGAAAAATATTTAATGTCACTTTCCGCCTTGGAGGGGTTATGCCGAGACACCAAAACTTCTTTGCCTAAAGGTATCAATATAAAAGATCCATTTTGGTATGTTCCGACAGGGGCGCGTAACGGCGGTATTGCTGCTTATAAGAAATATGGTATTGTAGGAGGTGATCCCGACTATAGAAAAAGGAGGTGGCGTGAATGGTGGGAAGAGGAAGGAAAATTCAAAAAACACCCCATCATCAACGTATGTGCTCATTTCAAAGTACCGCCTTATTCGTCAGAATTGGCTGAATGTATAGGTATTATTTTGGGGGACGGTGGGTTAAGCAAAAATCAATTGTCGATTACTCTTAATAAATTTGATGATAAAGATTTCATACTGTATGTGACGAAACTTCTTGAGAGATTATTCGCGGTAACTCCGTCTGTTTATTATCCGGCAAGAGGAGAAAAGAAAAACGTAGCCGGCATTGTTATCTCGCGGGTTAAGCTCATAAAGTTTCTGGTTGATATGGGTTTGTGTATAGGAAGTAAGGTAAGGCAACAGGTGGATGTGCCTTTTTGGATAAAACAATCATCAATATTTTCTAAGGCCTGTTTAAGGGGACTTTTTGATACCGATGGATGTTTTTATGTTGACAGACACCACTACAAGGGTAAAAGTTATTATAACTGCGGAATGAATTTCACCAATCGTTCATTGCCGATTTTGTCTTTTTTCAAAACCGGTTTGGAAAAGATTGGTTTGCATCCTACACAAAAGACGTCATTCAGTGTTTTTCTAAGGAAAGAACAGGAAATCATCAACTATTTTTTGGATGTGGGGTCATCTAATTCTAAACATTTAGACAAGTTCATTCAGTATTTTAAATCAAATTACGGAGAGGTACCGAAGCTTGGTCATAACGGCACGGTTTCGAAAACCGTCGGTCCCTAACGGGACACGTGGGTTCAAATCCCACCCTCTCCGCTGGATGTATAAGTTAGAACCGAGATAAAAAAGTAATTTATGAAATCTAGGAGGCCCTATTTCAAGACAAAACTTGGCACTATTCATCTGGGAGATTCTTTAGATATTTTGAAAACTCTTAAACCACATTCGGTAGATCTAATTGTGACTAGTCCTCCTTTTGGCCTAGTAAGGAAAAAGGAATATGGTAATGTCGAGGCGGATAAATATTTGGAGTGGTTTGCCCCTTTTGCCTACCTATTTAAAAAGGTTTTAAGAAACGAAGGGTCTTTGGTTATCGATATCGGTGGTTCTTGGATCCCTGGACAACCAACTAGGAGTCTTTACCACTACGAATTATTGATAATGCTTTACAAAAATTTCGGTTTTCATCTTGCCCAAGATTTTTTTTGGTGGAGTCCGTCTAAACTCCCTTCTCCTGCTGAATGGGTAACAATAAGACGAGTTCGGGTCAAAGACGCCATTGATCCAGTGTGGTGGCTCTCTCCAACTCCTTGGCCAAAAGCAAGTAACAAAAGGGTTTTAATTCCTTATAGTGAGTCAATGAATTCACTTCTAAAAAATGGGTATAAAGCCAAATTGCGACCAAGCGGACATGATATTAGTACTAAGTTTTCTACAGATAATGGTGCTGCAATTCCTTCAAATTTAATTGCAATTCCAAATACGGAAAGCAATTCTTATTATATGCGCTATTGTAAAGAGAAAGGAATCAAAACACATCCTGCTCGTTTTCCCTCTGCGCTGCCGGAGTATTTCATTAGAATGCTTACAGATCCGGGTGATCTAGTAATCGACCCATTTGCAGGAAGCTGTGTAGTCGGAGAGGTTGCGGAGCGGTTAAATCGACGATGGCTTTGCAGTGAATTAGTTGAGGAATATTTAAGGGGCGCGCGAGGGAGATTTGATAAAAATCCTGAAGGTGAAATGCGTTTTACCAATAAAGATAGTGGGGATGTTTTTTATAAACTTTATCATCCATCTGTTTCTTGGAATGGAAATCAAGAAGAATCCCTACCGAAAGATGGGGGCAGAAAAAGAAAATTAAAAAAATAGCTATGGCTGCCATACAACCACAACAACTTATACAGTCAATTAAGGATGCTGTTCAAGAATCGGGATACTCCTCAATTTTGGTTTCTTCCGAACGGTCGCATCCCAGAAAGTTTGTTGTTACTTCTCCGGATGAATCAGAAATATTAACCTGGATTTATATCTGGACTTTAACTCCCGGAGGGCGGCCACATCTAGAGAATGAATACAGAATTCAGATGACTACGGTTAGATCTCCCTTGGAAATTAACCCATCGGGGCCAACGGTACTTATGGGCTATGAACCCAGCTTAAATATGTTTGCTGGATTTGATCTAGGGCGGCACCAAGTTTTTACAACGGGGTCTCCATCAGTGCAAATTGATATTCGTACAATCCGAAAGGCGATTCAAGATGGCCTGTCTTTTGATCGCAAAGACAACGGAGAAATTGCGATCGGTATTAGGCCTGATCAATTTATTTCATATATACTTAATGCAGCAAGTTTACATAAGGCCGGATTCAGTATCCCAACATTTAACTTGTTAGAAAAAGCGGCATCTCTACAAACAATATCTGTTAGAGACATAAATAGTCTTCCCGCTGAACGAAAGCATACTGTCCAGATGATAGACCGAATATCACGTGCAGCAAACTTTCGACAGCAAGTATTGCGCGCTTATGGTTTTCGATGTTCAGTCACTCAAATGCAATTACGCCTTATTGATGCGGCTCATATATTACCCGTTCAAGCACCAGGAAGCATTGATGATGTAAGAAATGGGATAGCTCTTTCTCCTACTTATCATCGTGCCTACGATAATGGGTTAATTTATTTAGATCAATCTTATATAATGAGGGTAAATCCTGCGAAAGAAAAAGAACTTATAGCTTTGCATTTAGATGGTGGCATAAATGCGTTTAAAGATTCGCTCAATAAAATTATTTTGCCCCCGGATAAGAATCAATGGCCGAATGTTTCTCTTATTCAAAAAGCAAACAGTTTCAGGGGTATCCCAGTAAAGTAAAATTTCCTGGAAAGCTTACGGGAAAATTTCAATCAAGTAATTTATGGAATCCACAATATTAGCCGAGCAAGCAATTTATTTTACATGATGAACAGAGTTAATTGTGATTATTTTGATGGATAACTTTCGCTAGCGGCTATCTTTTTGCCCCCTAAAGTTTGGAAGGTGCTACCGATAACATCAACATGATAAAAATGCCAATGCGTTATGGGATTATTTCCAAGATGCGATTGTACGAGTGCGTAAAAATTTTACAGATTACCGCAAAGGGATGGCGAATGTAAATTGGGGGAAGGTTCGCAGAAAGGATAAGATAAACGCCGCAAAATTAGAAGCCGATTACATTACACCTTGGCATTAGGGCGGAAAAACTATTGCTGAAAATTACCAAATGTCGTGAAAAGAGCACGATCGGACAAAACCGGGGATATAAAAATATTTGAGATTGCTTCATAAATGCGGGATAATATTATAATATACAGATCTGAATATGAAAATCGTTACAAAACTAACAGGAAAAGATACGCTATTGCTACTGCTTTATTCACCAGGCGTTTTAAATGACCCGAATGAAAAAATCCGGGGCCGCACTCGTTTGGTAAAAATGGCCTTTTTGTTCAAAGAAGAAGTATATCCTAAATTTAAATTTGATGTTGAAAACCTAGCCGAATTTGTCGCTTGGAAGTTTGGGCCATGGTCAGAAGAGGTTTATTCTGACATCGAATTTTTTAAGAGTATTGGATTTGTTGAAACTGAGATAGAAGAAAATAATGCAAGCGATCTTACGCCGGAGGAAGCCGAGGAATTTGAAAAATGGGAGGAAAATATCTCCCTTACTGATTATGCGACTGATGAATATCAGCAAGAGATTTTCACACTGACATCTTTGGGCAAAAAGTATATAGAAGATAATAAAGTTTTTGAATCCTTATCAGACAATCAAAAGGCTGGACTAAAAGAATTTAAAAAGAAATTCAATGGAGTTTCATTGTTTTCGATTCTACGTTATGTCTATGAAAAATATCCGCAGTACACATTAAAATCAGAGATTAAAAACCAAATTCTGCATTGATCATGGATCAAACTTTACTAAATCAAATTTCCTTATACTGGTATGTTCCCGGAGTTGCAACACTGCTAATCAGTGGGGTGTCTTATCTCTTTGATAAATTTGGTTATAATGAAAAAGATTTTCTCAATGATTGTAAATTAACAAAAGATCAAAATCTCTCCAAGAAAGCAAAGTTGTTAAGCGGATTTGTGGATCGTGTAAAAAGTAATTTTGATAATGCTCAAGCAATACAAGAGGATACATATATCTCGTTTTTGGGCGACATGATTCGTCATCATAGTTACGATATGTGTTTAGATAAAATTAGGTCTAAGTTTAAATTTTCTAGGTCGTCTTTATTGGTAACTATTTTGGCTTCTGTACTTTCTTTTTGGGTTGGTTGGTTTTTTACAAATTTTAGGATATACCTATCGGTATTAAATATCGTGTTAGTTATTCTGGCAATCGTAATACTTTTTGTCATTCGTAATTTAGGTAATAAACTGGATAATTTACGAAATGAGCCAAACTTACTTTCATAAACATATGACAGAAGCACAAATATTAAGATTTGCAAAAAAGAAATTAATTGAAAAAGGATCAATGGTCTACATCCAAGTCCCTTTTTTGTCCCGATGTATTGATATGGTACTTTTAGATGGAGATGAAATTATTTCTATTGAGTTTAAATTGCATGACTGGCGCAAGGCAGTAATCCAATCAAAAGATCATTTGCTTGGAGTTGATAAAGCTTATATCTGTATACCGGCTCGCGAAAATCCAAGCGATCAATTATTAGAAACGTTGAAAGAACACGGGATTGGCTTATTCTTCTTTTATAAAGAAAGCGAGCCATTGAAAGAAATTTTACCAGCACAAAAATCAAATTTAATTTGGCCAACAACGAGAGAGTGGTTGCTTAATACAATTTCTTATGCTAAATAACAATACAAAACATTTCCTGCGCTACGGAACTCACGCGGAAAGTAAATATTTCCTCATGAGCGAGTTTCGTAATAGCTATGATGCCGTTATATTCAACGGCAATATGGTGGCTTATACCCCCTCCGCTATTGCGGGATTTATCGTAAATGTTAAGGACAAACCATTTATTATTGACCCCCAAACTCATGCATTCCAACATGATGTTTATAAACTTGCCAACGAAGACGAGCAAGGCAATTTAGTCCCCAAAAAATCAATACAAAAATTGGCAGATAGTTTCGGATCTCCTGCAAAAGAAATTGTCGGCAAGGAATCTCTGCTACCAGAGAGTATGAGTAATGGAAATGTCCGAAAAGATTTTTGCAAAAATGTGATAAATTTTCAGTTGGACATTAAAAAACACATTGAATCAAAACCGGAATGGAAATATTTGAAGTTTACCTTGGAGAATGGCCAACTTGGTGAGGATGTTTTTTCTCCGATGGCAGTAATTCCACCTTATTTTTACATGACAGCCAATACAGTTGATGAATGGCTTGATATCAACGAAAGTTTTATCAAAATTGCAAAAGAGGAATTTCCAGACAAACAGATTTATGCCCAACTGGTAATTTCAAAAGACATTTTATTATCAAATCAAAGGGGAAAAATTGCGGAGAAGTATAAAAATAGCACTGCTGATGGTATCTTGCTTTGGATTGATGGACTGGAGGAAGTCACGGCAGGTAGTGAGTTCCTTGATGGCTATATAAAGTTGATTACCGAGTTATCTGGAAATAAAAAATTAGTCAATTTATACAGTGGCTATCTTTCAATTCTTTTAATTAAAGAAGGAAAGCTCAATGGGGCCTGCCATGGTTTAGAATACGGTGAAAGCCGTGGTGTGGTTCCGGTTGGTGGCGGAATTCCGATGTCTAAATACTATTTTTATCCACTACATCAGCGTATTCGTTTTGCTGATTTTGTAAAAATTATTCGCCAACAAAATCTGAACCAAAATGATTTCAAATCAAAAATTTGTAGTTGCGATGTTTGTGAAGATGGAAATATCTCAAAGTATGGAGTAACTCACCCTGTTAAGTATAAAAGAGGGGGGCAAGTTATAACTCTAAACTATCCAACACCAGAGACAAAAGATTATAGTTTGAGACACTATTTGAATTCAAAAAAGAGAGAATTTGAGGAAGTAGAATCTAAAGATAGAGTAACGCTTTTAGCTGACCTAGAAAACGCATTTAATGAATACAAAAAAGCTCTTGGTTTAGATGAAGTTGTTTATCTTAATGTCTGGAAAAAGCTTATTGAGGAATTGAGTAGTTAGTTTTTTCAGTAACGCCGCCAAAAAATTCGCCAGCCCAGGTAAGGGTAGGGTGATTATTTAATCGAATAATCCACCTCATTTTTTCCTGTGACAGATTTGGGTTTCGGCACCTCAAACCATTCAGGATGGACTTTGAACATCGCGCGTAATTCCTCTATACTCTTATCAAGAACCTTAAATTTGAGCCAGTTTGGTTCAAAGTTTAGGACATCCACACCGCACGAAAAATTTCATCCACCATCCGCTGACTGACGGAGCGATAGAAGCTTGCAGGAAATGGTGCCTGACCCCATTTTTTTCAAGATTGGGTGTTTCTGAACATGGCCAGCAGAGTTTGACATTTTTTAGATAATGTGTTGACAAAGCCAATTTTTTTTTGCTAACCTTGAAGTAGTCCCTATTTAATGAATAACGAATACGCCTGTAAAGGAGAACGAAAATGAGATTTTTTGTTGTGTTGGCTTTCTTGTTGATATTAACAACATTTTTCTCTTGTGGTGATAATGATGTTATAACTACTAATGACGATGGAGGCGATACCTCGCTAGCGCCGGCGGCTTTGACGGATAATTATTATAACTCACTTATTCTGGCGGAAGCCGGAAAGCAAAGCGGGAAGCAGTATAACTCCGTAAGCGGCCAATGTAAGGAATGGGCGAGAATGGTTGTGCAGAATGCGACTGGCAAGAACATACCAGCGACCCTTGGCAACAATTATCAATGGCAATCAAGCTCTGTCGTGAGGGCTATTTGGTCAGGTTATTATATCTGCCCGGCATCTTTCCCATGTATTTTTGGCGATACCGTAAAACCAGGGCAGATTATTCAGCTAAGGTGGCAAAGTAATTTCATGAGCGGTGGACCTCATACGGCCATCGTTAAATCGGTTACCCCTACTAAGATGCAGTGGTATGACTGTAACTTTATAAAGCAGTATTATTCCGGCTATCATGATTTTACTTTAGCTTAATGGGTATCCAAAGTAGCTTGCTGGACGGTTTATCAGGTTAAGTAAGGATTTAATTTTTAAGGCGTATTCATAATTTCATTGGGTCATGGTGGCGCTGTCTATATTACTAATAATAACGCCGCCACCTATTTTTTGATTATGGAGTTAGGGGATAAAAAAAGATATATTTTTATATTTTTTATACTTTCAGCGTTTGTGATTGTCGCTTTTTTGGGTATCTTTTCTTTGCGATATTATCTGGGGAAACAAGCAAAGGAAACCCCGCCTTCCGTAAATATCACTGCTACCTCAAGCGTTTCTTGCCTTGCCGCTGATTGTTCTAATACTGACGATTGGCCCATATATACTAACGAGAGATTTCATTATTCTATTAAGTATCCATCGGGATGGGCAGCGTCTGATGGTCCAGCTGATCCTAATTGTGCTGAGAATAACAATATCCCCTGCGGCCCGCAGGTGCATGTTGAATTTGCCTATAATCAGAATGGGCTGGTCATTATTCAGATATTGCATAATAGGGATAACTTATCGTTGAAAGATTGGGTTAAAAATAGGGGGACGGGTGTTGTCGTTGATGTTGATAAAGAATGCAAAGCAGTGTCAACCAATGGTGTTGACGGACTGAAGTGGAAAGATGATTATCTATTTCGTTCAGGCGAGGACGTTATTGATATTGGTGCGTCAGGTTTAACTTGGGTAATGAATCTGTCTGATGATAGTTTTATCGATGAGATGAAAAGGATACTCCCGGCCAGCAAAATGCCCTCTGAATTTTATAGCACACTGCCGGAGAAATCATACCAGAAAGATTTGTCAGAACAAAAGGCGGGTGTTTTGCAGGAGAAATTTCTGGATGAGATAGTTTCTACTTTCAGGGTGCTTGATTAGTGGATTACAACCAGTTTCGTGGTGAAATTTATTCCACCCCGCGAACTTTTGGGCAGGACTATCTTAAATAAGGCATAACCTACCTCAATATTTGTATCGGAATTTCAACAATCACAAAAAAGAAAAAACGCAGGAAAGCGAATTGGCGAAGGGCCAGTTTTTTTGTTTAAGTCAAGCAGTTTTGAGAGAGAGAAATGGAGAGAGAAATGGGGTCAAGAGAAATGGGGTCAGCCACCATTTTCTGCACCAGGTTCGAACATAATCCAATCCTCTCCGCACGGAAAATTTTGTTCACCGTCCGCTGACTGACAGAGTAATAGAATCTTACAGGGAACAGTGGCTGACCCCATTTCTGCTCATTTCTGCCACACTGGCTCTTTGTAATGTTAAGAAGGGGGCAGAAGACAAGATTGTTCGTGTACAGATTTCTGACACTGGCATTGACAAACGGTTTGACATCGTCTATATTAAAAATAGGTCGATAATTGTTAGTTTAATTTTAAAATCATGGCTGTTAAAAAATTTAGAAAAAGTATTGGAAAGATTAAAAAAATATCAATTTAAACTATGCTTTCAAAATTTATTCAACAACTAAGGAAAAAGCACAATCTAACGCAGAATTTTTTGGCGTCTAAGATTGGCGTTTCCCGCCCGACTTATATTCAGATAGAGCAAGGCGAGCGTGACTTAACTATCACTGAAGCAAGAAAGCTGGCAGATATTTTTGGTGTTGTTTTCGATGATTTTGTTCAAGGTAAAGATACTTCTGCCACAGTAGAGGTTAAAAAGGGCGTTAAAAAAGCAAAAGAAGAAAAACAAGAAATGAGGATAAGCGTTCCACAAAAAAATTTTGAAAAATTTAAAGAAGTTTTGCTTTATATTCTGTCAAAGATTGGCAGCAAACCAAATGTCGGTGAGGCGGTAGTTTATAAGTTGCTTTATTTTATTGATTTCGATTTTTACGAAAAGTTTGAGGAACAGCTTATTGGCGCCACTTATATTAAAAATCATTACGGACCGACACCGGTTGAATTTAAAGTTGTTGTTGATGACATGATTAAAAATGGCGAGATTGTAAAAGTAGAGGGAAAGTATTTTAATTATCCACAAAGAAAATATTTGCCAATTCGCGAACCGGATTTGAGAAAATTAAAAGACGCGCGCGAATTGCGTCATATTGATGAAGTAATAGCCAGATTGGGCGATAAAAACGCCACAGAATTAAGCGAATACTCTCACGAGGATACTCCTTGGCTCGTCGCGAAAGAAAACCAGCCGCTTGATTACGAGGCCGTATTCTACCGCACTCCCAAAACTTCCGTGAGGAACTATGACGAACAGGATTAATTATGGCGAAACGCCGGAATTTCAAAAAGATTTTAAGAGATTACTCAAAAAGTTCAGATCGCTTGAGGACGATTTGGAATTAGCAAAAGTTGCGGCTATTGAGCTTTTTCATATTCAAAAAATAAACAATTTAAGTATTTTTTCGGTTCAAGACTTTTGTACTGAAAAAATACAAATTTGCAAAATTAAGAAATTCGCCTGCAGAGCCCTGAAAGGGCGAGGCTCAAAGAGCGGAATACGGATTATTTACGCTTTCCATTGTGAAAGTGAAAGTTACAAAGTAGATTTTATCGAGATATATTTTAAGGGCGAAAAAGAAAACGAAGACAGAGATAGAATTAAGGAATATTTTAAAAATTTTTAAGGGAGGCAGCTTTTGCCCCGCTGTATATTTAATAAAGCTGCTTTGTCGATTATATGAATTACCTTCAAAGCGTAATAATGGGCATTGTCGAGGGGTTCACGGAATTTCTGCCCGTGTCTTCGACCGCTCACTTGATATTGTCGGCCAAGGTTTTGCGCATTGCCCAGAGCGATTTCGTCAAAAGCTTTGAGATCGTCATTCAGCTTGGCGCAATTTTGGCTGTTGTCTGGCTTTACTGGAAAAAGCTGTTCGCTGACAAAGAGGCCATTAAGCGAATAGCCGTGGCTTTCGCTCCGACAGCCGTCCTGGGCTTTTTGCTTTACAAGATATTCAAGAGTTTTTTAATGGAGAATGTCTTGCTGATCACGGGCGCGCTTGTTGCCGGAGGCGTTTTTCTGGTTGTCTTCGAGCTTTTGCACAAAGAAAGGCCCGGGGCTGTTGAAGAAATAGGCAAGATCTCTTACAAGCAAAGTTTTGTTATCGGGGTGTGCCAGTCAGTAGCCATAGTGCCGGGGGTTTCCAGGTCGGCGGCTACGATACTTGGGGGCATTGCCCTGGGCCTTAAAAGAAAGACCATTGTTGAGTTTTCTTTTCTTTTGGCCGTGCCGACCATGATTGCCGCCACAGCCTATGATCTGCTAAAGAGCGGAGTAAGCTTTCAGGCAGGGGAGGTCGGTGTTCTGGCTGTCGGATTCATTGTTTCGTTTTTGGTGGCGGTTTTGGCCGTCAAGCTCTTGCTGGGGTATGTTCAGAAGAATAATTTCATTTGGTTCGGAGTTTACCGCGTTGTCATCGGGTTGCTTTTTATCCTATTGATGATTTAATGGCTATAAGCCCGCCCGATCTCTATATATGGCTTGCTGTGACATACTTAAGGTTTTTGACGAAGAGAACAATTTAATCAGGGATTACAAACATTGGAAGCTTTTGCTAAGAAACAGGAACACGACCCTGGGGAATTGCGTTGCCATAATCAAAAGGCACATCGAGAAGTTTTCCGACATTACGTTCGAGGAGATGGAGGATTTGGCCAACGTGGTCAAAGACGTTGAGAAGGCTCTGAAAGCCAGCTTCTCTTATGACAAGATCAACTATCTGATGCTGATGATGAAAGACCCTCATCTTCATTTTCACATACTTCCCAGGTATTCGGGCCCCAGGAGCTTCGCTGGCATCGAATGGACAGATGACGATTGGCCCAAATCATCGCACAAGGTAAAAGAAGAGATCCCCTCGGATATCATGAAGCGCATCAAAGGGGAGATCGTCAAAAATTTTTGATCGGTTGTTTTCCAACCCTGAAAGCCGTGCGTAACACGGTTTTTTTGATTTATAATTGAACTGGTTTTAACTTTAATAATCAATTTTTGAAAGGAGTCAGACAATGCTCACGCGGAGAGATTTTTTGAAGGCTTTGATGATAATGACCGCTTCCTTTGCCGTAAAGGGATGCATCAATCCCGAACCGCCCGACATCATTTTAACGGGAGACGATAACGATGCGAACAATATAGCCAAACTTTATACGCGGCTGAAGTCTCTTGTAGAAAATCCGGATGATCATTTAAGGATCGGCTTCATGGACAAGGACGGCGAAGTCGGTGTTTTAGACTTTTACTGCGTCCAAGACAGCGCCGGAGAAAAGCACATTGCTTTTCTCAACGAGAATACTTTCGAAAGCGCGACATTATATTTTGGCTGGAAGGGGATTTCCCCATCCATAAGATTCGCTGATGATAGCGGGGATGCGCTAAGGGATAGCAACGGCCAGGAAATGGAATATGCTCTGTGGCATCTTGGAGACAGGGCACCAGCTTTGGCCGTTGACTGGTTCAAGCTGGGTATCGTCGCGGCGGCTGCGGGCTTGGCCATATTCTTGGGTGCTAAGATAATCGGTTTGGTTATCGCGGCCATTGCCTTTATCGCTTATTACGCCATGATTCTGGCGTTGGTTGTTGCCGCTGTCGCCTTGCTATCGCGCGGCGCCAAATGGCTGGTAGAAAAGACTGGCTGGAACATGGAAAGCGTGCGTGATTTTTTCGGCAAAGAAACCGGAGAAATCCGCGAGTTGATCAAAGCGGCAAAGCCGTTTTGATCTGTTGAGAAGCCGGGCGGCTACGCTCGGCTTTGATATTCAGGGCCGAAATATGATAAGATTGATGAATTTCAAAAGATTATCTTTATTTACCGATTATTTATGATGAGCATTATGGAGGACAACGTCTGGTTTTGGGTTTTCTCCAGCGTCATTCTGGTGAGCCTGGCGGCGGTCGTCGCTTTCCTGTTTTTGCCTTTGGCCAGAAAACGTCTCAAGAACATCGTTCTCTATCTGGTGGCTTTTTCGGCCGGAGCTTTGTTCGGAGACGCTTTTATTCATCTGCTGCCCGAGCTTTTCGAGGAGATGGGCAATAAGGCAGTGCTTTCTTTGTGCGTTCTGTCGGGTATCCTTATCTTCTTCGTTCTGGAGAAATTCATCCGATGGCGCCATTGCCACGTTCAAATATCGGAAAACCATCTTCATCCCCTCGCGACCATCAACCTGGTGGGGGACGGCGTGCACAATTTTCTGGATGGCATCATCATCGCGGCCAGCTATTTGCTGTCCGTGCCTTTGGGCATTGCCAGCACCATGGCTGTTTTGTTCCATGAGCTTCCCCAGGAAATAGGGGACGCGGGAGTTTTGATGCACGCGGGGCTTCCCTGGAAAAAAGCGCTGTTCTTCAATTTTTTGTCGGCTTTAACGGCAGTGCTGGGAGCGGCTATCGGGCTTTTGCTCGGCGAGAGAATGGCAGCGCTATCTTTGGCCATATCGGCCGGAGCGGCCGGGGGGTTCATATACATAGCCGGCTCGGACCTGATTCCAGAGCTTCATCACAATGTCGAGCCCAAACAATCATTGAAACAGTTTCTGGCTTTGCTTTTGGGCATTTTGGCGATGGCTTTGCTGCTTTTTATCGAATAACAACGCGATGCGAAGAATATTTTTTATTGTCATGATCTGCCTTTCGGCTCTGGCGGTCTTTTCGGGAGCTGCTTTTTTTGTTATGAACGGCCGTTTCGCGGGGAGCTTGCCCGGCCTTACCGCTCAAATCGTTTCTCCTTTCGCTTCTTCCGATGAACCGGAAAACGCTTCTGGTGAAGACTCCGAGGTTTCGATCATTTTTGTCGGAGACATCATGCTTTCGCGGGGCGTGGCCGCCAAGATGAAAGAACATGATGATCACAGCTACCCTTTTTTAAAGGTTGGCGATTATCTCAAGTCAGCCGATTTCGCTTTCGGCAATCTGGAAACGTCTCTTGCTGCGGGCCGCGAGATCGGCCCTGATGAGATGCTTTTTCGCGCCGACCCGGAACTGGCCGCTGTTTTGCGCGAGTTCAATTTCGCGGTCGTTTCTCTGGCCAATAATCACACAATGAATTTCGGAGAGGGCGCGCTTGAAAATACTCTCATAAATCTGCTCAAAGCCGGCGTCGAATACGCCGGAGCGGGATCAAGCGCGCTTGAAGCTTACAATCCGGCCATTATCCAAAGAAACGGCTTGAGATTCGCTTTTTTGGCTTTCACTGACAGCGACGTGATTCCTTCTTCGTATTTCGCTTCGACCGGCACAGCGGGCGTTGCTTCAATGGATGTCGATAAAATGGCCAAGGCAGTGAGATCGGCCAGGCAAAGAGCCGACTTTGTCATTGTTTCGATGCACTCGGGCACCGAATACAAGGATTATCCCAACGATCGCCAGACAAGTTTCGCCCGTTCGGCCGTCGAGGCCGGGGCTGATCTTGTTATCGGGCATCATCCTCATGTCGTTCAAACGGCCGAGATATACAAAGGCAAATACATTTTTTATTCTTTGGGCAATTTCGTTTTTGATCAAAGGTGGTGGAAAACCAAAGAAGGCATCGCTTTGAAGATAACTTTTGACAAGCAGGGCATTCGCGAGATACAGCCCCAGGCGACCCATATCGAAGATTTTTCCCAGCCTGTGCTCTTTTACGGGGAAGCGGCCCAAAACATAATCTCGCGCCTGGGCATTTCTTTGGACGAGTGATTCTTTGTGTTAAAATTAGGATAAATATGAAAAATAATATCTGGCTTATACCTTTTTCTTTATTGGTTGTCGTAAGCGGAGGATTATTCCTGCCTCAAATCTGCCAAGCCAACACGGTTGTAGGTTTTATGATAAGTTATCCGCCGCTGTTTTTAGCGGTGTCTTTCGTAGCTGTTGTGATTATCGAGGCTGCGGAATTGAAAAAAAGATTGGGCTTGTTCCCCAATAAATCAGTGCTCGTGTCTTTGGCCGTCAATGCCGCCAGCTCTCTGGTTGGCCTTATCGTAGGATACCTGTTGAAAGCCGACATTTTAAAGAGCTTGGCTAATGCCGCCGGCTGGCTGGTGGTATTGTTTTTGGGCAGTTTTCTTATGGAGGCCTTTATTATGATGCTTTTTGGCACAGCACAAGGCAGAGCCAAAATTTGGCAAACAAGCTTGATAATGAATTTGATTTCCTATCTTTTCCTTATTTTGTTCGCGATTTTGGATATTTTTTTGTTTGCTTGGTTTATTATTTTAGCGCTTATCGTTGAAAAATTATTTAGTGTTTTTGGCTGGGCAAGAAACTGGTCCAAGGCTAAAGCTTTCCTGGTTAAATTTTTGATTTTTGTCTTGGCTTGCCTTGCGGTTTTTTTGTCATTGATATTCTTAGCGCCAAAAGACGACACGAATGCGAAAGCCAAAGACACTCGCGTTATATTGGAGATGAACCGGACAAGGGCGATTATGGATTTTATTTATGCGGAATATGGCGATTATGACAGGCTGCAGTATACTTATCCGGATATCGAGCCATTGATTTATGAAGTGCAGCGTAATTCCTATTTAAACAGGCGTTTGATTATTACCCATTTTCCTTTAGTTTCTTCTTCGGCTGTCTGTATGTTCGCTCCTCTGAATAAAGAAAAAGGCAGAACCTGGTATTGTATTGATAGCCAGGGTAATGCCGGGATAGTTGATAAGAATCCTTATGATTCGGTTTATTGTCGGGAAGGGCAAAGCGTCAAATGTCCGCCGATTATCGAGCCCCTGGATTGATTATTTATAACTTATGGAAAACAAGAAAACGGATTTGCACAGAGTGGTGGTGACAGCCATTATCGTCAAGGATGGCAAATTCTTGATTGCTCAACGCAGCCGCGACAAAAAGGTTTTTCCCGGTATGTGGACAGTGCCCGGGGGAGGGGTCGAGCTTGACGATTACGTCAACACTCCCAAGACCACCGGAGACTGCTGGTATTTCGCCATTGAGCAAACCTTGAAAAGGGAGGTTTTTGAGGAGGTCGGGCTGGAAATAGACCGAATCAAATATCTTCTGGACCTGGCTTTTGTCAGGCCCGACGGCATTCCCGTGATTACCTTGAGCTTTTGGTGTTATTGGAGATCGGGCGAGGTGAGATTGAACGAGGAAAACATTGATTACAAATGGGTGAGCCTGGAGGAGGCCAAGGGCTATGAGTTGCTTCCCGGCATCTGGGGCGAGCTTGAAATGGTAGACAAGATTATCGGCGGCCAGAATCCGGACGAAATAGAATACAGGGCGATTTAAGTTTTAAAATTTAATTATTTAAAAAATATGGATTTAAATTTCATTAAATTGTTAAGCAGTTTTTTAACCCTGGCCTTGAGGGTAGCTGTTGTTCTTTTGATTGCTTTTTTAGCCAACCGTCTGGCCAAGGTACTTATTCAGAAAATGACCGGCCATCTGGTGAGGGCCCATGACGGGGCCCACAATGTAAGGGTGGTGGTTGACGAACAGCGTCTTCTTACATTGAAAAAGGCTTTTACCTCCATATTTTCGACTATCATTTGGCTTATCGCCACAATTACTCTTTTGTCCCAGATCGGCATTAATATTACGCCTATTTTGGCTGCTTTGGGAGTTGGCGGTTTGGCCTTGGGCCTGGCCGCCCAGAACATCATCAGGGATTATCTTTCCGGGGTTATGATTTTACTTGAAGACCAGTTCAGGGTAAGTGAGGAGATTGAGATTGCGGGCAGGAGGGGGCAGGTGGAAGACTTTAACTTAAGGAGGGTAGTTCTTAAAACCAAGACCGGCGAAATGTGCTTTGTGCCAAACAGCCAGATAAACTCGGTAGTCAATCTCACACGGGGTTTGAAATACAGGCCATCAAAGGCCGTTAAACAAGCAAAAAGGCAAGGGTAATCGCTTCACCACCATCGCGCGGAGCAGGATTGTTTTTGAATATCGGCCGTGCTAAGATGAAGCCGAATATGCCCGACTCAACTATTCAGCAAATCAAAGACCGCCTGGATATCGTTGAGGTGGTTTCAAGCTATATCAAGCTGGAAAAAACCGGCATTAATCTTAGAGCGGCCTGTCCTTTTCACGGCGAGAAAACCCCGTCTTTTTTTGTTTCACCGACCCGCCAGATGTTCAAATGTTTCGGCTGCGGGGAGTCCGGAAGCGTTTTTGATTTTGTGATGAAAATGGAGGGCATTGAGTTCGGCGATGCTCTGCGTCTTTTGGCGCGCAAGGCGGGCGTGCAGCTGCCGGATTACCATCCCGAAATTCAGACCAAGAAGAACCGTCTTTACGAGATTTGCGAAACCTCGTGCCTTTTTTTTGAAAAACAACTGCATTCTTCAAACAACGGGCAACAGGTTTTGAAGTATCTCGCCGGCCGCGGTTTGACGGAGGAGAGCATAAAGAAATGGCGGCTGGGCTACGCTCCCGATCAGTGGAGAAGTCTTTCCGACTTTCTGGTGGGCAAGGGTTATCGCAGGGAGGAGATATTGGAAGCTGGCCTGGCCGTGGCTTCGGAGAAAGGGGGTGATTCTTACGACCGTTTCCGGGGCCGGATTATTTTTCCCGTGTTTGATTTGAACTCGCAGGTTGTGGGCTTCGGGGCCAGGGTTTTTGAAAAACCCGGGGAAAAAGCGGAAAAGGGAGCCAAATACATTAACAGCCCGGCCACGCCTTTATATGACAAAAGCCGTGTTCTATACGGCCTTAATTTCGCCAAAACCGAGATAAGAAGAAACGACCAATGCATTCTCACCGAGGGGTATATGGACGTGATTCTTTCGCATCAGGCCGGTTTTGCCAACACAGTAGCCGCAAGCGGTACTGCTTTGACCAACTTGCACTTAAAAACCATTAAAAGATATACCAATAATTTATTAATGGCTTTCGACGCTGACGCGGGCGGAGACGCGGCCACCACCCGGGGCATCGATCTGGCCATTGGCGAGGAACTCAATGTTAAAGTCATTTTAATGCCCAAAGGGCTTGACCCGGCGGACGTTATCAGCCAGAATCCGGAACAATGGGCCAAGCTAATCGAAAGCGCCCAGGAAATAATGTCTTTTTATTTCGAGACTGCCTTAAACCGCTTTGATGCTGCCTTGCCTTCGGGCAAAAAGCAAATCGCCCAGTTTATTCTGCCCTATCTTAAAAAAATCTCCAACGCCATTGTAAGGTCGCACTGGGCCCAGAAATTAGCCGATATTTTGCAGGTTTCCGAGGGGGCGGTGCTTGAGGAAATGGCACGGATTGAAACCGGAAACGACAATTCCATCGGCAGTTATGCTCCTGCCTGTCCGCCGAGTGTCGTAAAAACAGAGGCGAAATCGCGGGGCGCGCTTTTGCAGGAGCGGCTTGTAAGCCTGGTTTTGAATTATCCTTCGGGCCTGGATTTTATCGACCAGGCCAGCCTGGAGCTTTTTTCTTCAAACGGCGCCAAGGAGATTGTCAAAACCCTGAAGAGCCGTCCGGTTGAATCGCCCGAATCAGCTCAAGCCATCTGCCAGGAGCTAAGCGGCCGTGATAAAGAAGTCGAAGGTTTTTTGGGCGATGTATTGTTTTGGTCAGAGGTTCAGCCCTCCGAAGACGGTTTCGCGGAGATTCAGCTCTGTCT
>JAQUKS010000010.1 GCA_028718965.1 Minisyncoccota bacterium
TTAACTTTTCCACCTAGGCCAATATTATCATCTTCGCCGCTGCCTTCCCCATTATTTTTATCAGTTGTATTATTATCTACGCTTTGTCTTTGCACGCTAGAATCAGAATTACCGAGAATTTCACGTTCCCCTTCAATTGCCTTACCATATCAAAAAGTACGTTCATATTGTTTATGTTTACAATTCCAACGAGCCGCTTTTAAATCCTGATATTGTTGAAATGATAAAATATGCCGGCAAAGCCGATTTGCACACGATGATTTCCACCAACGCCTCTTTGCTTACCGAAGAAAAATCGCGGGCTATTCTAAACTCGGGCTTGGGTGAGATAAGATTCGCCCTGGACGGCCTCACCAAGCAATCGTTTGAGGCCTTTCGGTGCGGCGGTAATTTCGAGCAGGTAATCGGCAATATCCGGCGGTTTTGCGCGTTGAAACAGGAAATGAAAAAGCATCGGCCCGTTGTTACGTTGCAGTTTATTTTGAACAGATACAACCAGGACCAAATAGGGGACATTAAAAAGTTCGCCAAAGAGATAGGATCGGACAAATTATACATTAAGCCGTTTATCTTAAGCCCTTACGCTTACAGTGAAGAAGAGCGGAAGGCTCTCGCTCGCAAATTCTTCCCGACCAAGGATGTCTATGACGAGGAGATCATTTACAAGAAAGAGAACGAAGAATTGACGCCCAAGAGAACGCCCAAGAAATGCCCGGCGGTTAAGCAAGTGTTTACGGTTTTGGCTAACGGCGAAATGGTGATGTGTTGCTTTGATTTGTTTGGCGATTATTCTTACGGCAATTTGATTGAAAATGATTTCAAATCCCTCTGGTTTTCCGACAAAGGCAAGAAAATCCGCCGTCTGGCCTACAAACGGTCTTTCCCCCTGTGCCAGAAATGCGGCAACATCGAATAATAATTGCGAGGGTCAGACCCTCACAATTATTCAGGTTTCAGAAAAAAATGAAAATAATCGAGGTTAAAGCCAAAGAGATTTTCAGCAAAACCAAGCTGGGGGCTGATTGGGTGATAAATCCCTATGTGGGCTGCGGCCATCAATGTCTTTATTGCTATGCCAAGTTTATGGCCAAGTGGCGGCCGGCGGAATACGGCAAGTGGGGGACTTGGCTGGAGGCGAAAGTTAACGGCCCCGAGCTAGTCAAAGGCAGAGAAGCAAAGGGCCGGGTGTTTATGAGCTCGATTTGCGACGCCTACCAGCCCGTTGAAAAGGATTTGCAACTTACAAGGCGGTTGCTGGAGAATATGGACAAAAATATCAAGCTGTCCATACTAACCAAGTCTGATTTGGTTTTGCGCGACATTGATATTCTGAAACAGTTTAAAAATGCAGAGGTCGGGCTAACAATAAACAGCTTCACTGGCAAGGCCAAAGAAATTTTTGAACCAGCAGCGCCCGAAGCCGCAAAACGAATTGCCGCCTTGCAGAAATTGAAAGAGCAGGGTATCCGCACCCATGCTTTTGTAAGCCCGATTATTCCGAAGTTGATTGATTTGCCGGATATTGTAAGCAAAACCAGGAACTTCGTTGATTATTATTGGTTTGAGTTTTTAAACTTGCGGGGAGCGGGCAAAGAATTTGCCCAAATTTTGCAAAAGGAATTTCCCGAGAGTTATAAAATTGTAAGCAATGCCGCGCTTTACCAAAAATTTATTGACCAAATAACGGATTTGATAAACAGCTTCAATATAAAAATCCGCGGCATTGTTAAACATTAAGATTATGTCGTTTATATTTTTAGACGAATCAGGTGATCTGGGATTTAGTAAAAAATCAAGCAACTGGTTTATTCTAACCATTGTTTTTACCGATAATCATCGCTGTGTTGAAAAATGTGTTAAAAAAGTCCATCGTGGTCTGAAAAAGAAATATAAAAAAGTGTCTGAATTGCACGCTTATCATTGTGATACCACAACTAAAAAAAGAGTTCTAAAATTATTAGCCCAAGCTCAAGATTTAAAGATTTTGTCTGTTGTTTTGAATAAGAAAAAAGTTTATGTTGATTTGCAAAATCAAAAAAGCTATTTGTATAATTATACAACGAATATCTTGCTTGATAGATTATCAAGCAAGAATGTTTTGAATAAAAAAGAGCAGATTAAAATTATCATTGACCAACGAGAGACCAACAAATTTTTAAAAGAAAATTTTGAGAATTATTTAAAAAATAATTTGAAGAGACAATTTGATAATTTCGAAGTAAAAATAAAACCATCACACACTGAAAAATGTTTGCAGGCGGTTGATTTTATTTCATGGGCGATATTTAGAAAATACGAGCAAAATGATTATGAGTATTACGAAATAATCAAAGATAGAATTATTGAGGAAAACTTGCTTTTTCCTTAGATAAAATAAGAAAACCCCTTGCTTTGACGGGACGCCTTACGGTATCCCAACGCAAGAGGATTTACTTCTTGTTTGTATAATAGCATAAAATTTTTTGTCAAACAATATTATGGCTGCCATTTTTTTAACTTCAACGGGCTTAACCAACGCCAAAGTGCGTGAGGCGATTTTGGCTGAAGCAGGGGGTATGAAAGACAAATCAGTGGCGATTATAACAACAGCTGATGACGAAAAAGAAAAGGGGATGTATTGCCAGTTGGCTCTCAAACAGTTTCAGGAGTCGGGTTGCCCTAAGGTTGATTTTGTTGATTTGGAAATAACGGCTGATTATGATTTTTCCGGCTATGATATTATTTATGTTTCGGGCGGCAGCACTTTCCGTTTATTGAAGTTTGCCAAGGAGGCTGATTTTAGAAAATCCATCGAGGGCTTGCTGAAAAGGGGTGGCATATATATAGGGGTTTCGGCGGGCAGTTGCGTAATGTGCCCAAGCATTGAAATATCCGAGTGGAAAATCAAGGCGGGGCTTTCTCCCGACAAAGACCGGTTCGGCCTTACTGATTTGTCCGCTTTCGCTTTCGTGCCGTTTTTGCTGGCTGTGCATTACGAGCCCGATTATGCTAAAGTTATCAAGGAAAACGCGGCCAGAGCCAATTATCCGGTGCGCGTTTTGACCGATGAGCAGGCCTTTTTGATTAAAGACGGTAAGACAGGGCTTATTGGCGAGGGTGAGGAGGTTGTAAATCAAATAAAAGCATGATTATCGGAACCGGAAAGTTCATTCTGCGGCCGTTCAGGAAAGGGGACGAGGTTTCGTTGCGAAACAATATCAATAATGAAAAGATTGTCCGTAATCTGGCAGTCGTGCCCTATCCTTATACAATCAAAATGGCTGAAGAATGGATTGCTAAAAACTTGAAAGAGGCGAAAAAGAAAAAGCCCTTAATGGTTAATTTCGTGATTGATATTGACGGCGAGGTGGCCGGAGCCGTTGGCTTTAGCAACATTGAGCAGCATAAAGCCGAGCTTGGTTATTGGCTGGCTCGGAAATACTGGGGCAGCGGCATAATGACAGACGCGGTAAAACAGGCGGGCAAATTCGGTTTTGAGAAGCTGAAGCTTGGAAGGATATACGCGAAAGTTTATCCGTGGAATAAAGGTTCCATGAGAGTATTGGAGAAAAACGGCTTTAAGTTCGAGGGCGTTTTGAGAAAAAACGCGCTTAAACATGGTAAACTGATTGATGAGCATATTTTCGCGAAAATCAGGAAATAAAATTTTATGAAAAAAATAATTTTAGCTTCAACATCAGAACGCAGAAAAGAGTTGTTGATGTATCTTATCGGCAATAATTTCGAGGTTATGGTGAGTTCTTATGATGAAGACAATGCTCTGGAATTACCACCGAAGGATTTGGTTATGCTCCATTCTTTGCAAAAAGGCAGGGATGTGGCCGGCAAACTGTCGGATGGCATTATTATTTCAGCTGATGTCTTGGTTGATGCTGAAGGGAAAGTCTTGGGCAAACCGAAAGACGCCAACGAAGCCAGAGAAATGCTGCGCCGGATGAGCGGCCGGACAGTCGATGTTTTTTCGGGTATCGCGGTTATTGACGCTAGCTTTGGAAAGGAATTGCGGGATTTTGAAATCACTAAGGTAAGATTCAAACAGATGACCGAGGATGAGATTAACGATTATGTGGCAAGCGGGGAGCCTCTGGGCAAGGCCGGGTCTTTCGGCATCCAGGGCAAGGCGGCAGCTTTGATCGAAAGGATTGAAGGCGATTATTCGAATATTTTGGGCTTGCCGCTGTTCAAGCTGTCCGGACTGCTGGCTCAAATGGGCGTTAACATTTTCGATTACAGATAAATAAGTTACAGGGGATGTTCCTCTGTAAATTTGTAAGCTATGGCAGGTGAAAAAGATTTTTATCAGGTTTCGCTAAAAGTTTTCCTGAAAAACGACAAAGGGGAGATTTTGGGCTTGAAAGCCGCCAGGGGCGGTTCATACGAAGGGTTTTACGATTTGCCGGGCGGAAGAATCGACTTCGACGAATTCACCACGCCCTTCGAAGACATCATAAGAAGGGAGCTGCGCGAGGAAATCGGCGACGTCGAATTTGACTTGGTTTTGAAGCCAATAGGTTTGGGCCGCAACACCAACCCCAACAAGGAAAGCCCTTTGGGCGGAAATGTTCACATCTTCAACGTGTTTTTCGAGGCTGTTTACAAATCAGGCGAAATTAAAATAAGCGAAGAGCACAAAGGCCTGAAATGGATTAATCTGGAAAAAGAGACCTTGAACCAGTTTTTTAAATTCGCTATTTTAGAGGGAGCTATTATGTATTTGGATAATTTATATGACAAAAAACGAAGACAGCAATAATATGGAGCAACCGGAAATGGTTTTTTCAGTGGGGGAATATATCGAGGCGGTGAACGCGACCTTAAAGAAATTTAAGGTTAAAATAACCGGCGAGGTTTCCAGCGTTAAACTTGGGCCAACCGGCCATTGTTATTTTACCATTAAGGACAGCTCGCCCGATAAACAAGGGGCAAGCGCCTTGGATTGCATTGCCTGGAAATATGATTATCAAATGTGCGGGGTAAAATTAGTTGAGGGCTTGGAGGTGATTCTGTCGGGCGAGGGGCGCGTTTATGAAGCAAACGGCCGTTTTAGTTTTGTGGCCAAAACCATAGAACCCAAGGGCGAGGGCGCCTTGAAAAAGGCCTATGACCAGCTGAAAGAGAAATTGGATAAAGAAGGAGTTTTTGATGTTGAAAGAAAGAAGCCCTTGCCCGAATATCCCCAGAAAATCGGGGTTATTACTTCAAAGAACGGGGCGGTTATCAATGATTTGCTTACCAATCTGGGACAATTCGGTTTTAAGATAAAAATGGCTGATTCCAGGGTGGAGGGCCAGGAAGCAGTGGCTGATTTGCTGGGAGCCGTGCGAACATTCAAAAAGCAAAACATCGATGTTTTGGTGATAATGCGGGGGGGCGGCTCTCTTGAATCGCTCCAGGCATTTAACAATGAAATGCTGGTAAGGGCGGTTGCTGATTTTCCTTGTCCGGTGATCGCGGCCATTGGTCACGACAAAGACGTTCCCTTGCTGGCCCTCGTCGCCGATTACGCGTGCTCCACGCCCACGGCTGCCGCCAACACCATCAACAAGTCGTGGGAGATGGCGCCTTTGAAAATAAGCCAGGCCGAAGGGCTTATTACTGGCTGGTTTAATGATTTTTTTGACAGATATAAAAAATACGAAAGCCGGCTCAACAATTATTTCTTGCGAATAGAGCAAGGGATAGCCAATCAGGAAAAATTTGTAGATGGTTGCTGGCAAAAAACCGTCAGTGCTTTTGCCTTTAATTTGAAAGAGATTATCCAGAAATTATATTTTGCGGCTCAAAATATCAAAGCTTGCGACCCGCAAAATAATCTGGCTCTGGGCTATTGCTTAGCCAGGAAGAGCGGCCGTCTTGTCAAAACAGTTGATGTTTTGCAAGCGGGCGATGACTTTTCTTTGCAGATGGCCGATGGTATAGTTGATTCAACAGTTAAAAAATTAACCAAAGAATAATATGGAAAAACAATTTAATTTGAAGGAAGCCCTGAAAAAACTCGAAGAAATATCAAAATGGTTCGAAGCGCAGAAAGAAATTGACATTGAGGAGGGCATTAACAAGGTAAAGGAGGCCGCGGACTTGATAAAAGCCAGCAAAGACCGCCTTAAGGCCGTTGAAAACCAGTTTGAGGAAATCAAAAAAGAGATTGCCGAAAGCGACAACGAGGAATGATTTTTCGCGAAAGATTCAAATTCCATGGAACTGAAAATTCAAAAAGAGATATTCGAAACATTCCCTGATTTTATCGCCGGAGTTGTTTTGGTAAAAGGGTGTGATAATCAGGGTGCCTCTATCCAGATAGCTGAACTTTTGAGGAAAGCGGAAAAAGACCAAGTTGAGAAGTTTGCCCGGCTGGAATCGTTTAGCCAGCATCCGCAGATTTCGGCCTGGCGTTCGGCTTACCGCAGATTCGGCAGCGACCCTCATCAATACCGTTGTTCAGCGGAAGCCATTATCAGGCGGGTTTTAAAGGGAGATCAGTTGCCGGATATAAACAAGCTGGTTGATTTATATAACTATATTTCGCTCAAATACGTTCTGCCTGTGGGAGGTGAGGACACGGAAAAAATAAAGGGGGACTTATTTTTGGGTTTTGCGGACGGGACAGAGCAGTTTATCCGGCTCGGAGGAACGGAAAACGAACCGCCCCAGAAAGGAGAGGTTGTTTATAAAGACGACATCGGGGTGGCTTGCCGCAGGTGGAATTGGCGGGAGGCTGACAGAACCAAATTGACCGAGCAGACGCGAAATGCCATTATCGTGGTCGAGGCTTTATCGCCGGTCGACAAAGAAACTGTGACAGCGGCCTCAAAAGAGCTGGCCGAGCTGATTCAAAAGTATTGCGCTTGTGAGACCAGCTTTTATCTTTTGGACAAAACGTTTTAATTTGTTTGGATTTTGGTTATTTATGGCAGAGAAAGCCAAAATTTTATGCAGCGCCTGCTTGCTGGGGGTAAAGTGCCGCTATGACGGGCAAGGCAAGCCCAATGAAAAAGTTTTGGGCTTGGCTAAAAAAGAAATTTTAATTCCTGTCTGCCCCGAACAATTAGGGGGCTTGCCGATACCCCGCGTGCCTTCGGAAGCTACCGGCTCCGGGCAAGCGGTTTTGGAAGGCAAAGCCAAAGTAATTACCAAACAAGGCAGCGACGTAACGGATAGTTTTATCAGAGGGGCGGAGGAAGTTTTGAAATTGGCCAGGCTTCTGGGCGCGAAGAAGGCGATTTTAAAACAGCGCAGCCCTTCTTGTGGTTCGGGACAGATATATGACGGCACTTTTTCTAAAACCGTGACAAAGGGAGACGGCGTAACTGCCGCTCTATTGAAGCAGAACGGCATTGAAGTCGTTTCCGAGGAAGAATTATAACCGAAATAAAGAGAACCAGAAATGGAGCTTTAAAATGAAGATATCGGTAAGGGTAAGGACAAAAGCAAAACAGGAGCGCGTTGAAGAGACGGGTGAGGGGATTCTTTCGGTTTGGGTGAAGGAAGCGGCCGATAAGGGAAAGGCCAATGTTGCTGTGATCAGAGCCCTTGCCGGACATTTTAAAGTTCCTCGAAACAGCGTGAAGATCGTTTCCGGGCTTGCCAGCCGCCAGAAGATTATTATTATTGATAAATTATGAAGATAAACAATATTCTTATCGTCGGGGACGACGGATACAATTCCATAGGTACGCGTCTTTTGGTTCACTTGCTCAAAGACAGGTTCAATCTCAAGATAGCGGCCACCAAAGACCAGCAGAGCGGGGTGGGTGGAAAGCTCACTCTGGTTCGGGAAGTGAAATGGGGAAGGGAAGAAGTTGACGGGGTTGAGGCCATATGGGTCAACGGCACGCCCGTTGACGCCATTGAGCTCGCCAGGAACTACTTCAAAGAGAAATTCGATTTGGTGATATCAGGCATGAATTTAGGCGCCAACGCCACGAACGGGATCATATCTTCGGGCACTTTTGCCGTGGCTTTCAGGTCGTTCGCTCTGGATATGGCTCCCAATATTCTTGTTTTGAGCTGGAACTGCCCCGATGATTTCTGGTGCCGCCAGGGAGACGAGAACGATGAGTTCAGAAAGTTTCTGGAGTATCCCGGAAAGGCTTGCGAAAAGATTATTGACGTGGCCGTTGAAAATGACTTTTGGGGCAGCGATATGCTTAACGTCAATTTTCCGATTCAAAACAGCTCCAAGGCCGTTTTCACCAGGATAATCACCAAGATTCCGGATTTTTACGATTCGTCCATTGAGATTAACGAAGAAACGCATTCTTACGTTCATCCTTACGGCATAGTAGAAAGCAAGGGAGACTTAAATCTTGACGGAGACGCCATCAGGGCGGGGTATATATCAATAACCCCGTGTCGGACTGATTT
Source organism: Minisyncoccota bacterium (assembly GCA_028718965.1). Lineage (GTDB taxonomy): Bacteria > Patescibacteriota > Minisyncoccia > Minisyncoccales > CG1-02-41-26 > CG1-02-41-26. The sequence continues at coordinate 8,365 of JAQUKS010000010.1, forward strand.
TCTTAACGATAAGGTTTACGAGAAACTAAAGGGCGAATCATTTGAGATTTAAAATTATGATTACCATTGATGATTTTCAAAAATTGGATTTGCGGGTCGGTAGAGTCACGGCCGTTGAGCCTGTTGATGGCTCTGACAGGCTTTTGAAACTGATGGTCGACTTGGGACCGGAAATAGGGCAGAGGCAAATAATAGCCGGCCTTGCCCAGTTTTATCAGCCACAGGATTTGTCGGGCAGGCAAATAATAGTTTTGGTCAATCTGCAGCCAAGATCGATCAAGGGCCATGAAAGCCAGGGTATGCTCTTGGCCGCTGACGACGGCCAGGCGGCTTTGCTGGCGCCCGACAAGCCAATGATCAATGGCGCCAGGGTGCGCTAAAACAATGTTTTCTTAGAGCAGGCCCTACTTCGCTTCAGGGCGGGACAGGGCCTGCTTTTTGTGTTAAAATAAGGCAATATGCGGGTTTTATTGTTAGGCAACGATGAGAATATCTTGCAATCAGGCTCTGATAGCCAGAAAAGGCTGATTGGTTATGGTGTTTTGGCCGAACAGCTTCATGTTTTGGTTTTTTCCGCGAAACAACTGCCCTTGCGGCAAATCGGCAATGTTCTTATTTACTCCAGCAACGGGCGGGGCCGTTTCACAGCGCTGCTTAAAGGGTATTTTTTGGCAAAGAAAATAATCCGTCAGAATAAAATCGACGTTATTTCCACGCAGGATCCCTTTGAAAGCGCTTTGGTAGGCTGGCGGCTTAAGAGAGCGACAAGAGCAAAGCTGAACATTCAGATTCACGGAGATTTTTTCAGCCAGAATTATTGGAGGAGACAGCGTTGGTTTAATTTTATCCGTTATCAGGAAGCTGCTTTTGTCTTTAAAAAAGCCGAAAGCATAAGGGCGGTGAGCGGCCGGATCAAACAATCATTGGTTGACAGGTTCGGCATCAGCCCAGAGAAAATTATCGTAGCTCCTATTTACTCTGATTTTTCTTCCTGGGGCGTGATTGGTCCGGGGAAGCGCGAGAATAACGGCGGATTTGTTTTTTTGATGGTTTCGCGCCTTACAAAAGAAAAAAACATTCCTTTGGTTTTAAGGGCTTTCGCGGAATTGTCGAAAGAGGGCGATTCGGGTTCGTTATTACTTCATATTGTCGGGGAGGGCCCGGAAAGGAAGAGCCTTGAAACCCTAGCCGTGAAACTGGGAATAAACGGCAAGGTTGAGTTTTTGGGCTGGCTGGACAGGCAAGGGCTGGCTTCACGCTATCAGGAGGCGGACTGTTTTCTGCTTTCATCCGATTTCGAGGGCTGGGGTCTGGCGGTTCTGGAGGCAGCCTATTTCAGCCTGCCCATTGTCATGACCGACGTCGGTGTTTGCGGCGATATCTTTGAGCGCCAAAAGGACGTTCTTTGTTCCGCCCCGCGGGATTTGAAGGGATTTCTGGCTGATATGCGAAAGGTTCTCAATGACGAAAATTTAAGGCAAGGTCTTGGCCAAAACGCCAAGGCCGCCCTATCCAGGCTGCCTGACAAGGAGCGGACGCTTAATCTCTATAAAAAAGCCTGGTTTGTTTATTCTTAATCTATGTTTACCTTTGTTATTTCGCGCGATTGGAGGAATATATATATCAATAATCTGCCGAGCTTTAAGGTGAAGCTGGAACGGGACGGCTTTGACGCCGCCAGGGACAGATTTTTCATCGTTTCAGCCAATAAACGCTATCTGGGTTATAAAAGAATGGATGATCGGTTCGCGGTGTTCTATCTGATTTTTCCCCAGACTTTGATGCTGTTTTTCATGCTCGCGGCTTCTTTGATCTTTTTTCTCCGCGCCATTGGTAAAAAGCCGGACATTTGCTACGCTACCACGCCCTTTTTTGTTCCTGCTTTTTGGCCTTGCAAATATTTTTTGAAAATACCCGTATTTTGCAATCTGGTGAGCTCGGTTTCGGATATTATCGGACAGAAAGGCGGTCTAAAAAGGAAAATAGCGGCTAAATTGGCGTGGTGCGGTGAGTTCCTGGGCGCTAAAACGGCCGATATTTTAATGCCTAATAGCCAATGGCTGGAGCAAAAGCTCCTGGGCTGGAAAATTCCGCCAAACAAAATTGTTTTCAGGCCTGTCCGGCCGCCGCTTATTGAGATTGACGCGGCCCGCGCCGAGGAACTGGGGCGGGCTCACGGTTTATCCGGCAAAAGGATTGTTTTCACGGCCGCCCGTCTGGAAAAGGAGAAAAATTTGGAGATTGTCCTGCGGGCGTTGGCCGACATCGGCGGCAATGATATTGTCTGGATGATAGCGGGCGCTGGCTCGCAGGAAACTATTTTGAAAAATATGGCCGAAAGCCTCGGCTTGAGCGGCAGAGTCATTTTTTTGGGTTATGTTGACCGGCCCGACATTTGGCATTACTATTATTTATGTTCTGTTTTCCTTTTGCCGTCTCTCTCTGAAGGTATGCCCACGGTTATTTTGGAGGCAATGCTTGCAGGCAGGGCTGTACTGGCCTCTGATATAGCGGGCAACAGGCAATTGGTGAAGAATAAGGAAAGTGGTATTTTGTTCAACCCTCTCCGGAGCGATGATTTGGCCGACAAAATGATTTCTCTTCTGGATGACGCTTTTTTGCGCGAACGACTGGCGGAACATGGCGAAAAAGTGGCCCTTTCTTACATTGAACAATACAAGAGCATTGATCAGGTATATGAAATCTTCAAAGCAAGGACAACAGCCAAATAGTATCGGTTCATTTCTTGGCGAAATTTATTCAAATCATAACAGCCAGCAGCGCGGCAGGGGATTTGTTATTTTCGGAAAAGAAAGAGGCGGGCTTTTCGCCCAATGGCTGGGCCAGGGCAAAAAGATTCTTGATTTGGGGTGTCGGGACTGCGCCCTTACCGGATATTACGCGCGAGATAATGAGATTTTAGGCTTGGACATTGACCAGGGCGGCTTGGATATTTGCCGCGAAGAATTGGGCATTCAAACAAAGCTCACGGATTTGAACGGAGATTGGGACATTCCCGCGAACAGCTTTGACGCGGTAGTGGCGGCCGAACTATTGGAACACCTTTATCATCCCGAGGAAGTTTTACGAAAGATCAGCGATGTTTTGAAGTCGGGCGGGATGCTTGTCGGATCAGTGCCCCACGCCTTCAGCCTGATCAACCGCCTGCGGATATTGTCGGGCAGAAAAGAGGGCACGCCCCTGGCCGATCCCACGCACATCAATCATTTTTCTTATCGCGAGCTCGAAAAAATGCTTCGGAACGTTTTCGATATTGTCGAAATCCGGCCTTTCACGCGCTTCAAACTGCTGGGCAGGATATTTCCCCGGTATTTTTCTTTTTTATTGCTGTTTCGCTGCGAGAAGCGGACATTCGGAAGATGATTATGAACAAGCTGCTCAAGATCGACAATATAATGTATCGGGTTTCTGACCTGAAAAAGGCCGAGCGTTTTTATATAAATATCTTAGGACTAAAGAAAGCCTGGGAAGATGAAAACGCGGGGATGATCGGATTCATATTTGAGCAGAGCGATTCAGAGATCGTGATTCATACTGATCCGAACATTCCGAAAGGTGAGTATAGTTATCTCGTGGAGGATGTTGTTGAATTCTGCGAAGAAGTTAAGAAACAAGGATATAAAGTATTATCAGAGCCCTTTGAAGTGAGGCCTGGAAAATATGCTTTGCTTTCCGATCCGGATGGAAATGAAATACCGATTATCGATCTTAGTAAATTTGGCGGCAAGCCAAGGTATGATTAGCTCCTGCGGACGCGGGAACAAATATAAAAAATGCCATGGAGCGTAGGAATAAGGAAAAGCCAGTTGTTGGGGACAACTGGCAAACCCATGGAGAGGTTTACTTCTCGGCTTTGGCGCCGATAGTGCTGATAGCTGACATGAGGGACAATACAGCAAAAATAATGCCATATCCCACCCATGCCAACACCCTATCCGTCGTGTCTGCCGACAGAGCCTTAAATGCTCCAGTTACGGCCATGCCAGCGAAGAAAGTTCGCAGAAATTGATATACAGATTTGTACACTTATCTTCACCCCCCTTCGATATGGTATAGGACTTGGAAACTTTTTACATATAGCATCAAATGATGTAATTAGTCAATAGTAGAAAATCCGCATGACATTTTCTATATTTGAGCTAATTCAGCGGATATATAATCTGAAAAATGGCTAAAAATAAAGAAAATCCGTGTGTGACAGCATCAAAAGAGTGAGATAATATGCAAAATCCTTATCCAAAAATAATGGAGCTGCTTGATTCGCATGGAATAAAATACGAAGCAGCCGAGCACGAACCCGTATACACGAGCGAACAAGCGGCAAAAGTAAGGAACGAATCAATCAATTCCGGAGCGAAATCGCTGTTGCTGAAAGCGGACGACAGCTTTGCGTTGGCTGTTTTACCGGGAGGGAAGAGATTGTCTTTCAAAAAGACAAAGAATTTTCTCGGATCGAAAAATTTAAGATTCGCGACCCCCCAAGAAGTCAAAGAGATCATGGGCTGCGAGATCGGCGCGTGTTATCCGTTCGGTAAAATAATCGGAATCAAGACGTTAGTGGATGACACGCTATTGGAAAACGATGAGATCTCTTTCAATCCCGGATTGCATGATAAAACGATAAAATTAAAGTCAAAGGATTATCTATCAATAGCCGGAGCCGAAATATCGGACATATCGGAATAATTTCCGCGGCCGGTTGTTGAAAAAACATAATCAGAAAAAATATGAAACAAAATAAGCTTGTCAGGGACAAGATCCCCGAATGCATAAGAAGCAAGGGCAGAACGCCCGTGATTCATATTGCTGATGACAAAGAGTATTGGGAAAAATTGAAAGAAAAATTAGCGGAAGAAATAAAAGAATTTTTCGAGAACGAAGTCATTGAGGAAATGGCGGATATCCGGGAAGTGATCAAGGCTATGTGCGAGTATAAGAATTTCAGCGAAGAAAGCGTTGAAACGGCGCGACGGAAAAAAGCGGATGAACGGGGGGCTTTCAAAAAGAAGATCATTTTGGAAATATCGTAAAATCACAGCGGACGCGCGAAATTCGGATGAACGAAGAAAAAAAATTGAACATTCTGATCTTTACGCAAAAAGTCGATTTGAACGACGATGTTTTGGCTGCTTTTTATTATTGGTGGGAAAGGCTGGCAAAAAAGGTCAACCGGGTGAATATCGTTTGCCTATTCGAGGGGGAGCATCACTTGCCCGATAATGTCAAGGTTTTCTCGCTGGGCAAGGAAGCAGGGCGTTCAAGAGTCAAATACATACGGCGGGTATATAAATATTTCTGGGCGTTGCGAAAAACAACTGATGTGATTTTCGTTCATATGAACGAGATTTACATTCTTTTGCTCTGGCCTTTATCCAGGCTTTATCGCATCCCGATCGTTTTTTGGAAAGCGCACGGGGGCAAACTGCCCCATATCAGAAAGGCCATTTTCATGGCTGATAAGATCGTCACTTCGGGCGAAAAGACCTTTGAATACAAAACGCCCAAGAAAGTAATCATCGGGCAGGGGGTAAACGTGGATTTTTTTAAGCCGGACCAGCGGCCAGCCAGCGAGGCAGGGGATGGCAAGTTCAGGGTTTTAGCGGTGGGCCGGCCTTCAACCGTAAAACATTATGATATTCTGCTGGAAAGCGCCAATATTTTAATTAACCGGCAAGGCCGGAAAAATATTTTTTTTGAGATAGTCGGCAGCAGCCAGAATGAAAAAGAGGCAAGGCACCAGCAAGAGTTGGAGCAGAAAATTCAGGATTATAATTTGCGTAATTACTTTGTGATAGCTCCCGGCGTGCCTTTCGGGCAAATCAGGCGAAAATACCAGGAGTGCTCCTGTTTGGTCAATCTTACCGACCCGGCCAGCCTGGAGAAAGTTGTTTTGGAGGCCATGGCCATGGAAAAGCCGGTGATAACTTCCAACGAAGCATTCTGGCCGTTTTTGGAGGGCTTGGAATATTTGAAAGCAATGAAAAACGACCCGGCCGACCTGGCCGCGAAGATAACAAATCTCGCTGGATTGCCTTTGGACTACAGGGGGGCCATCGGCCGGAAACTGCGCGCCATTGTAGAGGCCGGGCACAGCGTCGACCATCTTATTGCCGGATTGCTGGAGGTGTTTCGCTCGGTTGTGAAATGACTTGTTGAATATGAAGGATTTACTCAAACAATATTTCGGCTATGAACAGTTCCGGCCGCTTCAGGAAGAAATCATCAACCATGTCGTTCAGCGAAACGACTGTTTTGTTTTGATGCCCACGGGCGGGGGCAAATCATTGTGCTACCAGTTGCCGGCCTTGAAATTCAGCGGCCTTACTCTGGTTATTTCGCCGCTTATTTCTCTGATGAAAGACCAGGTTGACGCTTTGCGGGCCTGCGGCATCAAGGCAGAGTTCATCAACTCCAGTTTATCGCCCAAGCAAATCACCCGGATATGCGACCAGCTCAAAGACAACCAGGTAAAGATTCTCTATATAGCTCCGGAAAGATTCGCTCTGAACGATTTCCGGAACTTTTTGAAAGGCCTGCCCGTAAGCCTGATAGCAGTGGATGAAGCCCATTGCATTTCGGAATGGGGCCACGATTTCCGGCCTGATTATCGCAATTTAAGCCTGATTAAGGAGCTTTTTCCCGAAACACCGCTGATCGCCCTTACCGCCACTGCCACGCAAAAAGTAAGGGAAGATATCATCAACCAGCTGCGGTTGCAAAAAGCCCGCGTTTTCATTTCCAGTTTCAATCGCGCGAACTTGCGCGTAAGCGTCGTGGAAAAAAAGCAGGCTTTTCCGAAACTTGTCGGTTTGCTGCGAAAATACAGAAACGAGTCGGCGATTATTTATTGTTTTTCCAGGAACGACACTGAAACAATCGCCGCTGATTTGCGGGCCAACAGATTCAAGGCCCGCGCTTATCATGCCGGCCTGAAGGCTTCGGACAGGGCAGCCGCGCAGGACCTTTTTATTAAAGATGAAGTCGATATCATAGTGGCTACCATTGCTTTCGGTATGGGCATAGACAAGCCTGATGTTCGCCTGGTGGTGCATTATACCTACCCCAAGACGCTCGAGGGCTATTATCAGGAGATCGGCCGGGCCGGCAGAGACGGCCTGCCCAGCGAATGCGTGATGTTTTATACTTACGCCGACACCAGAAAGCATGAATTTTTCATCAATCAGATAGAGGATTACAGCCTGCAGAGGCGGGCCCGCGAGAAGCTTAACGAAGTAACTAATTTTGCCAATTTAATCACCTGCCGCAAAAAATATCTCTTGAAATATTTCGGCGAAGAACTTGGGGGGGATAATTGCGGGGGCTGCGACATCTGCGAGTCCTGGCACAATGATCCCGAACCCGCCGGCTTTGAACCCGAGCCAGCCAGCCGTATTGAAGATTACAACAAGGAGTTATTCGAAGAATTGAGGGTATTGCGCAAACATCTGGCTGATCGCGAGCATGTTCCGCCTTTTATTATTTTCGGCGATACCGCCCTGGCGGAGATGGCCCACTATTTGCCGCCTGACGAGGAATCATTCGGCCGCATTAATGGCGTGGGTGCCAAGAAACTGGAGCAATTCGCGGCCATATTTCTGGCTGTAATTAATGATTTCGCCCAAAAACACAACCTTACCCCGAAAGACATCCCTGAAAAGAAACGCCATAATCTGCTTGATTTCTGAAAACCAGGAGCCTCCGAATCGGTTGATTTCGCGTAATACGTGATATAGTATTATAACGTTATGGCAGAGTTAAGCGACAAACATCTCGCGGAACGCTATTTGAAGGGCGAGGAAGGGGCGCTGGAGGTTTTGATCAAGCGGTATCTTAAGCCGATTTACGGCTTTGTTTACAAAAATGTCGGCGATGGCGAGGCGGCCGAGGACATTACCCAGGAGGTGTTCGTAAAAGTGTGGAAAAATCTGAAAAAATTCGATAGACAAAAAAGCTTCAAGAGCTGGATTTTTACCATTGCCAAAAACGCTTCCATTGATTTTTTGCGTAGGAGAAGGACAGTTCCTCTTTCCACTGTGGAAGAATTTTTATCCGAAAAAAGCGATTTTGCCGGAGAAATCGAGCGAAAAAGCATCGCTGATGGTTTCAAAAAAACTATGAAGAGTCTTTCGCCCGGATATAGGGCGGTTATTTTATTAAAACACGAGGCCGGACTTAGCTTCAGGGAAATTTCCGGGGAGCTTGGCGAGCCGCTCAATACCGTCAAAAGCCGTTACCGGCGGGCGCTGGCCGCGCTTAAAAAATTGTCTGCCAATTTCTAACAGCCGTGCGAGGGGGGCGCACCAAAACGCGCCCCTTTTTCGTATTAGTAGTAAGGCGTAAAACTATGGATGAACAGGCATTATTCGCGAAAATCATGCTTCGCATCGCTGCGGAGCGAAGAAAAATGCTTTTGAGGCGAAAAATCGTCGGTTTTTCGCTCATTTTGACTGTTTCTTCCGCTGGGCTGATTCCGGCGGTCAAGATGGCTTACGCGGGTTTTGCGGGTTCGGGTTTCGTGCAGTTGTTCTCGCTGATTTTTTCCGACACCGCGGTAGTAATGTCTTTATGGAAAAATTTCCTTCTTTCCTTGCTGGAAACCATGCCGATAACCGGCCTGGTTGTTGCAGGAGCTTCCCTGTTGCTCGTTCTGGGTTCGCTTAAATTTTTATCAAAAAGTCTTAAAGGTTTTCAAAATTCAAAACAGTTAATAAATATAATAAGCGTGTAAAAATATGGATATCGACAAATTTTTTCAGTCAAAAACATTCAAAATGATTCTTCTGGTTATTGCCGGATTGGTTGTTTTCCTGCTTGTTTTTAAGGCAGGAATGATGGTCGGTTTTGAAAAGGCGAATTTTTCCTGCCGCTGGAGCGATAATTATCACCGCAATTTCGGCGGGCCCAGGGAAGGTTTTCCCGGCGGAATAGGGGACAGGGATTTTATGGAGGCGAACGGCGTAGTGGGCCAGGTGATCAAAGTCGCCTCCTCGACGCTGGTAATCAAAGGCCGGGGAGATGTCGAGAAGATCGTTTTGATAAAGGATGATACAATCATCAACAAGTTCAAAGACACCATAACACTGGACGGTCTGCAAGCCGACGATATGGTGGTTGTAATAGGTGAGCCGAATGATGACGGCCAGATTGAAGCAAAGCTTATCAGGGTTATGCCTGCTCCGCCCGTGGGAATGCAAACAGACGGCATGCCCAGGAAGTTTTTAAGATAAAGAATTATGCTCAAGAAATTATTGAAAATAATCAAAAAAAGAAAGATTGTAAGCATTATTGTCATTGCTGTTCTGCTGGTCGGGGGCGGATATTCGATCTACAGGATCGCCAAGGGGGGCGATGAAGCGGTAAAATATGTTACAGCCGCGGTAGAAAAGGGGACCATCGTTGTTTCTGTTTCGGGTAGCGGCCAGGTCGCTTCCGTCAATCAGATGGATATCAAAGCGAAGACGAGCGGGGATGTCGTTGCGGTTTACGTGACCCCGGGCGAGGCGGTGAATTCGGGACAGATCATCGCTCAACTCGATACCTCCGAAGCCGCCAAGTCTTTGAGAGACGCCCAAACAAGCCTGGAAACGGCCAAATTGGAATTGGACGAGTTGCTTCAGCCCGCTGATGAGCTTACAATGTTTCAGGCTGAAAACGCTTTGAGCCAGGCGGAGAATTCCAGGCAAACCGCCGCGGATGATCTTAGCAGGGATTACGACGACGGATTCAACGCAGTGGCCAATGTTTTTCTTAGTTTGCCCACGGTTATGAGCGGTATGAACGAGATTCTCTACGGCCATGCTTACAGCGACACACAGTCGAACCTGGCTTATTACGCGGACGCGGCCGAAAACTATGACAAAAACGCGGGCAAATATAAAGAGGCGGCCCTTGAGACTTACCAGAAAGCCCGTTTGGAGTATGATAAGAATTTTTTGGATTACAAGGCGGCCAGCCGTTTCTCAAGCACCAGCACAATCAGCGATTTGATTGATGAAACATATGAAACTACAAAAAGCATCGCTGAAATGGTGAAAAGCGCCAATAATCTGATTCAGTTCTATCAGGACAAGCTTAGCGAACGAAATCTCAAGCCCAGCTCCACTTCCAATACTCACATTACATCCATCAATTCTTACTCTGCTACCGCCAATAGCGCCATTTCTTCATTGCTTTCGGCCCAGCGCTCCATCAGCGACTCCATAGAAGCAATTGCCTCGGCGGAGCGTTCCATCGAGGAGAAAACCCTGTCTTTGGCCAAGGTGAAAAGCGGGGCCGATGAATTGAGCGTCCGGGCCAAAAAAATCGCCATTCAACAGAAAGAGGACTCTTTGGTTACGGCCCAGGAAGCTTTGGCCAATTGTTCGGTGAGAGCTCCTTTTGGCGGGATTATCGTCAAAGTGGGGGTTGAGAAAGGCGATTCGGTTTCGTCGGGCACGGTTGCTGCGACCCTGGTTACCGAGCAGAAAGTGGCGGAAATTTCTCTTAACGAGGTTGATGCGGCCAGCGTTGAGACAGGCCAGAAAGTTACTTTGACTTTCGATGCCGTAGACGGCTTGAGTGTGGCGGGCGAGGTGGTCGAGGTTGACAGTTTAGGTACGGTGAGCCAAGGCGTGGTGACATACGACGTTAAGATCGCTTTTGACGCCCAGGATGACAGAGTAAAGTCCGGTATGAGCGTTTCGGCCGCCATCATCACCAAGGTAAAGCAGAATGTCCTTTTGGTTCCCAATTCGGCTGTTAAAAGCAGCAGCGGTCAAAGTTACGTGGAAATGCCAAATGAGGCCTCTTCTGGGGAGCTTTCGCGCCAAATAGTGGAGATCGGACTGAGTAACGATTCTTTCACAGAGATTGTAAGCGGGCTTAACGAAAGTGATCAGGTCGTAACGCAGACGATCACTTCCGGCAGCAGCCAGAAAGCGCAGGCCCAGCAGAGCTCGGCGGTGAGGATTCCCGGCATTAGCGGAGGCGGATTCAGATAGTTTTAAATTATGATTGAGTGCGATAATATCGTTAAAACATACAAAACCGTAGCCGGCGAAACAACTGTCCTCAAAGGAGTTTCGTTCACGATAAAGGACGGGGAATTTCTGGCGGTTATGGGGCCGTCGGGCTCGGGTAAGTCGACGTTGATGCATATACTGGGCTGTTTAGATACGCCAACAAGCGGTGTTTATCTGCTTGACGGGCGCGATGTCTCCAAGATGTCCGATGACAAGCTTGCTGACGTAAGAAAAGACAAAATCGGTTTCGTTTTTCAGGCGTTCAATCTTCTGCCCCGGGCCACGGTTTTGCGCAATGTCGCGCTGCCGCTCGTTTATGAGGGGATTTCCCGTGAGGAACGCGAGAAAAGAGCCAGGATCGAGCTTAAAAACGCGGGCTTGGACGAATCTCACTTTTACCATCTTTCGAATCAGCTGTCCGGAGGCCAGATGCAGCGCGTCGCCATCGCGCGCGCTTTGGTGAATAAGCCTTCTTTGATACTCGCTGACGAGCCCACGGGAAACCTGGATACCAAAACAGGAGAGATTGTTTTAGATACCTTTCAAAAACTGAATGAGAAACACAAGCGCACAATAGTGCTGATAACCCACGAACGTTATGTTGCTGAACACGCCGACAGGATCATTCACATTCGCGATGGCATCATAGTGGAAGACGAAAGAAATCTGAAAAAACGACTGGTAAGCGCCGGATGATTTTCACGGTAAAAAATTATGAAGATTTCGGATTTATTCAAAGAAACTTATTTCGCTTTGCTTTCCAATAAGGCGCGTTCCGGGCTTACGATTTTGGGTATTGTTATCGGCATCGGCTCAGTGATCGCCATGATTGCGGTTGGCCAGGGTTCGACCGCTTCCATAAAAGCGAGCATCGAGTCTCTTGGTTCTAATCTGCTTATGATATCGCCCAGCTTCCAGCGCGGCGTCGGCCAGCAGGTGAGCGCGGGCCGCGGTTCGGCCAAAACCCTAACCCAAGAAGACGCTGATGCCATCATGGAACAAGGAGAGCTTATCAAGGCAATGGCCCCAGAACTTTCCGGCCGCTATCAGGCGGGGGCCAAGGGAACGAACACCAATACGTCGGTTGTCGGGGTGACAGCCGCCTATCCGGAGGTGCGCAATATACAGATTGAAAGCGGATCGTTCATTTCCGAACAGAACACACGGAGCTTGTCCAAAGTGGCGGTATTGGGTCCTCTCACGCGGGATGATCTTTTCGGAGAGGACGCTACGGATGTGGTCGGCAAAACCGTCCGCATAAACAAGATTGACTTCAAAATCATAGGCATCACGCAGGCAAAAGGGGGAAGCGGCATGAACAGCCAGGATGATATGATTTTCATTCCGCTCACCACGGCGCAGCGCTTTCTGGCCGGCAGTGACTATTTATCCACCATATACGTGGAGGTGGTTGATCAGGATTCAATGACAGCGGCCCAGGAGCAGATAAACTCTTTGCTGTTGAGCCGTCATAACATTTCAAATCCCGAGCTGGCCGATTTCAGCATTATGAATCAGGCCGATATTGTCGATAGCGTTTCTTCGATAAGCGACACCCTCACCATGCTACTCGGCGCGATCGCGGGCATCTCGCTGATTGTCGGGGGTATCGGGATAATGAATATGATGTTGACTACGGTTACCGAAAGAACCAGGGAAATAGGTTTGCGCAAGGCCATCGGCGCTAAGAAAAAGGATATTAGCCTGCAATTTCTTACCGAATCAGTGATGCTTACTTTTATCGGAGGGATAGTGGGAATAATTTTGGGATGGGCTCTTTCTTATGCTGTTTCCTATTTCGGCAACACTGCCACGGAAGTTACGTCGTGGTCCGTTCTTTTGGCGTTCGGAGTATCAGCCGCTATCGGTATTGTTTTCGGTTATTATCCGGCCCGCCGGGCCGCCGGGCTTAATCCCATAGAGGCTTTAAGATACGAGTGATAAAAGGCGAATAATAATAAGAAATAAACAATAAAAATATGAAAAAAAATATGATTTTGCTTGCGTTTGTCTTGATCGTTGTCGCTGTGGGAGGAGGTTCTTTTTACGGCGGAATGCAATACGGCAAGGCTAAGAGCGCTTCAGCGGGAGGATTTGCCGGCTTTTCGGCAGAACAAAGGCAAGACCGTTTTAATCAGATGGCGGGCGCGGGCAGTAAGCAAGGAACTGGCAGAGGCATTCTTGGCGGAACAGCCGGAGAGATCATATCCAGGGGAGATGACAGCATAACCGTGAAGCTCAATGACGGTGGTTCAAAGATAGTGCTTTTTTCCACTTCCACGCAGGTGATGAAATCTTCCGCCGGCTCTTCGGACGACCTTGTCATTGGCGAAAGCGTTACGGTGATCGGGACAGCCAACCAGGACGGCAGTATTACCGCTCAATCAATCCAAACAAGGCCAAAAATGACTGTTCCGGCCCCGACCAGCCAGTAATTTAATTTATGCATTGGGGTAAAATCAGAGGGAGCGATTATTCCCTCTGATTTTTTGGTCTTTAAAAATAGCTTATTTTATGATTAGATAGATTTATATGAAACTAATCGCTTTGGGGCTTGACGGAGCCGGATTCAATTTATTGCAGCCCTGGATTGACAAGGGCCTTTTGCCCAATCTGGCAACTATCCAAAAAAAGGGATTTTCCTGCCCCCTGGAAGTTTGTCTGCCTCCTGTCACCTCGCCCAACTGGAAATGTTTTTCGACCGGCAGGAATCCGGGCAAGCTGGGCGTTTTTTGGTGGGAAAGCATTGATATCGAAAAGCGAAAAATCAGCGTGCCCGCGTCAGGCGATTTTCACGGCCGGGAAGTCTGGGATATTTTGGGAGAGGCCGGCTATAAAGTAGGGGTTTTGAACATGCCCACCTGCTATCCGCCCCGCGAGGTCAATGGTTTTATGGTGGCGGGAGGCCCGGATGCCCTGGAAAGCGGCTTTGCCTGGCCTAAGGAGCTGGAAAGCAAACTCAAGGAAAAATACCAATGGAGATGCCTGCCCCGGAGCATAAATTTTCTCGCTGATGGCAATCAAGCGGCTTTGCGGGAGATCTATGATTTGGTAGAAAAACGTTTTACAGCGGCAATCGATCTGGCCAAAGAATACCGGCTTGATTTTTTACAGCTCACTGTTTATCTGGTTAATGTTTTGCGCCATCATTTCGCCGCCGGCGAAGAAATTTTAAAAGCCTGGCAGATAATCGACCAGGGCATCGGCAAGATGACCGAAGAATTTCCCGAAGCTGACTGGATTATATTTTCCGATCACGGATCGGGCGAGATAAAGGTAAAATTCAACGTCAACCAATGGCTTAAAAGCGAGGGTTATCTGGTTTTGAAGGACGGCGACAAGGATTTTCAAAAAAGCTTTTTGCTAAAACTCGGTTTCAACCAGGGGAACCTTTCCAGGCTGGCGAGCCGTCTGGGCCTGAAGGATTTTTTAAAAAAGCATTTCGGCCGTTTCAAATTCGTCGTGCCCGCTGAATCCGGAGCAATGCAAAAATCAGCCAAAGAGGCTCTCATAGACTGGGAAAGATCATCGGCCATAGCGAGCGGCCAAGGGCCGATCTATATCAATCCGGAACTGGAAACAATGAACCCGGATTTAAAAACGAAGATCGTCGAAAGATTGGAAAAACTGGAACACAACGGCGTTAAAATTGCCAAAAAGGTTTATCGCAAGGAAGAGATATATTCGGGGGAGTTTCTGGACAAGGCTCCTGATCTGATAATCGACCAGGGCGAGGGTATCCATATTTCGGGCGGGCTGGGTTTTAAGGACATTTTCGAGGCTCCCGGCAAATGGATGGGCGAAAATCAGCGGACAGGCGTTTTTTTGGCGGCCGGTCCGTCCTTCGCGCCCGGAAAATCAGGTAAAGCGAGCATACTTGACATCACCCCGACCATCCTGAAGATCTTCGGCGTGGAAAAACCCGACGATCTCGATGGCCGCGCGCTGGATGATATCCTGCGATGACACCCGCTAAATAAAACGAATTTTTTTCGCGCGACTATGACAGAACCCGATAACTTCAAGCATAAAATACGGAGTTTCCTGATTT
The DNA here is from genome assembly GCA_028718965.1 of Minisyncoccota bacterium. GTDB lineage: Bacteria > Patescibacteriota > Minisyncoccia > Minisyncoccales > CG1-02-41-26 > CG1-02-41-26. Next base: position 23,437 of record JAQUKS010000010.1, read on the forward strand.
TTATCACTTATTATTCGGCCTGGCCGTTTTCGCTGGTTCGTTTTTGCCGTTATTTGAAGATTCCTCTCTTGCGGGTGATCGCTTTTCATGAAATAAAGGATGAAGAGAGGCTGAATTTCGAAAAAAAGCTGGATTTTCTCAAAAGGAATTTTAACGTCATCTCACCGGATGATTTTCTGGCGAGAAACTTTTCTCGCGATAGAATAAATTTGCTTCTTACTTTTGACGATGCTTTCACCAGTTGGGCCAAGAACGTTCTGCCGGCTTTGAAAAGCAAGAATCTGTCGGCCGTGTTTTTTGTCGATGACAGGGGATTGGCTTTGGCCCCGGTTCTTCATAAAGCCGGGCAGACAATCGGCGGCCATACCGTCGGCCATAAACGTTTGACGAAAATCACGCCAGGCGAGCTGGAATCCGAAATAGCCGAAAACAAGAAAGGCCTGGAAAGAGCAATCGGCCGGCGGATCGTTCTTTTTGCCTATCCTTTCGGAGACAGACAAAGCTTTAGCCAAGCTGTTGTCGACGAGGTCAGAAAAGCCGGTTATGAGGCGGCTTTTACGATTTTACCAGGCTTTAACAGACCCAAAAGCGACAATTATCTGCTGCATCGTGACAGCGTCAACCCTGACTGGAGCGAGAAGTTTCTTTGGATGTGGCTTTCGGGAGCCTATGATCTTTGGAAAAAGCTATGAAAAATTTGTTAAAAAACGCAATTTGTTTTTTGTTGAATCCATTTGCTTTTTTGGCGCCCAAAAACAGGGTAGCGGTCTTAATGTATCATTCGACGGGCCGCAATAACGCTCCTTCCACGGTTTCGCCTGAAAACTTTGCAAAACAGATGGCTTTTCTGGAAAAGAACCGCTATGGTGTGGTTTCTTTGGCAAGCTTGGTCGATATTTTGGAGAAAGAAGAGCCGATTCCCGCCAAAACAATTGTTCTTACCTTTGACGATGGCTACCTGGATAATTTTGTTTTTGCTTGGCCTGTTTTGAAGCAGCATGGCTTTCCCGCGACTGTTTTTCTGACAACCGGAACAGTCGGGGGAGAAAAAATCAAGAAAGACGGCCAACGGCTGAAAATGCTTGGCTGGCCGGAGGCCGGAAAAATGCAGAAAAGCGGCCTTGTCGATTTTCAGCCCCATACGATGAGCCATCCGCGGCTGGCTCAAATAGCGAAAGAAGAGGCTCAAAAAGAGATAGCCGGCTCGCTTGTTGCCATTGAAGAAAAACTAGGCAATAGAAAAGAAAGGTTTTTCGCTTATCCTTATGGTGATTACAATCAGGATATTGTCGATATCCTGAAAGCGAATGGCTTCAGAGCTGCCCTCACCGTAAAAAGGGGATTGGTAAAAAAAGACTCTTTGCTTTTCGAGCTGGCCAGGATAGATTTATACAACAACACCTCGCTTATTGAATTCAGGAGCAAAATTAATTTTGGTTTATTATGAGCGTGGAAAAGTTCGAAGACGAAAAATGGCAAAATAAGGATCAGGCGATTAACTTTCGCCTTGAAGTCGCTTTGGCCATGGTTGATAAGGGGCCGGTTTTGGATTTGGGTTGCGGGGACGGTATTTTTTTGAAAATGCTTCAAGACAAGGGCATTAAGGGGCAAGGCCTGGATATTTCGGATGTGGCCGTGGAAAAAGCCATTAAAAGGGGGCTTGCGGCCGAGCGGTTCGATTTCAGCGCCGCCAATCTACCGTTTGCTGACGGGTCTTTTAAGACCGTTGTTCTTTTGGATGTTCTGGAGCATTTATACCAGCCTCAAAACATTCTGCGGGAGGCCCGCAGAATGGCTGGGGAAATGGTGGCCGCTGTGCCTAACTTCAATTCTTTGCCCTCAAGATTGCAGATGCTGTCCGGCCGGGTACCCGAGAACAATTTAGCCAAAAAGGGCCATATTTATTGGTTCAACTCTAAGATTCTACGAAAAGTTTTAAAGGAAAGCGGCTGGCGCGTTACGGAAACGCGAACCAATACTTTTTTCGAGCATTATTTTTTATTGAAAAACATTTTCGTATTTTTGGCGAAAGTTTTTCCAGGACTGTTTGCCTTGTCTTTCGTGGTAAAGGCGAAAAAATATGAATAAATTTTTCGATACGGTAAAATCTACGCTTAGAGGGCAGAGCATTTATCGGATTATGTCCCAGCAAGCCCTGCGAGAGGAGAGTCCCGTGTTGACGGGCAGGGTGATTGATTTGGCGGGCGGTGGCAAGAATAATTATTTTGATTATCTGAATTTGCGAAACGCCAGTTATAGCAGCGCCGACATCAAAGACAGAAATGATGTCGATATTGTGCTTGATCTTACGAAACCCTTGCCCCTGGGAAGCAATTCTTTCGACGCAGCGTTACTTTTCAATTGTCTCTATATTTTCGAAAATCCGACGCTAGTTTTGAAGGAAGCCGGGCGCATAGTAAAGCCGGGCGGGTTTCTGCTGCTGATTACGCCTTTTGTTTTTAACGAGTCGCCCGAGCCGGCCGATTATTGGCGTTTTACCGGCCAGGGCCTGGTGAAAGTAGCCAGTGAAGCCGGCTTTAAAGACATCGAAACTGTTTCTTTCGGCGAACGGTTTACGGCGGCTGTTTATTTGTTAAACAAATTTTTGCTTTTGAATTTTTTGCGCCCGTTGTTTTATTTTCCCGCTATGTTCTTGGACAAAGCAGTGCCAGTCGGAGTCAAAAAAAATCACCCCTGTCCCTTGGGGTATCTTACAATTATCAGGAAATAGTTTTTAACGGTTTATTACAGTCTTCTTATCATTATCAGGCTGCCGGCGGTGCGGATAACTTCCGAAGCCACCCGGGCTAAAACGATTCCCAAAAGACCCAGCCAATAAAAGCCCCCTACGAGCAGGAAAATGTCCAAAAGCGCCGCAGGCACTTCTAAGGCGTAAATTTTTTTCGTGGCCATCTGGCTCGTAAGAGCCGTGCTTGAGATCAGATAGCCCCCTCCCAAAAGCGAGACAGCGAAAATGCGCGAATAAGTCACCGCCCCGACGTAGCGGGGGAAGAAAATTTTGAAAATCCAGGGCGCGATAAGGCAATAAAGGCCTATTGCCAGCGCTGTAATAAGCAACATTTTAAAAATCTTCGGCAGAAGATTTTTTTTGATTTCCTGCGGGTTTTTTACGCTGAACTTGGGCAGGGCCAGGGGCGAGAGCATTTGCATGGGTTCTTTTAATTTTTCCACGGGCAATAAAGCGAAAGTATACATAGCCAGCTGGGCCGCCCCCAGATTATGAAACACCAGAATCTGATCAAGATACTGGATGATTTGCCCTAAAAAATTGACAATTGTGAGGTGGATGCCGTATTTTTTGGTCTTCGGGTCTTCGTTTCTATTGGGTTTCAGGTCATGCTTGATTCTAAGGTATAGAATCCCGTTGACAATCGTTTCGCTTAAAAAATAAAGCCCGACAAGGCCGAATACGATAAGTTTGCTTTTATCGCGGAAGAAGAGAGCCAAAAGCAGGAAAGCAATCAGTGAAAAGTTCGTAATCAGGCTTTGAATTATCTGATATCGGGAACTTAAGCGGAAGTTTTTCCGGCCAGGCAGAAAAGACGCTATCAAAGAAAAAGCCGAGCGGAAAGGCAGAATAAAAGAAATAAAAAAAAGCGGCAGGGCCAGAATATGGTTGCCATTTAAAAAATAATAAATTCCCAGAACAATGACTCCTAATGATTGCAGACAACCTGCTTTGACGCGAGTTTTGGCGAGCGAATAGTATCCGCCTTCAAATCCCCGCGGAACCGCTTGGCCCAAGGCAGTCCCGAAACCCTTGAGGGTGAAAAAGCTCAAAATACCGACCAAGGAAACGATATATTTATAATTGCCGTAGAGCCCGGGATCCAGCAGATTGGCAAAAGCCACCGCGGTAAGAAAAGAGCCGATGGCTACCATTATCCTGGCCCAAGCAAGCCAAAAACCGCCCTTAGCCAGATAGACGTTATCGGTTTGGGTATATTTTTCGGTCTTTCTAAGCACTTGATAGGCCTTTGATTTGATTCGCTTCATGAGGCGGGGTTATTCGTCAAGATAGCCCAGGCTTTTTAGTCGTTTCTTGACCTCTTCCTGCTTGCTTGGGGCGTCTGTTTCCGGACGAACGTTTTCCGGTTTTTTATTTTTTTTGCAGAATCGTTTGATTTTTCCGATTATTTTTTTCATGGTTATCGTATTTTTTATTCTCCGCGGAAAATAATTTGAAATGTTTTTAATAATATGCCCAGATCCAGGAGGAAGGAGCGGTTTTTCAGGTAATAAAGGTCGTATTGGAATTTTTCCTGGCTGTCCATGGCCGTTCGGGCGTATCTGAATTTGATTTGCGCCCAGCCGGTGAAGCCTGGTTTGATGATATGGCGTAATTGATAATGGGGGATGGCCCTTTCCAATTTTTGAACGAACTCCGGACGTTCGGGCCGCGGCCCGACCAGGGCGATCTCTCCACTTAAGACATTGATCATTTGGGGCAGTTCGTCTATATGGATTTTTCGCAGTATTTTGCCTGTCTTGGTGGCCCTGCTGTCGTTGGCCTTTGCCCAGGCTGGCCCGGATTTTTCGGCATCAGGCTTCATGGTGCGGAATTTGTAAAGCCAGAAGGTCTTTCCTGATTTGCCTGTTCTTTCCTGTTTGTAGAACACCGGGCCGTGGTCTTCTCTTTTTATCAGCAAAGCCAGCACCGGCCAGATCGGGGAAGTAATAAGCATGATCAGTAGCGCGGAAAAAACATCGATGAGCCGCTTTATTTTGTCATAGGCCATTTTTTCTCCTTCAGCCAGGTTGGCCAGAAACCATTCCTGATCGATGAAATCGACCGGAATTTTATGGAAGAGAATCTCATAAGCGGTAGCCAGATTCAGGAAATTTATTTTTAAATGCAGGCAGTTATAGAGTTCTCTTATGATCGTTTTTTGCTGGTTGATATTCTGGGCGATAATGAGAGTATTTATTTTTTCTTTTTTTATTTGCCCGGATAGCGATTGTCCCGCGGCGATGAATTTGACGAAGCGGTAGCCCAATTGGGGATGAGCCTTGATTTCAGCCACCAGTTTGTCAGTCCAATGATTTTTGCCCAAAATACCGACGTTTTTCAAAAAACGGGAAGAAAACAGCCAGTAAAAAAGCTGGCGCCAGATGACAATAAAAAAACCGAAAAGCGCGATATTGATTAAAAGGTTTGTCTTGGGGGTTATGCCGAAAAGCGGCACGGTGTAAAAAAAGATTACCCCGACAGCCAGGCATACAGACAAACAAACCCCCAGTCGGGTAAGAAGAGTCGCTTTGGGGTCGGTGAAGTCTAGGTCGTAAAGCCCGAAAATATAAAAAAGCACCAGCCAGATTGAATAAAGTATGGAAAAAGGCAGTAGGTGCTGCTGCAGGACACTGGAATCGAAGTTCGGCCAAAAACCCAGATATACGGTATAAAACAAGGCAACATAGGCGAAAACGATGTCGCCCAGAACCAGAGTGATTTTTCTTATCTTTTGTTTCATATTATTTATACTATTATTGTTTAAATTTAGCTGAAAAACAATCCCTTTGTCTTGAAGTGTTGCCTGTTTTTAAGGTAAGATACTCCAAACGCTTAAAAGAATATCAAAATTATGGGAAAAAAATCACGACTTAAAAAACAGGTAAAGGCGGGCGAAGTCTTTTCGCGGAATCAGCCGGATGAAGCGGGCAGGAAGCCCGCGCGAACCGGCTGGGAAAAGTTTTTTCTCTGGCTGGTTTATTTGAGTTCTTCTCTGGCTTTGTTCTCTCCTTTCGTATTAAGCGGCAAATTTTATTTTCCGTTCGTCGGACCCAAGGGGCTTTTTATAATGGCTTGCTGCGAGGTGGCTTTCTTTGCCTGGTTGATTCTTTTTCTTAGTACTGGGAAATATCGTCCCCGCCTGAACGCTATTCTGGCGGCTTTCGGTTTTTTTATCTTCGTGTTGATTTTGAGCACGATTTTCGGAGCAGATCCTTCCCGTTCTTTTTGGTCTAAATTCGAAAGAATGACCGGCCTTGTTATGTGGTTGCACTTGTTTGGTTTGTTTTTCGCATTAAGTAATGTCTTCACTTCTTTGAAATCATGGAGAAAGTTGTTTGCCTTATCAGTGGGTATTGGTGTCGTCGTTTCTTTTATGGCTTTAATGGAGCAGGCCGGAGTTAAAGCCTTTGACTTTTCCAACAGGGGAGGCTCTACTCTGGGAAATTCTTCTTTTTTGGGCAGTTATCTCCTGTTCAATATATTTTTGGGGGCATATCTTTCATTTTCTTCGGCTAAAGTCTGGCAAAAAGCCGTTTTTGCTTTTGCTTCGGCTTTCGCTCTGCTGGCCGTGCATTTTGGCCACGCCCGGGCTGCTTCCTGGTCCTCGATAGGCGGGTTGCTTTTGTCGGGAGTTTTATTTTTGTCTTTTAAAATGCCCCAAAAGAAAGTCCGTCTGGCGAGCCGTGTCGCCTTGGCTGTCGGCTGTTTGGTTGTTCTGGCGGCCGTGGTAATGCTGTTTATACCCGGTAATCCGGTTTCCGACAAATTTGTTGCCATAGCCACCAAATCGCGGACAGTAAACTGGGCGATAGCCTGGAAGGGATTTTTGGAAAAGCCGATTCTCGGCTGGGGTCCGGAAAATTATTTTTTAGTTTTCCCAAAGTATTTCAATCCCTGCTTGTTTACTCCGGAATGCGGGGGGGAGGTTTGGTTTGACAGAACTCACAATATCGTGCTCGATACCCTGGTGACCAACGGCATTGTCGGGTTTTTGGCTTATTTGGGCCTGCTCGGCGTTCTGGTATGGCTGCTTTACAAATCACGCAAAAAGGATTTTTGGGCTTTTTGCGCCATTGTTCCGCTAGTCGCCGCTTACTTCATTCAAAACTTGAGCGTATTCGATATGCCGGTGAGTTTGCTGCTGTTCACGATAATTTTGGCTTTCGGCAGTTCGCTTTTTGACGCGCGCAATCGGGCTGATAATCAGGAGGTTGCTTCGCCAGCGAAAAGAAAACACACTGCTTTAATCGCCGCAGTAATATTCTTGCTGGTTTTTTCT
>JAQUKS010000011.1 GCA_028718965.1 Minisyncoccota bacterium
ACATAAAATTATGTTAAGCGAATAAAATATCCAACACCTTAGGGTCGGTCTTTTCCCTGCTCTGATTGAGCAGCTGGGAAAAACGCATGTCAATCTCCATATTCGGGGTAATCAAAACAAACCCTTCTTCGGCCAAATCGCCGCTCACGGTAATCTGGCGGCCGGTAAGAAGGGCTCGCAAAACCGACGCTGTTTTTTTGCCCGCCTTCGCCTCTCCGGAAAGCCCTTTGGGGAGGGCATTAACAGCGCGCTCAATCAGCTTGCGGAAATCGCTTTCGTTAAACTGCTCAACCTTAAGGAGCGCTGCCTGATAGGCCTCTTCAAGGATGCGTCTCTTGGCCCGCTCAACGCTGAAACGGGCTTTTAACTCAAAAGCCTTTCGCGCTTCATTGACCTCCTGTTGGCTATGAGCGAGCAGAGCATCCTTGGCTTTGCGATACTTCTGCTCGCGTTTTTTGTCATAATCCCTGCTTAAAGCCGAAATCTCCTCGTCCTGTTCTTCCCGAATTTTTTCGATTTGGGCTTCGGCCTTTTCATCAATGGCCTGAAAAAGGGCTTTTAACATAATTTTCTTATAAGCTAATGCCTTGAATCAACAGAATGGTGGCCAGCAAGCCCAACACAGCGTAGGTTTCAACCATGGCTGACATAATGACGCCCTTACCAGCGTCCTGGGGCTGCTTGACCACGATGTTCATGCCTGAAATGGCTACCCTGGCCTGATATATGGCTGAGATAAAGCCATTGATTGTTACCGGCAAACAAGCCAGTAATATGGCCAAGCCGGTCTGCCAGGCGATATCAGGCGCATTGCCCGACAAAAGACCAAGTTTGATGATCACCCAGAAAGTGCCTATGAAACCATAGATACCCTGGGTTGAAGGCAGTGCCTGCAAAAGCAAAACCTTACCAAACTTTTCCGGCTCTTCCGAAACCACGCCAGAGCCCGCCTGGCCCGCTTTGCCCACGCCGATTATGGAGCCGATGCCAGCAAAAATCACACACATGGCCGCACCCGCTAACGCTAAAATTAAACCTATCATACGAATACTTCTCAATTCTCTTTTTTAATCTTTAAACGCTTAGGGTTAAAAATGAAAAAAGACAAACTGATTTGTTAAAACGACTTTTTAAGCTTCGATGTATTTTAACTCCGCCTTTATTGGTTGAAATCTTTTCCCTCCGCCTTCTAAAAATTTGGGGAAAAACTCAACGAATTGCAAACGTCCCGAGTGGATGAAAGCACCCAAGGCGTTAATACCTAAATTGAATATGTGCCCACCGATCATTATCAGCCCCGTGATCAGAAATCCCACATAAGGTATCATGCCGCCCAGCAGAACAGCTATCTGGTTGACGATCAAAGCGATAACTCCGGTGGCCAAGCCCAAAGCCACCAAACGGGAATAAGAAAGCACGTCAGACATGGTTCCGATCAATCCCTGCAGCATCTTTATACCGCCGACCAGGGGCTTGAGGAATATCTTAACCCCGCCCGATTCAACCACGATGACCAAAAGCCCGGCGGCCCCCAGAACCGCGTAAGAAACGGTTTTCAAAGCCGGCCATTTAAAGGTAGCGCCCAGCAAAACCAAAGCAAGATAAAAAAACATCCATCCTAGACCACTTAAAGCCATGGAGCGATTCTTATTCTTCGTGCCCGAAATGATTTTTACTATCTGAGCGAAAAATACCTGCAAATATCCCAAGGCAAAAGCAATAATCATAAACAACACTGTGTCTTCAATCGGGTCGATCTGTTTAAGCCGCAAAAGCCAGGGCCATTTTTCCAAAAAGGAAACCGGCGCTCCGAAATACCCTCCGAACAGAATGCCCATCAAAAGCGTGGATATGCCTCCGTAAAAAAGCAAGGCGATGAGCTTGTTGTCCTTTAGCGCCTTGCCCAGAAAGATCAAAGCAAAACCGGTCGCCGCTATAAGCACCAGTCCGTAACCCGCATCAGTAAGGCAAATGCCAAAAAACAGAATAAAGAAAAAAGAAAGATAGGGAGTGGGGTCAAGCTCATTGCTGCGGGGCATGCCGAAAATCTCGGTCACGTATTGGAACGGCCTCATCAGCTTATGATTCTGCAAAACCATCGGTGGTTCCTCGCCCTCTTCCAGGCTAAGCCCGAGCATAATGGTCTGCGGGTCAAATTTTTTCAGTTTGGGGCGCAGCCTTTTCATGCCATCGTCATAAGCCCAGAAAACCAAATATGACATCAGGCCGTTCTGCCATGCCCTTTGGCGCACTTCCAGCTTCGTCTTCTCGATGGCCAGCAAATCCCGATAAATCTTAATCTTTAAAAAATCAACGGCAAAGCCTTTGATCTCTTTTTCCAAACCCGCCCTTTCCCCGGCTATCTCTTCCAGTCTTTTTGATATTTTCTTACGCTCCTGCAAAGGAGGAAGCTCAAATCCGTATTGCACTGTCTCCACCTTCAAACCCTTCAAAGCGTTCAAGATTCCTTCCCTGTCGGACAACTGGCCGAACAGCACGAAATAGTTTCTGCCCGATGAAACGGATAGTTCCAATAGATGCCAGCCGTTCTGCTCAACCGCTTCCTTGAGGGCTTCAACGCCCGACTGAATTGAATAAATCAAAAAAGAAACAGTGTACGAGGTTTCCCGGGGCAAAAAATCCAGGTCGCCGAAACATTCCAAGTCTTTGAGGCGCCCTGACAGCTCGCGCTCCTCCCTGGAAAGAATGCTCAACTGCTTTTCAATCTCTTCCAGGCGCTTGGCTTTCTCAAAAAGAACCTTTCCCTGCCCCTTGGCCAGTTCTTCCCGGGTCTTTTTGTCAACCGCGATCCTGGGATGCTTCAGCTTCTTTAAAAATGATTCTTTCTTGGCCAGAGGAGCCAGATAGTTAATGGCAAAATCCAAAGAAGCGACGCGATATTCCGCACCCTGCAAATTACGAGCTATCTCTTTGAGCGGCTCGCCATCTTTGGCCCATTTCGAAGCAACCTCAAAACAGCCCGCCTTGCCCAACAGACGGGAAACATCTTTCAATTGCTCCTTGGAAAAAGCCAGTAAATATTTTTTGGCTGTCTTTATCATTTTAAAAACAAGTCTTAGGCTGTCGCATCCTTGAAACTGGAAACAATGAAATCAATCGCTTTCTCGAGCTTGGCCGCTTTGCTGGCTTCAAGCTTCTCCAGGCCGTCTTTCTCGGCCTTATTGAGCGAAGCCTCAAGCTCCTTTATGCTGGCAGCGGTTTTTTCGGCCATTTCCTTGCTCTCACCGGGTCCAAGGCCGCTGTAAGCGACCGTCTTTTCCAGCTGTTCGCGTTTTTTCTCAACAGCCTCCCGGGCCGCCAGGCGGGCTGACGTTATCTCGTGCTTCTTTTGCTCTTCGTATTGCAAAATTTGTTCTAATTCGGACATGATTTTTGAATTTAAAAACTTTTGATAACAAAGAAAAATCGCTAAAGCGAAAAATCACCAAAATAGGTTGCATTATAATCAATCCGAGGGAAAAATCAAGACAGCGCACTTTGCTCTGAATCGGGCTAAAAACAAAAAACCCAAGCAGGGTCAAAAAGCGCAACATCTTAAAAAGATTGGAATTTCCTAAGCCCCTCGGCCAGCTCTTTCAGTTTTTCCGGGTCGGCTTTCGGCCCACCGGACGAAGAGACCCAGCCCTCGTATTTGTCAAACCAGAATTCCCTGCCTGACGGATATTGACGCCATTGGCCGCGCTTCAGGTCTTCCGTGCCGTGAAAAGGAACAAGCTTGACATGGGCGTGGTCTATCCCCGTGCCTTCCATTATCAGCCCGACACGGCCGACATCCTCGAAATAATCCTCAAGAATGCGGGCGACTTTCTTGCACGCCACTATGAATCTTTGCAAAACGTCGTCTGGCATTTTCAGCACGTCGCTTTCGAAATGCTCCCTTGGTATCACGCAAGAAAATCCTTCGGTATTCGGATCAATGGAAAGAAAAGCAATGAATTCATCGCTTTCCCAGAACAATCCGGGCGTCCGAAGTCGCCCGGCCGCTATTTCGCAGAAAGGACATTTGTTGCCCTCTGTTTTAGCTTCGTATTCTGTCATATATCAAATACACAAATTATAATTCTATCGAATAACCGATCTCGTCAAAAATAACATTGTCTTTTTTCTCTGTTTTTTCTTTACCGTTAGCCTCCCAGCCTTTGGATTCATAAAATTTTATTGACGGCATATTGGTTCTTAAAACCCATAATACCGCTTTTTTGAAACCTTCTTTTCTAAGATGATCCAATCCTGTTTTCATAAGATCGGAGCCGATCCCTTTTCCCTGCCTGTCTTGCGCTACGTAAATAGCATAAAGTTCGCCTGTGTTATTTGCTCCTTTTCCGTCTTTGGCCGGGCCGACTCCGCAAAATCCAAGAATTTCTCCGTTGTCTTCGGCAATGAAAAGCGCCGTTCCCGGTTCCTGATTCTTAAGTTTTTCTTTCCATCTTTCCGCTCGTTTTTCGACCGACAGCTTATCAAGATAGGCATCGTCTATCTGACCGCGATAATGCGATTGCCAAGTCTCAACATGAACTTTGGCGATCCCATGCGCATCTTTATCGCTGGCTTTTCTGATCGAATATTCCATAGATTGAGATTGAGATTCTTCCCGATACGTATTGAAAGCCGGCCAATCAATTGCCTCACTCCCCTCCATCACAAAATTTCAATCCACCTTCGGTGGATGAAATTTTCCGTGCGGTGGGGGTGAGATTCGAACTCACGGGTCGCACAAGGCGACACGGCTTTCCAAGCCGTTTCTTTTAGCCACTCAGACACCCCACCAAATAGATTGTTTCCATACCCTTGTTTGTTTTTCAACCCTGGCTACCCCCTACCTTTTTTAGCATATTATCCAGGAATGTTTCAATGGAATCATCTCCTTCGAAATCAAGAAATCGGCCCTTCATATCTTTTTTATCTAAAGTGCTGCCAGATATGACATGAAAAGCGGCACATTGATATTTGTCGTCCCTGCTATCAAGCCCCTTGCGAGCGTCGGTGCCGAAAATAAAACTATTAAACTCATCGCGAAGAGACCTGTTGCCTTTGAAAAAGGGGTAAACGCGGCTGAATTTATCGTGTATTCTTCCATACCCCAGCCATAACTCTTTCTCCAAAAAATCGTCAACAAATTTTTCAACGGAATCTTCTCCCGAAAAATCAAATTCCTTTATCTTCTCTGGGTTAAACGTGCTCCCGGAGGCTATATGAAAAGCGGCATACTTCTGACATCCATCTTGTCCGTTGTATTTCCCGCGCAGTTTTTCGGCAAATTCAAAAAAATCATCAAAAAAACTTTCAATGTTAAGCGCAACCGCCTGGTTATATTTTTCTCTCAACTTCCCAATCTTTGACTCCATCTCATTACCAAAGCCTTCTATGTTTTCCTGTCTTGGTATTTTTTCCATAATATATATTAAAATTTATTTTCCTTAGCGGGCACCTAAAAGTATCAAGAACTCCTGCCTCATAATCCGCCCCACTTCTTGTGAGGCGGATTATGAAAATAAAAAATTTATCAATAGCCGCCGCTAATGGGCTCGAAGTTATGCAATGCTTCGACAAGGGAATAAAACGCCGAATCTCCTTTCTCCATTCTCATCTTCTCGACAAATGGTTTATTCTTCTTTGGGTCTATCTCGCCGCTTCTTATGTCTTCAAAGTCTTTCCAATCTTCCGGACCCCATCCTTTTGCTTCTTCTCTTAATTTATCGAACGGAACGCCGGGAACATAGTTTCCTTGCTCAAGCGACCTAATGTATTCGTTCAAAACATCTAATCTTGTGGCGAGTTCATCTTCTTTGGGAAGATGACGCGCCTCGTAATGAATTTTTTCCATATTATCAATAAATTAATTATAACAAAATTATCTCGACCTTTCTTACATCAAACTCGCATCCCCCGCAGAGCGCTGATCCTGTCCTCAACGGGCGGATGGGTAAGAAATAATTTGCTAAACCAGCTTTTGGACTGCCTGCCCCTGAAAGGGGAAGCGATGAACAAATGGGCCACCGAATTCTTGGCCGCTCTCATGGGAGTCGCGTCGTTTGATATTTTTTCCAGGGCCGAGGCCAGACCCTCGGGATAGCGGGTGAGCAGGGCGCCGGAAGCATCGGCCAAAAACTCCCTTTTTCTGGAAATAGCCAGCTGTATCAGGGTGGCTGCAATCGGCGCCAAAATCGCCGCTACCAGGCCCAGCAAAGCGAGCACGGCCCCGGAGCGGTTGTCATCGTCGGAAGAAAAGCGGCCATACCGGCTGATTCGCAAAAAAGCGTCCGCGAGCGTCGCCACCATACCAGCCAGTGCCACTACCACTGTCTGCAGAAGCATATCCTTGTTTTTGATATGGCTTAGTTCGTGGGCAATGACTCCTTCAAGCTCGCTTTTATCAAGACGCTCCAGAAGTCCGGCGGTTACCACCACCACGGCGTGGTTGTAATCCCTGCCCGTGGCAAAGGCATTGGGCTGGGCTTCGGGCATAATGTATATCCTGGGCATGGGAATGCCGTCAGCGATGCAAAGATTCTCCACAACATGGAATAATTCACGGTTGTCCTGTTCTTCAATCGGCCGCGATTTGGTCATTGAAAGGACAATCTTATCACTCCACCAATAACTTACAAAGCTTGAAAGAACGCTGAAAATCACCGCTATGTACAAGACAACCGGGCTGTTGAAATAGCGGCTTATCAACCAGCCCAGCAGAATGATGAAAACCAAAAAACCGCTTATTAAAAGCCACGTCTTGCGGACATTGGATTCAGCCTGGTTATAGAGGGTCATAGAAATTATTTATCGGTTTCTTGCGCCGGCTTTTCAGGTTCGTCGGTTTTTTCAAGCTCGATTATCTTGGTAAGCGAATAATCCACTTCCGGCTCCAAACCCAGACTTTGAGCATAGTCGTCAAAACCGAAATCAGCGGAACGCTCCGCGGGCTCTTTCAGGTCTTCGGCCAAAAAACGGAAGAACTCATCGGTTTTTTCCTTGCGATACAAGGCATTGGCCATGTTTATTGTTTTTCTCACCGAGTTCATCAGCATAGCCGCGGCCTTGTTTTGGCTGTTATTCAATGTCTCGAAATTATCGTTGTAAAAATCAGCCATTGCTTTCAATGCTTCAAAATGATTGTTCATCACTTCCTCGGTGTGGCCATAAATCTGCCAGCTTTCGCTTTTGTCGGAATTTTTTTTGCCCAATTCGCCATGGAATGACTTGGCGCATTTTTTGCCGTTTTCCAGCAGCGGATCGAAAAGACCGGAAAACTCGGAAAGGTCCCAGTTCTTTTTGCCTTTCTGCGCCAAAACAAGCTGACGCGAAAAAATATCGACGTGGCCGGAAGTAGTTCTTTCAAATTCGGCCCATCTTGAACCGAAAAATCTTTTAACGTCGTCAATATTGAACTTGAGCTTCACTCTTTCAAAAGGCCTTTCTTTTCGCTCCGATTCTTCCATCGCGGCTTTGTCCTTATCTGCTTGATTAAGCTTTGTTTCAGCTGCCATAAAATTAAAACTGAACTTTAGGAGCTTCCTTGGCGGCCGGCTCTTCCAGCTCGAACAAATCCATTGGTTTGAACCCGCCCATTTTACCGATAATGCTTGAGGGAAAACTTTCAAGCCTTATGGACAAATCGCGCACATTGCCGTTGTAAAAACGACGAGCCGCCTGGATCTTGTCTTCGGTGTCGGTGAGCTCTCTTTGCAGTTCCAAAAAATTGATATTCGCCTTCAAGTCAGGATAAGCTTCGGAAACCGCGAACAATGTTTTTAAAGCACCCGTCAAAACGTTTTCCGCCTGGGCTTTCTCAGCCGGAGCCTTGGCTCCCATTGCCATTGAGCGGGCTTGTGAAACCTTTTCGAAAATCTGGCTTTCGTGAGTCGCGTATCCCTTGACGGTTGAAACCAGATTGGGAATAAGGTCATACCTTCTTTTAAGCTGCACTTCGATATCGCTCCAGGCCTCTTTGGCGCGATTTTTCAAGCGCACGAAGCCGTTAAAAGCGCCAACGAACCAGATGACGATTGCCGCGACAACGACTAAAACGATATATAAAATAAGCATATTTTTATTTTTTATTGATTAATTGTTTTTACTTGGGCAACGACTTTATCAGCTCCGACAGATACGGATGCTGGATTGCCAGTTTATAATTAAGGAACTTCAACACCGAGATAAAATCAGCCAGCTCTTCTTTCAGGTCTTCGGGGCCGGTGAAAATCTCTCCTGCTTCGGATGCCAGGTTGGCCAGATAATTATTAAGCATTTCATCCTGGCCTTTGTCTTTCAGATAACCGATGATTTTCTTAAACTCGCCCCTGTCCAACCAGACGCCGCGGCACTGTCCGCAAACATCAACCCTGATATCGGAATCGCCGTAGCGAACCTCGTACAAAGGAACGCTGTCTTCAGGGCAGGCCCTTCGGCCCGCTCCAAGCTGAAATTTCGTTTTATCGCTCCACAAATCAATGTCCAGCCAGTTGAAATCCTTATCTTTTTCGTCTTTGGCGGCTCGCAGCTCGTCTTCCTCGAACCACAAACCCAGGCACCTGGGGCAATAGTCAGCCCCGATATTATTGAAAACCGCCTGTTTTAGTTTTTCATTCTCACAGTTTGGACAATTCATGTTTTTGTTTTTATTATAATCAAAAACCCCCGTTAAATCAACGGGAGTTTTCGATTTTTTAATCAGTCAATGCGCCGGATTATTTTCCTTAATAGTCCATGCCGCCCATTTGGGGCATGCCCATCATCGGTTTGTCATCTTTTTCTTTAGGCTTTTCAGCAACTACCGCTTCGGTCGTGAGTAAAATAGAGGCTCCGGAAACCGCGTTCTGCAAAGCGCTTCTTACGACCTTGGTCGGGTCGATGATTCCGGCTTTAAGCAAATCCTCGTATTTTCTGGCTTGAGCGTTGAAACCCTGGCCAGCGTCCTGCTTTTTAACGTATTCAACCACCACCGAGCCCTCCACGCCCGCGTTGTTGGCGATCATACGCAAGGGTTCCTCGACTGCCTTGGCCAAAATGGCCACGCCGATTTTTTCTTCAGCGTCAACTTGCAAATTAGCCAGCACCTTGGCCGCTCTTATCAAAGCAACTCCGCCGCCAGGCACGATGCCCTCTTCCACCGCCGCCTTAGTAGCGTTCAAGGCATCTTCGGCCTTGTGCTGGCGGGCTTTCTGCTCAACCTCGGTCGGAGCGCCCACTTTTATCACAGCTACCCCGCCCGATAGCTTACCCAGCCTCTCCTGTAATTTTTCTTTGTCAAAATCCGAAGTGGAATTTTCGATTTCGGCTCTGATTTGCTTGATTCTTTTCTCAATGGCCTCCTTGTTGCCGTCTCCGTCAACAATAACGGTTTTTTCTTTGGTGGCAACCACCCTTCTGGCCTTGCCCAAAACATCAGTGCTTACTTTTTCTAAGGTCATGCCTCTGTCTTCGGAAACCACCGTTCCGCCCGTAACCACCGCGACATCCTCCAGCATTTCCTTTCTTCTGTCGCCGAAACCCGGGGCCTTGATGGCCAAAACATTCAAAACGCCCCGCAATTTGTTCACTACCAGGGTTGCTAAAGCATCTCCCTCAATTTCATCGGCGATTATCACCAAATCCTTGCGTCCGGTTTTGGCGATTTGTTCCAACAAAGGCAGAATCTCCTGAATGGAAGAAATCTTGCGGTCAGTGATTAAAATCGGAGCGTCTTCCAGAACTGCCTCCATTTTTTCCGCGTTGGTTACCATATAGGGGGAAACATAACCCTTGTCGAACTGCATACCCTTGACCATTTCTTTGGAAAGACCAAAGGTTTTGGATTCTTCCACGGTAACCACGCCGTCCTTGCCTACTTCATCGATAACCTCGGCAATTAGATTGCCCATTTCTTCGTCTTCAGCTGAAATGGTAGCGGCCTGGGCGATTTCTTCTTTGCCCGAAACCGGCTTGGAAATGTTTTTCAATTCAGCCACCATGGCTTGGGCCGCCTTTTCAATGCCGTGGCGCAAAGCCAGAGGATTGGCTCCGGCAGCCACGTTGCGAAAGCCCTGCTGTATCAGCGATTGCGCCAGAACAACCGCGGTGGTGGTGCCATCACCCGCGGCATCATTTGTCTTGGTAGAAACCTCCTTGACGATTTCCGCTCCCATGTCTTCGATTTTGTCTTCCAGCTCTATTTCTTTGGCAATACTTACGCCGTCATTGGTGATGGTAGGAGCGCCATAGCCCTTGTCCAAAACCACATTGCGTCCTCTGGGGCCCAAAGTAACCTTTACCGCGTTAGCCAGCTTGTCAACACCGGCTTTTAGTTTTTGCCGAGCTTCCTCGGCGTATAGAATTTGTTTAGCCATATTATTTTTCTAAAATCGCCAGAATATCGTCTTGCTTGGCGATTAAATATTCTTTTCCGTCAACCTTTATTTCATTGGGGCCGTATTTAGTGAAAATAACCAAATCGCCGGCTTTCACTTCCATTTGCATTCTTTCGCCTGTCTTGGAAATTTTTCCCGGGCCAACGGCGATCACCTTGCCCTGCTCGGGCCTTTCTTTGTCCGAGGACTGGGGCAGAAAAATGCCGGTTTTGGTTTTTTCCTCGACAGACACGGGCTCGACTAAAATATGATCCGATAACGGTTTGATAACCATAAATTTAAAAATTTTAAAATGTTATTACGTGCGGCAGCCCGACTTTCAGCCGCCAATTGCATACTAATAAATGTCCGAATATTTTTCAAGCTCCCACGGGCAGACTTCTATCTTGAAATCATCCCATTCTCTTTGCTTCACGGATAAATATTTTCTGAAAAGTTCTTCGCCCAAAGTGCTCTTGGCCAAATCCGATTTGCCGAACCACAGCATTGCTTCAAATAGGGAGCCTGGCAAAGTGGCGATGCTTTTGTTTTTCAACATTGCCTCGTCCAAGTGGTAAACATTCTCCTCAACAGGCTCGGGCGGCTCTATTTTGCGCGTTATGCCGTCAAGACCGGCTGCCAGCATCAAAGCGAAAACCAAATAAGGATTGGATGAATCATCAGGACAGCGCAATTCCAGGCGCGCTGCCTTGGATTTGTCGGGAAACCACTTGGGCACCCTGATAAGAGCCGAACGATTGCTGCTGGCCCAGGTTATGTAAACAGGCGCTTCGAATCCGGATATCAGGCGTTTGTAAGAGTTTACCGTGGGGCATAATCCCAGGCAAATGCCCCTGATGTTTTCCAGCTGTCCAGCCAAAAAATATCTGGCTGTCCGGGAAATCCGGTAAGGATTATTATCATCGGCGAAAAGATTGTTTCCGCTTTCATCGAAAAGGCTCTGGTGAACGTGCATGCCCGATCCCGCCTTGCCCTTGATGGGCTTTGGCATGAAAGTGGCTTTCAGATCATTGATGTCCGCTATCTTTTTGACCACGTATCTCAAAGTGAGTATCTTGTCGGCTGTCTCCAAAGCCGGGCCGTAATTGAAATCGATCTCATACTGGCCCTCTCCCACCTCGTGATGAAGGCACTCGGCTTTGATTCCGAAACCCTCCAAAGCGTCAACCACTTCGCGGGACACTTTCGCTCCCCTGCTCGACATCCGGTCAAAGTATCCGCCTTTGTCTATGGGAAGGGTTTGGCCATCCTTTTCAAAAAGATAGAACTCGGGCTCGGGGCCGACGTTGTATTGGAAACCCTTTTGGGCCGCTTTTTCAACGGCCTTTTTGAGAATGTATCGCGGGTCGCTTTCGAAAGGCCTGCCATCGGCCCGGTAAATGTCGCAGATGAATCTGATGGTTTTGTCGCGTCCCTCGGTCCAGGGAAGCAAAGCGTAAGTCGAGGGATCGGGCTTCAAAAACAGATCGCTTTCCTGTATGCGGGCAAAGCCCTCAATGGAAGAGCCGTCAAACCAAACGCCTTCGTTAAGGGCGCTTTCCAGCTCCGCGACCGGTTTGATTACTTCCTTGACCACGCCGGACAGATCGGCGAACTGCAAACTGAAGAAACGCACGTCATTGTTTTTTGCTTTTTCGATCAACTGTTGGGTTTCCATGTTTTTATGTGTTTAATAAACCTTATCTTAGAAATAAAAAAGGGGTTGTCAACCCCGTCCGGATTTCAGAGTGTCTCGAATTCGCAGACAATGGGAAAATGATCCGACAAAACGTCTGAAACAACCTTCGCTGACACTAACTTAAGTCCTTTATACAAAACATGGTCATATCTTCTTCCTTCAGGCGTGGTCGGCTCACTTAGAATGACTTCTTTCGCTCCCTGTCTCAAAAGCCCGGGCAGAAAATCGGCAATGCTGGAATTATCGTAGTTCAAGTCTGCCTGACATAGATACAAGTCCGATTCGGGCCGCAGTTTTTCGTCCATGCCGGCCCTTAACTTAAAAATGCCATCGCTCAAAGGGTCAATATTGAATTTTCTGAAAGGGAGCGAGTGGCTGGCCTTAACATTCAAAATCAAGCCGTTATCCATGGTCAAAAAACACGCCGTCACCCCTTTGTCATGAGAAACCCAGTGTTTTCCATCGGGACCCAAAGCTTCGGCCTTCGGATTATAAAAAAAATCAAAAGTGTGATTCCTTATTGGAAATCTGGAGATAATCGCCTGGCCAAGTCCTTTACCGTCTTCAATATGCGATTTATCATAAACGTCGTTGATGAAAAACATCCTCATCGTCTGGGCGATCTTTTGTGCCTGACTGCTTTCTTCGTCAGAATGGGTTTCCTGCAATGTTATAATATCCGGCCGTTGTCTCGCTATAAACCCGGCAAATTCATCCAAGACGTCAAAACGATAGGACAAAGCGTCCGCGGGATCATCTTCCGGTTTTCGGGCCTTGCCTCCCCCTATGTTCCACTGTAAGGTTTTTATTCTCATACGACGCGACTACTTCAGAGTCTTCAGATATTTCCCCGTGTAGCTTTTGCTGTTTTTGGCTATGTCCGCCGGTGTGCCTTCTGCCACAAGATAGCCGCCCTTGTCCCCGGAATCCGGGCCCAGATCCAAAATCCAGTCAGCCGTGCTGATGAAATCGAGGTTGTGCTCTACCACCAAAACAGTGTTGCCTTTTTCAACCAGCGCCCGCAACACGTATAAAAGCTTGTTGATGTCATCGGGATGCAGGCCGGTGGTGGGTTCGTCCAAAATATACATCGTCCTGCTGGATGATTGCTTGGAAAGCTCGGTGGCCAGCTTTACCCTTTGAGCTTCCCCGCCCGACAGAGACGTGGCGGCCTGGCCCAATTCGATGTATCCCAAGCCGACCTCGGTGAGGGTTTTCAGTTTGTTTTTCAAGGCCGGAAAATTCTCAAAGAATTTCAAGGCCTCCTCGACCGTCATCTCCAGCACCTGGGCGATGTTCTTGTCTTTATACCTTATTTCCAGGGTTTCCCGATTATAGCGATGGCCGTCGCATTCCTGGCAAGGCACGTAAACATCGGGCAGAAAATACATTTCTATTTTCTTAACGCCCTGGCCCTCGCAAGCCTCGCATCTTCCGCCTTTCACGTTAAAGCTGAACCGGCCCACTTGATAGCCTCTCAAGCGCGCTTCTTTGGTTTGAGCGAAAATATCGCGGATATAGTTGAAAGCCGCCGTGTAAGTGGCCGGATTGCTCCGGGGCGTCCGACCGATCGGGTCCTGGGTCACCAGCACCACCTTGTCGAGAAACTCCGCCCCGCTGATAGCTTCGTGTTCGCCCGGCTCTTCCTTGGAACGATAGAATCTCTGGTATAAAGCGCGGGCCAAAATGTCGTTCACCAGACTGCTTTTGCCCGAACCTGAAACTCCTGTCACGCAAACGAACTTTCCCAAAGGAATCCTTACGTCTATATTCTTCAAATTATTCTCTTTTGCTCCCTTGACCACCAGAAATAAACGGGACGCGGCGCTGTCCGGGACTCGCCGCGAAGCAGATGGCTTCAAAGAAATGGCGGATATTTTTTTACGCCCGGACAAGTATTCCCCAGTGAGAGTATCGGCTTTAAGCAATTGTTTGGGCGTGCCTTCGAACATCACCTTGCCCCCGTGTTTGCCGGCTCCCGGGCCGATATCAATAACCCAGTCCGAAGCCATGACAGTTGATTTGTCATGCTCGACCACGATAACCGTGTTGCCCAGATCCCTTAATTTTTTCAGCGTGGTGATAAGTTTGTCCTGATCCCGCTGATGAAGGCCGACCGAGGGCTCGTCCAGTATGTATAGAACGCCGGTGAGCTGCGAACCGAGCTGGGTAGCCAGCCTGGTGCGCTGTTCTTCCCCGCCCGACAAGGTCGAAGTCTCGCGGGACAGGGTAAGGTAATCCAAACCGACATCCAGCAAAAATTGCAGGCGCAGATTCACTTCCTTGATCAAAGGCAGAACAATCTTGTTTTGGCCGGAGACGCGAGCGTCTCTTCCGGCGTCTTTTTTCAAGAAATCGTCGAAAAAATTCTTGATCTTAGCCACGCTCATTTCAGTGATCTGGGCGATGTTTTTGCCAGCCACGGTAATGGCCAAAACTTCTTTTTTAAGACGCTGGCCCGAACATTCGTCGCAAAGCCTCTCCCTCATATACTGGCGAATCTCGTCTCTGGTCGCTTCCGAATCGGTTTCCCAGTAGCGTTTTTCCAGGCTCGGTATTACCCCGTTGAAACCATCGTTGCCGTATAAAATAATTTTTTTAACCGCTTCGGGCAGATTCTTTACCGGAGAATCAAGCGAGAACCCGTGCTCTTTGGCCAGCTCCTGCAGCTGCCACCAGAAATAACCCTGGCGGCCCAGTTTGTGCGAAGCGCGCGCCCAGGGAAAAACCGCGCCCTCCGCAATAGACAGATTTTGATTGGGAATCACCAAATCAGGCACCACCTCGAGCTTCTTGCCCAGGCCCTGGCACGAAGCGCAGGCGCCGAAAGGCGAATTAAAAGAAAAAATACGAGGCTCGATCTCCGGCATGGAAACACCGCAATATTCGCAGGCGAAGTGTTCGCTGAACAGCAAATCATTGAATGACTTGGCCGTTTGGCTGCTTATAACAACCGTTCCCTTGCCCAGTTTCAAGGCTATTTCCACCGAGTCGGCCAGACGGCTCCTTTCCAAATCGCTGTTCTTTACCAGCCGGTCAACCACGACCTCGATGCTGTGCTTTCTGTTTTTATCCAGGTCTTTGTTTACAGCCTCGTCAATGGCCTGCACCACCCCGTCGACGCGAACCCGCACAAATCCGGCTTTTTGAATTTCCGAAAGAACTGCCCGGTGCTCGCCCTTTTTGCTCTGAACCACCGGTCCCAGAACCAAAAACTCGGCGGCGTTGGGCAATCGCATGATCTGTCCGATGATCTGGTCGATTGTCTGACGAACCACCGGCTTGCCGCATTTCGGACAGTGAGGCTGGCCGATCTTGGCGAAAAGCACCCGCAAATAATCATAAATTTCCGTCATTGTGCCGACGGTCGATCGGGGATTATGGCTGGCTTTGCGCTGATCAATGGAAATGGCCGGAGAAATGCCTTCTATCTTGTCAACGTCGGGCTTTTGCATAACGCCCAAAAACTGCCGCGCGTAAGCCGACAAACTCTCAACATACCGCCTTTGGCCTTCAGCATACAAGGTGTCGAAAGCCAGCGACGATTTGCCCGAGCCCGAAACTCCCGTCACGACCACCAGCTTGTTCTTGGGTATGTCAAGATCAATGCCTTTCAAGTTGTGAACTCTCGCTCCTCGTATGCGGATATATTCCGATGAATTTTCTGTTTTTGCCATAAAAACTGTCTTCTGATTTCATGAAACAGCTTATTATACCTGTTTTTCGGACAAAAGAAAAGAAAAACACCGTAAAATAAGAGTAGAGACAAGGCAGGCCCTGTCTCTACGAAAGCAGTTTCATGAAACTATTTTATAAAACTGCCGCCATTGGAAAAATTTTCAACTGCCCGAAGCATATTACTCCAATAGCAGCCAAAATTTTCGGCGCAGTATGTCCGATCAGCGTCATTGAGCCATGCTTCAATAAAGCCGGCCCGATGGCGCTCATCCAATAAGTCATCCAGGCGGAACTTTGAAACATCCTCTCCCCGAATGTCAGAGCAAACCATCAAAGAGAGGTCGGAATCCACGCGCAGAAGCGGCAAACGCTTCAAAGAACCGCAGTCCCAGGCGAATCGCTCGCCCCCACAACAGGCATCCGCGAGGCCTCTTACATATCTTTGCGAGCATGCCAAATTACAGCCCTGTCTTTTCAGGGCCGATAAAACATTCATTGTTTCGGCAACGCACCTGCGGTGTTCGGGCCCAAGAGCCATATCCTTGCCGGGCGCGCGGTATATGAATTTCTGCCAATCGCCCCATATCAAAGGGCAAATGTTCATATAGCCGTTATAACCGGTAATCCATCGCAGAATCCCGGGCAACTCACCGAGATTCTTGTTATGAATAACCGTGTTCACTCCCAGCAAGGGCGGGAAAGGCAGTTCCGCCAGTTTGGGAATCAGCTCAATAGCGGCCAAAGTCTTGACCGTTGAACACCCGCCGGCGGTGAATCGCTTGTCCAGAAAATCCAAGCTGAAAAACAGCCCGCTGCCCGGCTTGAAGAGAGCGCTCCCAGCAAAGGCCAGTATCCGTCGCTCGGCCAAAGCGTTGGTGGTGATGACGAAATCCAGGCCGGAAGCATTGAGAGCCCCCAAGATTTCTTCAGCTCCGGACTGGTCGAAAAACTCGCCACCCAGCAGTTTCAAGGTTTTAACGCCAATGGCTTCCAAAATCTTGATGGCCGCGAGCTTCTCTTGCAAGCTTGCCTCTTCCCGGCCGTGGCTGCCCAGAGAACAATACTTGGAAACCCGGTTCAACTCACATTGATAAGTCATTACCCACTGTGCTTCCCGAGGAAACGATCTTTTCATTTTCTTCTCCTTTCAAAATCTTTCCTGCAGCCAGACACACATATCGCCGTCGAATTCGGGCATATGCACCTTGATTATCTGGTCAGAGGAGGTTTCCTGGCGCAGCCCAAAAAATCGCGGGGCGTAAATCTCCCGTTCTTTCTTGTGCCACTGGAATCTGTCGACCAAAACAGCGAATTCTGTTTCAGTCGGTCCGTTGGCCCGGATAGCCGGATAGATCGCTTCAAAGGTCTGCAGGGTGTAAGCGACGTCATCCCAAACGACCGCTATTTTTCCCTTGAGTCCGGAATTTTCAAAAGGTTTGATAACCGCTTGGCCGTTCTTGCTAACATAGGTCAAGTCGTCGTTGTAAATCTTGGCGTCTATGGCCGCAACAAGCACAGAGGCGCCTGTTTGCTCTTTGAAAGCCGCCCCCGCCATCTTAGCGATAGGCACGCCGCGCCTGGCAACGCCCAAAAACACCAAGTTCGCCAAATCATTTCGATAAGCATCGGCCACTTCCCGCGCCATTTTTGATATGACGGCCCTCACTTGCCGTTCATCCATTATTCGGCAAACATCTCTCGCTTGAAAATTTTCCATTTCCAAACCTCCTTTTTTAAAAAATATGATCGGACAAAACCGCTTGTTTGAAAAATAAGTGCCTTACCAGTATACCGCCGAAAAGACCTTTGTCAAAGCTTGTCTGGGGATAACCGCCAAGCCGGCTTACTCGACATAAAAATTATCAAATCGTCCTATTTAATACTTTTCAGCTTAAAATAAAAGAGAGGCGGCCCCTCTCTCAATATCTACCTAGAAAAAAAAGGCCGCCCCAAATTACGATGGCCATAACAAGTGTTATGATCATCGTATAAATGAAATCTTTCATTAAAATCACCTCCTAACTTTCATTAAACACCTGGGCGGTAAAAATGTAAAGCTCACACGTGCCTTCTTGCCAGCAGTTCTTACTAATGCCGGCTTTTTCTTCGCACAGACTGTCCAAAAACTGTTCTTTTGTCCAGCCCGTCTCGCCGGCCACCTGGGGCAGATAAACGCCGCTTCTGTCGCCTTTTTTCACGTAAACCCCGTGCCTGCCCAGTTCGATCTCTTCAGCATCGCTGATTTTCTTCATCGGAGACAAAACCGAGATCTCTATATCAATGTTTTTTAATTCTTTTTTTTCCAAAGGCGAAAAACGCGGGTCATCGAAAGCGGCTGCTAAAGCCATTTCCCGAATGTTTTGAGCCAGACTAAAATTGCTGAAAAAATTGCCGATACAGCCCCTTAACATTCCGCCCTCTTTCAGGGTAACGAAAACGCCCCTTTTCTCTTTGAAAATATCCGGCAAGCCCTCGGGCAAAGAATACTCCCTCTCCTCAAAAGCCGTTTCAATGGTTTTTCTGGCGATCGCCAAAGCGATCTTTTTCTCTGGCCGATTCAATTCACGGCCTGCCGATGATTTTGGCAAAACAGGATAAAACCCTATGGCCGCGTAGCCGACAACTCTGTCTTTGGTTTCTTCGGAATAATCGCCGCTATTGGCGTATTTTAAAAGTTTGCCCTCCAGGCCCAGCTTTCCAGCCAAGAACATTGCCACAGCAACAGCCGGCTCACCGCAAGCCAGGGTGGAAACCTTGTCCCTTTCTTCTCTCTCCGCTTGAGCGTTTTGTTCATGCAGTTCCGCGGTATCCAGAGCCAGGATCGTCTTGATGGTTCTTTGATCCAGCTTGTTGGCTGTTTGGTATTCGGGATAATGCGACAGATCGGAGCTCACAACGATTGCTGTTTTCTCATCGATCGTTTTTGCCAGAGCTTCGCTTAACTCGCGGGCAAGAGAAAG
This sequence comes from Minisyncoccota bacterium, assembly GCA_028718965.1. Lineage (GTDB taxonomy): Bacteria > Patescibacteriota > Minisyncoccia > Minisyncoccales > CG1-02-41-26 > CG1-02-41-26. The sequence continues at coordinate 18,681 of JAQUKS010000011.1, forward strand.
ATCGTCGCTGCCAAAAAGCAAAGGCACTATCTTGAGATCGTTGCCCATTGTTTTTTGCAAAAACGGCATTTCAACCTCCAGGGAATGTTCGTTCTCGTGCACCTTGGAATCGATTATAATGTTCGGACAGTTGTCAGCCAATCGGCGGATAAAATCATTGTCAAGCGCTGTCTTTCCCAGCGGGGTCTGCCACATATCGCTGGCGTCAGCAACAATGCCCTCGAAATACCGGCGATGACTGCGGCCGATGATTATCACTCGTTTGAAACCGCCAGCTTGCAAGGCCTTGAAAGCAAAAGCCCCCACTCTGCCCGAATAAACATAGCCGGCGTGAGGCGCGATAATGATCCGGGGCGCCCTGTTTGTGATCGGCAAAACAGCCAGGCCCAGATACTGGTCGATCATATTTTCCAGCTCCTTTTTAGCAGCCGGATAAAACTGGCCCGCCACAGCCGCTTGCCGGACAGTTTGCTTATTCGTGTTAGCCATGATTTTGTTTCGCTTTAAACCCTATTTTATTATATCATGTCCCGTGCTAACCTGAATAAAATAAGGGGAGATGCCTCATCATCCCCCCTTGGAAAAAGTTAAAAATCCCTCAATACTTCCCGGCTGGAACAGCCGAGACAGAAAAATATCGACTGGGGCTCCAAATCCCCGTCGATACATTTCTTTAAGAGACCCAACTCTTTATATTTCCTAAAGTTTCTATCCAAAATTTTAGAGAAATCAGCAGCAGCCCTATTCTTCAACAACAACTCCTGCTCGTGCCAAAGGATTTTATATCCCAAGAGGCCAGGATGTCCTTCTGTTCCGTCGCTCACTGCTATGGCCTTATCGGCCGCATTGCTTAAAATTTCTTCTATTCCTTTTTCGAAAAAGTCAGAAATTCTAGAAATTATTTCATTATCGGCCTCTTCCATCCGGCGGAGAAGCTCTTTCAACTCTTCTCCGGAAAAGATGAATCCACTGCGGTCAGAATAAATAAACATTATTTGCGTAATCATCTGAAATTCCTTTCTGGATCAAAGATCCAAAAAAACAAATAAAGATCAAAAAACTACTGTTTCAACAAAACAACCATGCCACTTAAAGCCGAAAAAGTTAAATACGTCAAGCCGCGAGATCATGACCGACTGCCCCGAGCAGCCGGGGTTTATCTTTTCAAACAGGGTAAAGATTTCCTTTACATCGGCAAAGCAATTGACATCAGGGAAAGGGTAAAAAACCATTTCAGCCAGCCGACTTTCAAAGACAATATTTTCATCCCGCGGACCGACAAGATCGGCTACATCCCCACCGGCTCGGAGATCGAAGCCCTGATTTTGGAAGCCGAGCTGATAAAAAAGCACCGGCCCAAATACAATACCCAGTGGAAGGACGGCAAAAATTATTTTTTCGCTGTAATAACAAAAGAAGATTACCCGAGAGTGCTCGTAACGCATCAGCCCGCGGAAAACAAAAGTTTCCAAAGCCGGGAAACAATCGGGCCGTTCGTGGACAGCAAAGCGCTCAAGCAAACCCTGCGGATATTGCGGCGGGTTTTTCCGTTCCGCACCTGCAAAACACTGCCCAAAAAACCCTGCCTCTACAAGCAACTCGGCCTCTGCCAGGCCCCCTGCCTGGGCCGCACGGACAAAAAGGAATACGCGAAAAATATCCGCAATCTGGCGAAAATATTGCGGGGCAAAAAACCGCAAGTTCTGAATAACCTTAAAAAAGAAATGACGCTGGCTTCAAAAAGCCAAAATTTTGAAACAGCCAAAACATTAAGAGACAAAATCTTTGCCCTGGAAAGCGTTTTTGAGCACAGTCATATTCTTGGAAACCAAGAAGAAACAAAAAGAACGGAGCTCTTTCATCGCAGAAACTCCTTCCGGCATCTCCAGGACGTTTTAGGGCTGGGAGACGAAATAAAACGCGTCGAGGGCTATGACGTTTCCAATATCCAGGGCCAGCACGCCACTGGCAGCATGGTCGTTTTTGAAAAGGGCTTATCAGCCAAGAACGAATACCGCAAATTCAGAATAAAGATCGCCGGCAAACCTGATGATACCGCGATGCTCAAAGAAACCCTGGCCCGCCGGCTGAAACACAAAGAATGGCCGATGCCTCAAGTGATGCTGATTGACGGAGGCAAGGGTCAGCTTAACGTTGCCGTTGAAGCGGTTCGCGAAGAAGCGCCTAGCGCGAACTTAAAGATCGTGTCCCTGGCGAAAAGAAACAACGAGCTGTTCATTGAGGCCGAAGACAAACCGCTTTTGTTAAAAAATCTGCCGCAAGAGACCGCGAACCTTATACTTCGCATCCGTGACGAAGCCCACAGATTCGCCATTGCCTATCACAAAAAACTCCGCAACAAAAAACTTCTGCAAGGATGACGCCCTGCCTTGCTTATTTCCTGAAAACCAGTATACTGATAACAATACTCAAACCCTATGCAGAGTTTTTTGGGCTGTCTGCTGGCCGCGGCGCTCGGTCTTGCTCTGGCCACCTTGCTGGTGCCCGGAGTGCAGATATCCGGCGACCTCTATCAGATAATTAAAATCATATTGCTGGCCGGTATTGTTCTAGGGCTTTTGAATTTTTTCATCGCCCCGCTCCTCCGCCTTATCGCTTTTCCGCTAAGGCTGCTTACGCTGGGGCTTTTCGGGCTTATCGTGGAAATGGTTTTCATCGAGCTGGTTGATATCGTTTTTACCCCTGAAATAACCATCGTCGGCTTTTGGCCGTTGTTCTGGAGCGGGCTCCTGGTTTGGGTTTCAACCTCGGTTTTCGCCAGAGAAAAAATCTGGAAATAAAAATAAATTATGTTAAAAACAATCCTTTTAGTTTTGCAAATATCCATACCCGTGCTTTTAATGGTCTGCATTTTGGTCCAGCAGAAGGGCACGGCTTTGGGCTCTTCTTTCGGAGGCGAAGGCGGCGGATTTTATATGAAAAAAAGAGGCCTGGAAAAAAAAGTCTTTTGGGCTTCCATCGTTTTGGCGGCTTTGTTCATCGCCATTTCTCTTTTGAATCTTTTGTTTATAAAATAACCACCGGGTCTTCATCACTCTAAACCAGCGTTGGATGCGAAAGATTCTCCAAAATTTAAAATTTAACGGAATGTCTTTGAAGTTTCCTTCAAAAGAACAATGGAAGCGGTTTTTTGCCGTGCTTTCCTATAAAGAAAGAGTGGCGTTTCTCTCCTTGTCGGCTTGTTTCATTTTATCTTCGATATTCCTGGCCGGCACTTTTATCGCCAGCCATACCGAATCCCAGGCGGCCTCGGGAGGCTCGTATAAAGAAGGTATCGTGGGCCAGCAGCCCCGTTTCATAAACCCGCTTTATCTTTCCGATCGCGACATTGACCGCGATCTAGTAGAGCTGATTTTTTCCGGGCTTTTCAAGTATAATGAACAAGGGGAAATCATCCCCGACCTCGCTTCACGATATGAAATCAAAGAAGACGGCCGGGTTATTGAGGTTTATCTTAAGAAAAACATTTTCTGGCACGACGGCAAGCCTCTGGAAGCAGCCGATGTTGTTTTTACCGTAACGCTTCTCCAGGATCCGCAATACCAGAGCCCTCTGCGCACCAAATGGCTGGGAGTGACGGTGGAAGAGATACCCGACAACGGTGTGCGCCTTGGGTTACCCAAAAAATACGGCGGCTTTCTGGAAAGCCTCACCCTAAAAATATTGCCCCGCCATATCTTCAAAGATATCGCCCCCCAGAACTTGCCGTGGAGCTTTTCTTCGCCCAAATATCTGATAGGTTCCGGACCCTTCAAATTCAAAGAGATCCAGCAGGATTCGGCCTCCGGCTATGTCAAAGAAATCACTCTTGAGCGCAATGAAAAATATTACAGCTCCAAACCCTTTCTTAAAAAAATATCTTTCGCTTTCTATAAAAACCCCGAAGACCTCCTTGCAGCGGCGGGCAATAAAACAATTCAGGGATTTTCCCTGTCCGACCTTAAAGATTCCCCGAAAATAAAGGGCTTCGCGGCTTACGACATCGTCATCCCGAGATATTTCGCCTTGTTTTTTAACCAGAACGAACAAAACAATAAAAATATCGCTAACACGGAAATAAAAAAAGCGCTGGCATTGGCCATTGATAAAGAGCAAATCATCCAAAAGATATTTTCCAACAAGGGAGAAAAAGAAAGCTCGCCCATTCTGCCTGATTTTTTCAATTTCAACGGGCCCGACGCTGTTTTCGACTATAATCCCCAGGAAGCGGCCGCTATTTTGGAAAAAGCGGGCTTTACGCTGAATCCGGCCTCCGGACTCAGGGAAAAAACTATTCCGGATGAAAAACCGTTCACTTTCAAAAAGAACCTCACTTACCGCAACCAGGGCCAGGACGTAACCGAACTGCAAAAATGCCTGGCCCAATTCCCCGACATCTACCCCGCGGGGGAAATCAACGGTTATTTCGGAGATAAAACCAAAGAGGCTGTAATCAAATTTCAGGAAAAATACAGCCAGGATATTCTGGCTCCCAGTAATCTTACCAATGGCAACGGCGAGGTAAAAGCCGGCACCAGAGAAAAACTCAACGAGGTTTGTTTTACCCAAACTGCGTCGTCTTCGCCCCTGGAAATCACCATCACCACCTCCGACCGTTTTCCCCTGCCCGATATCGCCCGCCTCATCCTTAAAAACTGGCAGGACATTGGCATCAAAGCAAGCGTCAAAGAAGTGCCACTGGCTGAACTACAAACCGATGTTCTGGCCAAAAGAAATTTCGAGATACTGCTTTTCGGTGAAGCATTGGGGGCGTTCCCCGATCCTTTTCCTTTCTGGCACTCTTCCCAGAAAAATCACCCCGGGCTCAATATCGCCTCGTACAGCTCGCAAAAAGCCGACGCTCTGCTGGAAAAATCCCGTGAAACCCAGGACGACAGCGAGCGCCAAAACACCCTCGAACAATTCCAAAATGTTTTGCTAAAAGACATGCCCGCGATATTTTTAGTGCGGCCCAACTACGTGTATTTTCTCTCCGATAACATCAAGGGGTTTGAGATCAAGCAAATCACCGAACCGGCCAAAAGATTTTCCACGGTAGAAAAGTGGTATGTTAAGATAAAAAGAAAGTGGAAATAGAAAAAACAATCTTAAAATTATGAAACAGATTATACTGGATTTTCCCAAACAATTCGAGGCAGGCATAAAAGCCGCGCGAAATATCGAGATTGCCGGGCCCTTTTCCGACATCGTAATCTGCGGCGTTGGCGGCTCGGCCCTGCCCGGCAGCCTGCTGCCGGAACTGGGCATGAAATTCGATTTGCCTCTGTTCGTGCACCGCGATTACGGCCTGCCCAAAGCCGCCAGCGGGAAAAGCCTGATTTTATGCATCTCGTTTTCCGGCAACACCGAAGAAACCCTTTCCGCGTACCAGGAAGCGATTGAAAAAAATTACAAGACCGTCGCGATTTGCACCGGCGGCAAACTAAAAGAGACAGCCGAGCAAAACAGCCTGCCTTTGGCCATCGTGCCCAACGACTGCCTTCAGCCAAGATTCGGCACGGGCTATCTGGTCGGGGCGGTTCTGAAAATCTTAAACAACTGCGGCATTATCAGCGACCAGGATAAAAATCTGTCGGAAATGGCCCAAGCCCTGCGCCCGGAAGAATCGGAACAATCAGGCAAGGAGCTGGCTCAAAAACTGATAAATAAAATCCCGGTTATTTACGCTTCGGGTAAGCACAAATCATTGGCGCGCATCTGGAAAATAAAATTCAACGAAAACTCGAAGATAATGGCTTTCTGGAATTATTTTCCCGAGCTCAACCACAACGAAATGGTCGGCCTTACCGATTTGAAAGGCGATTTTCATTTCATCGTCTTAAGAGATGCGGATGATTATGAAAAAACCAAAAAACGAATGGATTTGTTCGCCGGCCTGGCCAAAGAAAAGGGAGCGGGAGTTGATTTTGTGGAAATCAGTGGTAAAAATACTCTGGAGAAAACATTCAATGCTCTTTTGCTGGGCGACTGGACAAGCTATTATCTCGCGGCTGCTTACAGCCGCGACCCAGTGCCAGTAAGCATAGTCGAGGAATTCAAAAAACGGCTCGTCAAATAATATGAACGTATCTCTTGAAAATCGCGTCGGGGAAAACGACCCCGAAAGAGCCAGAGTCGAAAAGAACGAAGCAAAAGAGACCGAAGCCCAGATAAGAAAAATATTTTACGAAACGATAGAACAGGAAATGGAAGGGCTAAGCAAAGTCAATGAAATTATTTACACGCTTAGAGCAGGAAACGAGCTTACAGTTAACATATTGCCGGCCAAGACGCTTCCCTTGCCCGAGAAGCTCAACCTGATGGACGATGGCTTGCGAAAGATCGCCCAAACAGTGAAGAACGACAGCACTATTGAAAAGATTACGGCCAAATCGAAGCTGGTGAGCGACCATCAGAAATTCATGACAGAAAGATTGGGCTTTGCCATCGACGATGCTAAAAAAGGAACCGCCTCAATGGATCGCGACACGTTAATAAAGAAATATTCGGAAAAATAACAACATACGCCGCGGTGGTGAAACTGGTAAACACGCACGCTTCAGGAGCGTGTGCCTCACAGCTTGTGGGTTCGACTCCCACCCGCGGCACAAAGTTACGAAGTAAATTTGGGCTGCGGGAGAAAGCCAACTGCTTGGCTTTCGCTGGGAGGAGAACGCCGGAGCGATGTTTCGCCACCAGGCGAAACCGCGAGGCGGTGGCCAGCCCGAGCCGAGCGACGGCGAGGCGAGAGGCGAGGCCGAC
>JAQUKS010000012.1 GCA_028718965.1 Minisyncoccota bacterium
TTTCGTAATTATGCAGGAATCCCAGCAATTCTGGCCGTAGAATTTCTTCCCTTCCCATAATTTTTTCCAAGGTTTTTGACTTTGTCCCATAATTTCGGCGCTCCGGCGCTCCGGCGCTCCGGGCCTTTAACAATCCCGCGTCTTTTAATGCTTCTTCTAACACCAGAACAAGGTTTTTTTGGTGCTCTCTTTTGGCCAGCATAGGATAAACTCCTCCGTATTCCGCGTGGAGTTTCACTTGCGACGATACGATGTCGCTTAGAATGATTTTTTTGTTTCCGGCTGTTTCCAGTACGGCAACGGCCGTGTCGTCGCAGGAAGTATCTATTGCCAGTATCTTTTTTGTCATTTGTAGAATATAGCTTTTTTCTTGTCTTTTTTCAATTTTTGGGCTATTCTGAATTCATCAAACATGGTCCCATCGTCTAACGGTTAGGACGCCGCCCTTTCAAGGCGGCAATACGGGTTCGATTCCCGTTGGGACCACAATCAAAATGGTTCGACAAGCCAAACAAAACGGCCTTAACGGCCGTTTTGTTTTGAGTTCGCAGGTTTGTTTATCGGGATGATTTTTTGCTGCTCGTGGCTGAAGTTGAGGTGGCTGTTTCTTTTTCTTCCAAAGTTTCCAGCTTGACGTATTTTTCAAGGATGGTTTCCAGCTCTTCTTTGCTTTTGTATCCGTAATAGGCGTCGTTGTTGATGACCATGATCGGCGTGCCGTCTTTCAGGCGGAAAACCGATTTGAGGGTTTTCAGGGCCGCGAGCTCCAGATCATAGTCAAAGGAATATATACGCAAGAACGGATATTTTTCGCGGAAATAAGTGAGGATATACCCCTGGTCCTCGCATTGCGGGCAGTTTTTGCCGTCTTCGTAAAAATAAATGATAAAAGCCAGGGGCAGCTTGCATTCATCGGCCGCTCTTTGCAAAAGCAGCCAGTGCTTTATCTCCAGAATCGAATAGTATTTTTTCAGTTCAAGGAATTGTTCGTCGTTTTCGCCCAAACTTGAGCCCACTGACATCAGTTTTTGCGAAATGTCATAGAGTTCGTTGGTAAGGGTGGATTCGTTAAGGTTGGCGCAGGGAGCCTGGTTGAGTATGGAGAACTGGGTTTCCAGCGACAGAATGTCGGTTCTTAGATTCTGCTGCAGATCGTTAAGCTGGGCTATGCGTTTTTTGGTGACATAGTCGCTCAAAAAGAACCCGCTGCCGAAAATGAGCAAAGTGAACAAAAGCACCAAAAAATATTTCTGAAAGCTGATCTTTTTTTCGTTGGTTATTTCCATCGTATTTCCTTGCCCGAAATTATCGAGGCAGTCGTTAAAACCCACCAGGCGGCGTTAAGAAACGGGTAAACGAATATCCAAACGAGCATTTTTTCGCCCACGCGCGACTTATCAAAAGTGAATCTTTTGCCCAGATACATGAACAAGAGCACCATCAGCAGGGCGATTATCCCCATGGCTGTGAGCGGGTTTATGGCCAGGAGCGACCAGTCAAGATTTTTCAAAGAAAGAAACGGCTTGATGTCGAACTTTATCAGCCAGGCGTTATCAATGTTGCTGGCGACTGTTTTAGCAAACTGGAAAATCGTTATTCCCATCAGACCCACCGACAGAATGGCTCCCAGGACCGAATAAGCCAGAAGAAACGAAAGATTGCCATGTTGTTTGAAATTCAAGAGGCCCAGGTAGTCTTTCAGGTTAAGCAAAAATCCCCTCTGCCATCTTAAGCGCTGATGAGAAAGCTCTTTTAAGGTTCTTTTGCCCTTGGTATAAATGGCCGCTTCCCAGGAGCAGGCGATTTTCAGGTTATGGCTTTGCAGGCGCAGGGCCATTTCCAAGTCTTCGGTCATGTAGGCTTTTTTGTAAGGGCCGACCAGATCAAAGGTTTCTTTCCTGAAAAGCGTAAGCGGCCCGGGCGTGACAGTAAGGCTGCCCAGAAAAGAGAGCATTTTTTTGGTAAAAGCCGACACCATAAACTCGGCGTATTGCACGCCCTCCAGGATGTTTTTGGGCTGGGCTACTTTGATGGTCGAGACGACCGCGGCCACTTCGGGCCCGGTGAAATATTTGAGCATTTGTTTCAGGGCGTCGGGCTCGGCAAAGCAGTCAGCGTCAATCGTGCCGATGATCTCGCCTTTGGCCTGGGGTATGGCGAAATTCAGGGCGGTATGTTTGCCGCCGTTTTTTTTGCACAATACTTTCAAAGCCGGATATTTTTTCTGAAAAGCCAGCATTTCAGAAAGGGTATTGTCCCGCGAGCCGTCGTCAACAGCGATTATCTCCAGGCAGTCTTTGGGGTAATCAAGGCTCACAAGCGACTGGAGCACCTCTTCGACATTGCCCTGCTCGTTGAAACAAGGCAAAATTATGCTGATTACAGGCAAAAAACCGCCGGTGTCTTTTTCATAAAGCCGGCGCCGGTTTTCGTATAAAGTGATGAAAATCAGAATACCGAAATAAAGGGCCACGAATGTCCCCAAATAAATAAAAATTTCACTTATAGGCATAGTAATGATATTTTCTCATCTTACTCCAAATGCAGTTGTTTTTCAAACGTTTTTACCCGTTCCTTGAGCAAGGGGTATTTTTTAAGAGACGGGCTTTGCTGCAGGATTTCTTTGGCTGATTGCCTGGTTTTTTCCACAAGCGCTAGGTTGGTAAGATTGGCCATAGCCAGGTCAGGCAGGCCCCACTGCTTTTTGCCTCCCAAAGAGCCCGGGCCCCGAATAGCCAGGTCTTTCTCGGCCAGCTCGAATCCGTTTTTCGCTTTGACCACCGCTTGCAGCCTTTTTTTGGCATTAGGACTGTCCGAATCAGTGAAAAGGAAGCAATAGGACTGCTGATCGGCCCTGCCCACCCGTCCCCTGAACTGGTGGAGTTGCGCCAGGCCGAAACGCTCCGCGCCCTCGATCATCATAAGCGTGGCTTTGGGAATGTCAACGCCCACCTCGACCACCGAGGTTGAAACCAGTATCTGGATCTTGCCGTCCCTGAACTGGCGCATTGTTTTTTCCTTTTCAAGGCTTTTCATTTTGCCGTGCAGAATGCCTACCTTCAAGTCCGGGAATATTTCTTTTGACAGTTTTTCGTATTCGGTTTTCACGGCTTTGGCCTCGGACCAGTTTCCTCGTTTTTGGCCCTGGACATCCTGCTCCCCGTTCGTTTCCGATTCTTCTATCCTGGGGCAGATAACAAAGACCCGATTGTCGTTCTTGACCTCTTTTTTTATGAACTGATAAGCCGCTTTTCTTTCTTCGGGCGGGATTATCCTGGTGATTATCTCTTTTCTGCCTTCGGGCATCTGGTCAATGAGAGAAAGATCAAGGTCGCCGTAAACCGTGAGGGCCAGGGTGCGGGGTATGGGAGTGGCTGTCATTGACAAAAGGTGGGGCAAAAGCATCTGGCCGCCCTTTTCTTTGCCGCAGAGCCTGGCTCTTTGCTCGACCCCGAACCTGTGCTGTTCGTCAATGACCACCAGCCCCAGTTTGCCGAATTTTACCTTGTCCTGGATAAGGGCGTGGGTGCCGATTAACAAGTCGATTTCTCCCTTTTTGGTTTTCTCCAGTATCTTGTTGCGGGAGATCTCGATGGTTTCGGGCCTGAAGCCATCTTTTGTCTGATAGCCAAGCTTTTGCGAAATAATCTGGTCTTCTTTGCCGGTGAGCAAAGCGATTTTTATCTTAAACGGCCGCAGCAGTTTGGCTGTCTGGTAGAAATGCTGTTTGGCCAGGATCTCGGTCGGCGCCATGAACCCGGCCTGATAGCCGTTTTTTATCGCGTTCAAAGCGGCCATCACAGCCACCACTGTTTTGCCCGAGCCGACGTCCCCCTCCAAAAGCCGGCTCATCGGACAGGGCCGCTCCATGTCTTTTAGTATCTGCCAGGCGCACTTCTTTTGGGCGTCAGTGAGGCTGAAACACAGGGAATCAGTGAATTTTTTCATCAAATCGGCTTTTAACAGTACGGCCGGAGCTTTTTGCTGGGCTATTTTGAGGCGCGCCTGCAACACCGACAGCTCAACCAGAAACAATTCCTCAAAAGCGAATCTTGTCTTGGCTTTTTCAGCTAAAGCCGGAGAGTCGGGAAAATGCATCTGCCACAGGGCATGGCCCAATGGCAAAAGCTCGTTTTGCTTTAAAATTTCATCAGGCAGTATTTCTTCGGCCTCTTTGCTTTGTCGGTCGAGAACAGGCCTGATGATATAGCGCAGCCATCTTGAAGAAATACCCGGTGTCTGGGCGTAGATCGGCACCAGATGTCCGAGATTGTCCAGCTCTTTTTCCGAGCTCACTTTTTCATAGACCGGGTTTGAGAGAAAGATGTCGTTCTTGCCGATCTTGACCAAGCCGGCCACGCAAACCATGTCCCCCTCTTTGAGGTTTTTGACCAGAAACGGCTGGTTGAACCAAACGGCCCTTATGGCCGCGGTTTCATCCTCGATCAGGGCCTCGGTCACGGTGATGCGCTTTTTCCAGGCCGTGCTGTTGGTTATTTCTTTTATCCGGCCCCTTAAGCAGTTCTGCTGGCCCACTTTGATTCGATCAATGTCAACAGGATTGGAAAAATCCTCGTATCTTAGAGGAAAATGATAGAGCAGGTCGCTTACGGTTTTGATATTGAGCTTGGACAGCTTTTTGGCGAAAACCGCGCCCACGCCTTTCAGATATTGAACAGGAGTGTCTAAACTTGTCATTGTTTGCATTATACCAGAAGTTCTTTGGAAATTCTTTTGTTCAGCCCCGACAGCTCCTTCGCGCGAGCAGAGATCCGGATTTATTGTTTTTGATTTGGAGATTATTTGCCCCTTATAAAAGAGAAAAGACCGACTCGGTGAGTAGGTCTCTTTGGTGGGATTCAAAAAAGAACGGTGGGGGGCGGGGGGTGGGTGCAGCAAGCTGCACCCGACTTTGCTCTCATCTCTGGCGGTGGTTATGTGCCGACGAGAACAAAACTTACCTGAATCTTCATCTTGATTGCCATAGAAACGGAAGAAGTCGCGGTTTTCATGATACGGACCCTCCTCAATAACAAGAACAACTAATACTGCCTCATGATTAAGGCATTAATTTATATCTACTCCTTTATCTAATTTTTGTCAAGTTTTTTTGCAACAAAAAACAGCCCGAAGGCCGCAATAAAAAAGAAGCCCGGCAGGTCGCTTACAGCTTCAACGCTTTCCTTCCACGGAAAGCTCCACTCGAAAGCAACCTGCCAGGTAACCTCATTTACTTTACATCAAGAAGAAAGGTCCGTAAAACTTAAACATTTTTCTCACCCCCTTTCAAATAAAAAAATGTTAAAGTTTTGATTTTCAACGCTGATTTCAATCTATCATAAATATTTTTTTATGCAAATTTTTGGCTAACAAAAAACCGTCCCAGGGACGGCGGATAAAAATAATGGGCAAGGAATCGTGCGATTCCTTGCCCCTAGTTGACAATTATGCATTTGAATGGTTGTTTGCATACTATTACACTTTCGATTTTTGTCAAGTTTTGAAATACTGTTTGCGGACGATCGTTTGCTATTCGGACAGGTTTTGCTTAAAGAATATGTCCGAATAGTCTCGTCCTATCTCGTTCTTTGTTTTTAAATAAAAAAATCAGCCGAAAGGATTCCCTTCGGCTGAAATCTATCATAATAAAGGAGAAAATGAGCAATTACTCCAGTATCACAAATCCAAGAATCATTGTCAACCGGTTCGCGAAACAAGGCCTTGGCTTTTTTAGCCTGGCGCTTTTTATGGTATGATAGAATCGTTAAAGGTCTTTGTTGATTAAAACAAAACAACAATCATATGCCTTGTTGCGGATGCTGTTCAAAAAAACCGGCTAAAAAAGCCAAGCCAAAAAAGAAGAAATAACAAGATATGCTCAAAGCCAGGATAAACGCTTTTGTCAATGTTCTGTCTTTTGTTTTCTTTCTTGCTGTTTTAATAAGCGGAGTCGTTCTATGGCTCTTTCTCCCGGGAAGCCGGGGAATCGGCCAGAGTGTTTTTTTAGGTTTGGAGCGCCATGCCTGGAGAAGCTTGCACGACTGGACCGGCCTTGTTTTTGCTTTTTTGATGGCCGCGCATCTGATTTTGCACGGCTACTGGATAAAGGCTTTGCCCGGGTTTTTCCGCAAAAAGGCTCAATAATCGATCTATGACAAAACTTAACCAGATTTACAAGTGCAATATCTGCGGCAATATGGTGGAAATGGTGCGCACCGGAGTGGGCCAGCTGGTTTGCTGCGGAGAGAATATGGAGCTGATGCAGGAAAAGACCCAGGACGAGGGCCAGGAAAAGCACGTGCCCGTGGTGGAACAGACCGACGAGGGCATAGTCGTGAAAGTCGGCTCTGTGGGGCACCCCATGCTGCCCGAACACCACATCGAATGGATCGAGATTATGTTCGACGACAAAGTTGACCGCAAGTTCCTCAAGCCCGGCGACAAGCCCGAGGCCGCTTTCAACGTCAAACCAGCGGAGCTTGTCGTGCGAGAGTATTGCAACGTGCATGGTTTGTGGAAAGCCGAGAAGTAATTTCAGCAAACAAAAAACAGCCCCTCAAACGGCTGTTTTTTGTTTGCTCGTGTGTCCCCGGCAGGAGTCGAACCTGCATCAATAGCTCCGCAAGCTATTATTCTATCCATTAAACTACGGGGACGAAAATCATTTTGACAATACCACGAAAACCAGTTTTTTTCAATTTCCACGAGGTTGATTTATGCTTTTTTTGGTGCTAAATTAAAGTGGATCAGGAGAGGTGTCTGAGTGGTTTAAAGAAGTAGGTTGCTAACCTACGGCCGGGCAACTGGCCTCGTGGGTTCGAATCCCACCCTCTCCGCACGAAAAATTCTATCCGCCCGAGGCGATCAGACATGTATCGGCTGTGAGCGATCGCGCGACCAAGGAAGAGGCTAAGAAGCATAAGGGTGAATCGGCGTATTAAGTGGCATAATTCATTTATTCTGCGGCCTTGCCGCAGGGTGGTTCGCAAACTGGCGCAGGTCCAGGGTTTATCAATGATCATTATTATGTCAGTCTATATCATAGACAAAAGAATAAGCTGTGAGGACTTGGCGAAAATAGCCAAAGAAACATTTGATCAGGTTGTGAAGGGGGCGGCTGATATTGAAGAAGGAAGAATTGCCATAGGCGCTGAATGGCATTCGGAGTGCCAGGAGGCACTGGTTGAACAAGGGTCTGATGGCCGGAATGTTTGGGGATTCAATATACACTTGGGCCAGCTTAAAGAGAATCGGCTGGAATTTTTTTCTTTGATAAATATAAAGCCGTCTTTAGGAATCAGAGATATGGAAATAAAGGATGAAAACATAAAGCAGGCTATAAAAGCAATAGTCGATAAATTTATCGAGTGATATGTTCTCAAAAGAAAAATGGCAAGAAATGAGTTCGCGTCAAAAAATGGGTAATTTGGCAAGCGAAGTCGCTAAAAGTTTTTACTGGAAGAAAAAAGACAAAAAAATAGCGCTTGAAACAGCTCAGAGGGTTTTGGAGCTTTTTGATTTAACCGCCGACGGCCTGGCGAGAAAACCCGGTTTGAGCGAAATTCTGAAGCTCCGCTCCGTTTTTTGCGATACCTTTTTTGATCTGGGGCAGTTTGATAATTCAGAACAGGCGATAAACAATTATTTTTTGCCGTTCGTTTTGGTTCCCTCCGAATAGTCAAGAGAGAAATGGGGAGAGAAATGGGGTCAGCCACCATTTTTTATTTGTCAATTCTATCAATTTTTTCCTGCCTGTTTTCGAGAGCAGAATAAAATAACTTAATTTTAGAGTAGGATCGGTTGACGATCATAAAAAGTTCTAGGGTATCAATTTGTTTAATATCCATGTCTTTGGGAATAGCTATTAGCGCTACAATTATGCGGTAGGTTCGAACATAATCCAATCCTCTCCGCAGGCTTGCCGGGCTCGGTAAATTATTCAAATGAAGCAAGGCGATTTGAACAATTTCATAGACGAGATGAAAGATGCCATGTATGCTTTGGGAGATGTAGTCCTTGATAATCAAGGGAGGGTGCGGAATTTGAAAAAAGATGTTCGGCATTTGCCCAATGACAATGATTTTATAAAACAAGAAAGAGCCGCGAAAACGATCCTTGATGAAAAGGTCCAGGAAGGATTGCTCCAGGTCGCTTCAAAATGCCTTAATCCTTCGGAAGTTTATCTGGACGCTGAAGAAGAAACGCCGACGCGCGGCATCTTCTCTCCTGTTCCGAGGTCTCTCGCTTTGGTTATTGATCCTATTGATGGCACGCTTAGATATTTATCGGGAGACGATGGCTTCAGTGTTTGCGTCGGTCTGATCGAAGACGGTATTGTGACGGCCTCCCTTGTCTATTTTCCGGCCAGAAAAGAATTCTATTTCACCAAAGACGGCCATGTGTATTGCGAGCAAAGAAACAAGTCGTTGAAAAGGTTATCGGCTCCGGAAAGAAAAAATGGCCTCTCTATTTATATGAATAGCCGAATTACCGGCAAGCCGGCCGAAGATCTTCGCGCCCAAGGATTCAGGCTAACGGATGACGCTGACGGCTCAATTTCATGGCCCGATGGATTGATCGGCTGCATGCAAGGTCTATACGAGGCATGCATTTTCCATACTCCGCAGATAAGGGATATTCTTTTGGGCGCGATGATAAGTAAAATAGCCGGCGGATATGCCTGCGATTGGCAAGAAAAGCCGATCGTTTGGCCCAACGGAGGGAGAATTTCTCGGATTGCTTTCGGCTTTCATCCAAAGCCTTCAGAGTTATTTTTTTGTTTGGCCGGGGCCTAAGATTTGTTATATAAATTTATGAGAAAATTTTTAATTTCTGTATTTATCGGCATTTTAGCGGGCGTTGTTGATGTTATTCCCATGATCATCCAGGGATTGGATTGGTATTCAAACATTTCTGCTTTTATTTTTTGGATTGTGACGGGCGTTGTTATCGCTTACATATCTTTGCCCATCAAGGCGTGGCTCAAAGGCTTGATGGTTGCTGTGATATCTGCTTTACCGATAATGATATTGGTTTTTGCCGCTGATGCTAAATCTGTTATACCCATGATAATAATGTCGGCGGTTTTAGGAAGCTTGGTCGGCCTGACAACCAGCAGATATGCCCGAGAAAAAGCCCGTATCTAAAAAGTTAGTCAACGCGCGTTTACTTAAAAACTATGGGAGCTGGCTTTACTGCGATAAATGCGATAGAACAGCTGTTTATTTATGTTGTGTTATACGACCTATCAATACTTTAAGTTCAAATTTAACTGCAACTGTGGGAGTAAGGGTTCATTGGAAATAGGCCAAAAACCGCTCTCTTTTAAAAAAGGCGGCAGATTGCTTGATGAAAAAGGCAGGTTGTGTTGTCCGAACGACCGCTCTCCGCTATTTTCGATCGTAGAAAAACATATAAAAAGCAACGACTTCGAGGTTGTCTGCAAGAAGTGTCAGACATTATTCGATAAGGCTTAAGGCTTTAATTTAAATTGATTCCGCAATTCATCGTTTTTCTATGGCTTACACCTTAGAACAGATAAAGAATTTGTCCCGGATCATGGATGTTGATGAAGAGATCATTCCTTTGTTGTCTTTTGTAAGGCCGGAGGGGCAGATCTTGAACGGAATGGGAAAAAATTTGCCGCAGATTCTTGACGAGCTAAATATCAAGAAAGGAATGGTGGTTTTGGATATGCCTTGCGGTCAGGGCGGGGTTTCTATTCCTCTGGCTGAAAGATACGGGGTTAAAGTTATCGGTTATGATATCATTCCTGATTATGTAAGGTATGCCAATGAATTAGCTAAGCGGAAACGATTAAGCCGTTTGTGTGATTTCAAGGTTGGGGATATACAAGAGATAGCCCGGCAAAAAGACATCTGCGATGTTTTGCTCTGGGTGGCTCCGCCCCATGTTTTTGGCAGGTCTAAGTCTACCATCAAAGCTTTGAGGAATCTTGTTAAAAATGACGGTTTGATTGTTATCGGCGATGCCTATTTGTTATCAAACACGGAAAGCAATGATGACTTAAGGGACTATGAAACACTAAGCAATACCAACAAAGGGTATACTGCTTTTGGCGATGAGATAATTGAATTTAAGGATTTTAAAAAAAGTTTGTGGGCGGAGGATTACGCGTATACTGAAAGAATCTACAATGAGGCTTTGAATAAGATGGAGAGCCAGGATGACAGAATAAAGTTCAAAAAAGTCATTGATTCTTTAGACGATAAAAAACAACGCGACGAAGAAGCATTAGGCGTTGCTCTCTGGGTCATTAAAGTCAAAAAATAAAGCCTATTGACTCTTCTCGTCAGATGTAGCTTACGTCTCCGAGAGGAGTTTTTGTTTTTAGTTCGGTGATTTTTTCAGGCGTTCTTTTCTTCTTCGAGCTGCCCTATTTTCTTTTTCAGCTCGATCATTTTTAACTCCCGGCCCACGGTAAGGTTGTAAAATCTTTCAAGCTCTTCTTTTCTTTTGTTTATTTCCTCGGCCCTTTCTTCGGCCAGTTTCCTGGCTTTTTCAGCTTCCTTGGCCCTGCTCATGGCCAGATTTTTGGCCGCTTCAAGCTCTTTGGTGCGGCTGGCAACTTCCTTTTCCAGAGTTTCTTTGTGCCGGCTTTCTTTTATGGCGTTTTTGACCAGCATGTATCCGAAAGCGCAGAAAACCGCCAAGATCGCCGAGGTCGCGATCACAAGCTCTTTGGTATCCATCAAAAACGGCAAAGCCAAGAGCACAAGACCCGTGGCAATGACCAGGGTTTCGGTAAGTATTACTTTGATGTCAAGCAGGCGGTAGCGGCTGATGGCCGCGAAAGAGAATATGGCAAAAAACAGCGAGCCCGGGCTGTCGAAAAGCGGCGTGAGATAGTAAAGCTTGAGGTAGGGAAAAATGAAGTTCGCTATGGCAACGGAGAGCACGCTAAGCGAAGCTCCTATGAGAACGTAGCCGACTTGTTTTCTTTGGATGCCTTTGGCCCGGCGATATCCCTGCGCCAGGGTGAATATCAAAAAAGCGAAAATTCCGGCCAGGAAAACGAAATAGACATTGAGGAACAGCCCGTTCCCCATATACTCGATATTGCCCGCGTAAGCCTGTTTGAGCGCTTCTTCGCTTTGAGGAGGTATTTTTATGAAGATATAGCAGGCAGCGGTGGCGATCATTGCCAAAAAGGCCATTATGGCGGCTTTGCGTCGGGTGTTTTTATTGCAGATCTCCCAAGCCCAGAGCAGGGCGGCCAGAGCCGATAAAAAGCCCAAAGCATAGGTGGTTTTTAAGAGCAAAGGGGTCGGAGTCACTATCAAGAAAAAGTTGGAAAAAACCCAGAAAGAAAAAACCAAAAAAAAGCCGCTGAACAAATAGTGGATTCTCTGGCGCTGTTTGTTGGTGAGGGCCAAGATGGGCAAGGTGAGATTTGCCAGCCCGGCTATCAGGATGACGGTGCTTAAGATATTCATGTTTTTATTGTAGCATAAAACAAAACAAGACAACTTGTTTTGGCTGGTTTTAAGGGGTAGAATGTAAGACATTGATACAATAAACATTCCATGAGAGAAATTGAACGCAATATCGTTTCAGCTTTGATATTTTCAAATGACGGGAAATTGCTGATGGGCAGAAAAGACCCTCGAAAGGACGGGGCTTATGTTGATTGCTGGCATTTGCCGGGAGGGGGCGTTGAGAAGGGTGAAGGTCTGCGGGAAACTTTGAACAGGGAGATTTTAGAGGAAGCTGGCATGGATATCAGCGGCTTTCCGGCCGAGCTGGTTGACGACAAAGGCGAAGGACAAACCGAAAAAGTTCTCAAGGATACGGGTGAGCGGGTTATCTGCAAAATGCGTTTCAATGTTTTCAGGGTAGACATTGATAAAGCGGCCGATGAAATCGCGGTAAAAACGCTCGACGACTTGGTCGAGTATCATTGGTTCACTCCTGATGAAATACCAAAGGCCAAAATAACTCCGCCCTCACAAACGCTTTTTGTAAGGCTGGGATTGCTTAAATAAGCATAGGCGAACAAAATAATATGGAACTGCAGGTTGGCGTTAAAATATTATTAAGAAACAAGGCCGGGAAGTGTCTCCTTGTGAGGCGTTCTCTGGATAAATACCCCGATGCCTCGGGATCCTGGGATATCGCGGGAGGCCGCATTGAGCCCGGTACTGCCCTGATCGACAATTTAAAAAGGGAGGTGAAAGAGGAAACCTCGCTTGATTTGGATTCAACCGAAGAAATCAGGCTTATCGGAGCCCAGGATATTCTAAGGGTGCCCGGCAAGCACGTGGTCCGACTAACTTATACCGGCTTGGCTGCTGAAGGAGAGGTTGAACTGGACAAGGAGGAGAACATCGAGTTTAGGTGGCTTTCGATTGACGAGATAAAAGAGATGCCTGATTTGTGTGTCTATCTGAAAGAATTATTGGATAAGGGCGGGCTGTAATTTAAGACAATAGCCGTTGCTTTGGCAGATAACGGCTTTTTTGCTATAATGCCATATAGCTAAAGATAAATATATGGCAAATAAAACACAAGAAAACCTATTAAAAGCCATTGCGGGCGAGTCAATGGCGCGCAACAAATACACTTACTTCGCTGAAATAGCCATGAAAGAGGGCTTGGTTTGGATAGCGAAGGTCTTTGAGGAAACCGCTGACAACGAAAGGGCTCACGCCAAGGAGGAGCTGGAAAGAGTAAAGGGCAAAGCGGAGATGACCAACACATACGATATTCACGCTCTGGCCGATACCTTGACCAATCTGAAGAATGCGGCCGAAGGGGAGAAATACGAGTGGGGGGTGATGTATCCTGATTTTGAAAAGCAGGCGCGCGAAGAGGGCGAGAGCGAGATAGCCGATATGTTCAGAGAGATTGGCGAGGTGGAGGAAAAACACGAAGAAAGATACAATATATTGGCCGGTAAACTGCAAAACGGCACTTTGCTCAAAAGCGATAAAGAGGTTGAGTGGAAATGTCTTAACTGCGGCTACGTGCACAAAGGCACGTCCGCTCCGGACAAATGTCCTGTCTGCGCCAAGCCACAGGGCTGGTATATGCAGTTGGGTGTTGTAAGGTAATTCCGGGCCGATCGCTCCTGTTATGGAGAACATAATTGAGGTAGAAAACTTGACCAAGAGTTTCGGCAAGATAACGGCCGTGAACAATATCTCCTTTGAGGTTGGCAAAGGGGATATTTTCGCTTTCCTGGGGCCCAATGGCGCGGGTAAGTCAACCACCATCAAGATGCTCACCACTCTGCTTGAACCGACGAGCGGACAAATCAAGGTAGCTGGTTTTGACGTTTGTCATGACGAAGACGATGCCCGCCATAGCTTTGGCATTGTTTTCCAGGACCCGAGCCTGGACGAAGACCTCACTGCTTACGAAAACATGGATTTACACGGGGTTCTTTACGGCATTAACAAAAAAGAGCGCAAAGAGCGCGTTGAAAGCCTGCTTAAGTTCGTTGAGCTCTGGGACAGGCATAAAGATCTGGTCAAACATTTTTCCGGCGGCATGAAAAGGCGTCTTGAAATAGCCAGAGGGCTTTTACATCATCCCAAAATTCTGTTTTTGGATGAGCCGACCATCGGCCTTGACCCACAGACAAGGAATCATATTTGGAGCTATATCAAGGACATGAACCAGAAGGAGCAGATGACGATCTTTTTTACCACTCATTACATGGAGGAGGCTCAAAGAGTGGCCAAAAACATAGCCGTGATCGACAATGGCACGATAGTGGCCCAGGGCACTCCCGAAGAGCTTTTATCAAAAACAAACAGCCAGTCTTTGGAGGACGCCTTTTTGGCTTTGACCGGCCATAATATCCGGGAGGAATCCCCTGACGCCTGGGCCCACATACGGGCCATGAAAAGGGCTAAAAGATAGAAAGCATTATGATGAAAGTGGTTTACATTTTCTGGTTAAGGCAAATCAAGAAATATTATCGCTCAAAATCGCGCATTATCGGCTCTCTGGGCCAGCCGGTGCTGTTTTTGCTGGCCTTGGGGTTCGGATTCGGGCCGATATTCCAGAAAGCGGGCCAGGGGAATTATTTGCAGTTTCTCGCTCCGGGCGTGGTATCAATGAGCATTATATTCTTTTCCGTATTTTCCGGGATTGAGATAATCTTTGACCGGCAGTTCGGGTTTTTGAAAGAAACTTTGGCCGCTCCGGTGTCGCGCTTCAGCATTATGTTGGGCAGAACGCTGGGGGGCGCGAGCGTGGCCACTTTGCAGGGCCTTTTGGTCATAATCATAGCGACCATAGCCGGATTCCGCTTTGATGTCGCCGCTTCCCTTTCCCTTCTTTTGCTTTTTATGTTTTTAATAGCGGTTTTGTTCACGGCTTTGGGCACAGCCATCGGTTCTTTGATGGAGGACTTTCACGGCTTTCAGCTTGTCGTCAATTTTTTGATAATGCCGCTTTTCTTTTTATCAGGAGCTTTGTTCCCTCTGGAAGAAGCTCCCAAAATCCTCACGGCTTTCGCTGCCATTGACCCCCTTGCTTATGGCGTGGACGGGCTTCGCGGATCTTTGATGCAGACAACGCATTTTGGCCTGCCTGTTGATTTGGCTGTTTTGTTTTGTCTTTCAGCAATTATGATAGCGCTCGGCGCTTATTTCTTCTCCAAAGCGCAGGTGTAGTATGAAAAAAGAAGTTGAAAAACATTTTCAAACGAACGATCCGCTTTTATTCGCCTGGTTGGAAAAGATCGGGCCGATCGACGATCTGCAGGGCGACGTTCCCTCAAACTATTTTTTCCGGCTTTGCAAGGAGATCGTCAAGCAGCAGCTTTCCGACAAAGCCGGCCACGCGATTTTCACGCGCTTTAAGAATGTTTTTCCCAAGGGCGCGATTCGTCCGGAAAATGTTCTGGCCGTGAGCCATCAAACCCTGCGCGACAGCGGCATTTCGCACGCCAAAGCCCGCTATGTGCGCAATCTGGCCGAAGCGGTGGTTGGGGGCGATTTGGATTTCAAAAAGTTCAGGAAACTGGACAACGAACAGGTGGTTGAAAAATTAATACAGGTAAAAGGCATCGGCCGATGGACAGCGGAAATGTTCTTGATGTTCACCCTGGGCCGGGAAGACGTCTTTTCGCACGGCGATCTGGGCCTGCGAAAGGGCATTATGAAAGTTTACAGGCTAAGAAAAGAACCGACCAAAGAAAGGATTGAAAAGATCGTCAGCCGATGGTCGCCCTACAAAACATACGGTTGCAGAATTCTCTGGGGAGCTATAAGCTTGAAGTGAACAAAGAATATGACGAAAATAACATATTTCGTGCACGGCACGACTACTGACAACGAGCAGGGTATAGCCACTGGATGGGCCGGCGGGGAGCTGTCGGAGCTGGGCATCAAGCAGGCCAAGGAGCTCGGAGATTTGGTGGCTGACCGGAAATTTGACGCTGTCTTTTGTTCTGACCTCAAAAGGGCGGTTGATTCGGCGCAGCTTGGATTTGCTGATAAGTATGAAATCATGCCTGATGCGAGGCTAAGGGAGTGCGATTACGGGGACTTTAATCAAAAACCCGAAGAGTTTAAGAGCGACATGACGAAATTCATTGATAAACCTTTTCCCAATGGTGAAAGCTGCAGGGATGTCGAAAAGCGCTTGACCGACTTTGTGGATTTTTTGAAAGAGAATTACAGCGGCAAGCACGTTGCTATCGTGGCCCATCAGGCGCCCCAGCTGGCTTTGGATGTTCTGCTCAAGGGCAAGACCTGGGAGCAGGCCATAGAGGAGGATTGGCGGGGCACCAAAAGCTGGCAGCCGGGATGGGAGTATGAGTTATAATCAATCTATGGAAGAGGTAAAATTAGGCAAATACCAAAATTATAAAGGCAACCCCTATGAGGTTTTAGGCGTTGGCAGGCACACGGAGACCATGGAAGAATTCGTCGTTTACAAATCCTTGTACGACTCGCCCGAATTTCCAAAGGGCTCGGTATGGCTAAGGCCAAAGGAGATGTTTATGAGCGAAGTTGAGAAAGACGGCAAAAAGATGAAGCGCTTCAGGTTCGTGGGGGAATAATATGCGAAAGGCGGACATTATTCAAAAGCTGAAATCGCTGGCCAATGTCGGGAATGCAGAGGGCATGGAGCGTTTCGGTATGGCAAGAAACGGGAGATTGGGCATCTCAATGCCTGCTTTGCGTTTGTTGGCCAGGGAGATAGGCAAAAACCACGATCTGGCTTTGGATTTGTGGAGCTCGCCCTACAAAGAGGCGAAAATTCTGGCCGGACTGATTGAGGAGGCCGGCCAGACAACCCAGAAGCAGGCTGACGAGTGGGTGAAAGACTTTGATTCCTGGGACGTTTGCGATCAGGTTTGTTTTGTTTTTGATAGAACGCCATTCGCTTCGCAAAAAGCCAAGCAATGGGCAAAAAGACGCGAGGAACTCATCAAAAGAGCGGGGTTTTCCATGATGGCCGGCCTGGCTGTTCACAGCAAAACACTGAAAGACAAGGATTTCGTTTCTTTTTTTCCTTTGATAAAATCAGCCAGCGCGGACGAGAGAAATTTCGTTAAAAAAGCGGTCAACTGGGCTTTACGCCAAATAGGCAAACGTAATCTGGCCCTTAACGCTCTGGCGATAAAAACAGCTCTGGAGATAAAGGAAAAGGGGGAAAAGCTAAACAGCAAGAGCGCGAAGTGGATCGCCAACGATGCTTTAAGAGAATTGAGAGGCGAAGCGGTGAGAAAGATGCTCAAGTCAAAACAGACAAAGGCAAAATAAGCGATTTTGTTGTAAAACAGGCGGTTTTTACCGCCTGTTTTTTGATTTTGCCCGAAAAATTGCTATGATGAAGCATAAAAACGAATTACATGAGAGACGCTATTCCTCCAAACGCTAAAATGGTTTTTAAAGGCAAGATTTTTGAAGTTTGGCAGTGGGAGCAAAAAATGTTTGACGGCTCAACCTCTGTTTTTGAGCGCTTGAGGCGGCCCAATACCGCCCAGGTAGTGGCTGTGGTGGGCGATAAGATACTATTGCAAACCCAGCAACAGCCCGACAAAATGATTCCTTTCCCCTCTCTGCCCGGCGGCAGGTTCGAAGGCTTTGACGAAGATCCGCTGGAGGCCGCCAAAAGAGAGTTTTTGGAAGAAACCGGCTATGTTTCAAATGACTGGATACTTTGGAAAAAAGAAAATCCGGTGGGCAAGATAGAATGGACTGTCTATACCTTTATTGCCCGTAATTGCCGCAAGCAGCAGGAACCGCAATTGGACGCGGGCGAAAAGATAACCACTCGTTTGATTGATTTTGAAGAATTCCTGATGCTTTCTGAAAATCCCAGTTTCTATGAGAGGGAGCTCTTTGTTTCGCTTTTTAAGGCGCGGTTCAGCCCGGAAGCGAAAGCCGAGCTCAAAAAGTTGCTTTTTGGCGAATAAATCGTAGAATTTGGGAAAACCCAAAGGAGGGTTGGCTGAGCGGCTCAAAGCGACGGTCTTGAAAACCGTTGGGAGTAATCCCGCGCAGGTTCGAATCCTGCACCCTCCGCACCTTGTCGAATTCGGCAAACTTTCCTATCTTGCGCGTAAGCATTGGAAATGGTGGCTGACCCCTTTTCACCCGATTTTCATGCGCACTGCAAACAACTCGGCGAATTATCTAAAAAAACTGCCAATAATTTTATACAATGAGAAAATTAAAGAGATAGATAAAATTATGGAAACATATTTTTCTGCAAAAGATGAGATATCAACAATAAGCAGAATAAACAGTATCTTTAGTGAGTTACACAAAATTTAATATGGCAACAACCATTCAACAATCATTTCAAAAACTGAAAGAAAACCTGGAAATTACCGGCTTGCAGGCAAACACCGTTTCAACTCGTCAAAATAATGTAAGAGATATTGTTAAAAAAGACCTTTCAGTTTTAGATTCTTTTTTGACTGGCTCATATTCAAGAAGCACGATGATCGCGCCCCTAAAAGAGGCTGATGTTGATATTTTTGTAGTTTTGGATTCAAAATATTTTCACCATTATAATAATGGCCAAAATGGTGGGCAGGCAGGATTGTTGGATTTGTTAAAAAGAACTTTGAGAAAAACCTATACAGAAACGCCCGACATAAGCAGGAATGGCCAAGCGGTTACAATCAGATTTACTGATTTTATGGTTGATGTTGTTCCCGCATTTAATCGGCAAGGTGGTGGATATTTAATTCCTAATTCAGTAAGTCAAAGCTGGATCAGCACTGATCCCAAGAAACACGTTGAAATTGTTACAAACTCAAATAAAGTACACAATGGCGATTTTGTTCCTTTGGTTAAGATGATAAAAGCGTGGAATAAAAACAATAATAAATATTTCAGATCATTTCATCTTGAGGTTTTGGCTTTATCAATTTTGAATAATGTAACAATTTCAGATTACCCTTCGGGAACGAGATTTTTCTTTGATAAAGCCAGAGATTTAATTACAAAACAAAATCCTGACCCTGCGGGATATGGTAGTGATGTTGGAGGATATATAAATACGCAAGAAAAAATACAAGAGGCCGTTGCAAAATTTGAATTGGCATACAATAGAGCAATAAAGGCTGAAGATTATGCCAGCCGAGGTTATGTAAAAGACGCAATAGAAATGTGGATTAAAATATTTGGAGATTATTTCCCCGCTTATGGATAATCAACAACCAACAACCGCCGAAAAGCCGTTTTCAAAAACTAAAGATGAGATTATAAAGGAGGCCAAGCGTGTTGAGGAATCCCTTTTATATTCTTCAAAAGGTCATTTTGCCGCTTCATATTTTTGGGGTAATTTTCATCTTTGGATTGGTGTTCCTGTAGTATTGCTTTCGGCGGTTGCTGGTGTTTCGGCCTTATCACAATTTGACCCAAAGCATATTGTGGCAGGATTGATTTCAATACTTGTTGCGGCACTGTCTGGCGTGATGACTTTTCTAAATCCAAACGAGAAAGCAAGCGTTCATTTGAATGCAGGGAATAATTATGACTCTTTGATGAACAAAGTCAGGATTTTTTGGTCCATTGATTGTTGGCGAGATGAATCGGAACAAGTTTTGACTGAAAAATTGAAGTATATTTCAGAGCAAAAAGATAAATTAAACCAAAGCTGTCCACAAGTACCGCGATGGGCGTATAATATAGCTCGGAGAGGAATTAAAGACGGAGAGGGAGATTATATAGTAGATAAAAGTTAAACCCGCCGCAAAAAATTTCACCAGCCCAAGCGAGGGCGGAGCGTCAAAGTTCACAGTCCGGATTTTCGTCAAAAAAAGTTCGGATTTTAACCAAAAGGTACCGCAGAAAATGAAACAAGAAATTAAATTTAAAACGGAGGATTATAATTACTATAATCGAGTTGTAGGAGTTATCAGGCACGATGACAAGTTCCTAATTATAAATGTGGATAATGCGCCATATTATCACATTCCAGGCGGGCATATTGAAATAGGCGAAGATTCTATTGCTGCTATTACCAGAGAAATCAAGGAAGAGTTAGGTTACACTGTTAAAAATACAAATCTATTTTGTATTCAAGAGAATTTCTATGAGAAAAAAGGGATTGTTCAACATGGCGTAGAATACTACTACATTATTGAACTGGAAGAAGACGTTGAAACAGTTGACAGAGAAGTCATAGAAATTGATCGTGGTGAAGAAAAACACTTATTTATCAAATGGGTTTCCATTGATGAATTAGAAAAAATAAATCTTAAACCGTCCACTGTTAAAGATTTGATGGTGAACAACAAATTGGACACTTTAACGCATATAATCAAGAAAGATTAATGAACTATGAAAGATTGTGTGTTTTGCTCTTTAGTAAATCAAACTGATAAAGAACCTTGCTCTAAACCTGTATCCTCCGCTGTTTGTCTTTTTGACATGGGGTGATAAAATAAAAGCATATGGCCGTTAATAAACTGCTTGGCGATAAAGAACGATTTTTGAAGATTTACGCAAACCTGCCTCTTGGCGTAAGGCAAGAGATTATTTTGGTTTTAGCTGATAAGGGACCCATTACTTGGAATGCGGCTTTTATTGAGGTAAACGCCAAGACAGCTTTGAGCAGGGTTATATTGCAAAAACTCAAAAAATTGGAAATTATTTAAAGTTTATGGCTAAAGGCAAAAAAAATAGAAAGGCATTGTCTGATGAGGAGGTGCGCAAGTTAGTAACTGCTCGTTTATCGGTTTTGTCTCCCGATATCATTATTTCTTTGGGTTCTGACGGAGCTTTTGGTCGCGATGAATTGATAGAAAGAGTCGAAAGAGGTGATAATGTCGGCGAAAAGCTGGCAGAAATCCAGCTCGATTGGTTGAGGTCGTTTAAAGACGAGATCTCATATGAAGATAATCGTCACTAGGCCGCAATATGAAATTACAACAAGATATCTCTCCGCTTGGGCAGGAGAGATAATTAGTTTAGCGCGAGATAAGGGTATGGAAGTTTTCGACTTGGCAAAAAACAAGGCCAAGAAAAACGAATTGATTGGCAGGATTAAGAAGCTTCAGCCGGATTTGCTATTTCTAAATGGCCATGGCAACGACGATTGCGTTGCGGGGCAGGATGATGAAATTTTAGTTAAAGCCGGCGAAAATCATAATATTTTAAGTGGCATAACGACCTATGCTTTGTCCTGCAATGCCGGAAATGTTTTAGGCAAGGCGGCAGCCGCAGAAGCAGAGACGGCCTTTATCGGTTACGATGATAAGTTTATTTTTGTTTGTGATAACAAGTATATTTCCAAGCCATTGCAGGACCCAAAGGCCAGGCCGTTTATGGAGGCTTCAAACCAGGTGATGGTTTCTTTGCTCAAGAGCAATAGCCCTGCTGAAGCATCGGCGAGGTCTAAGGACAAATTCAAGGAGCGCTACTTGAAGTATCTCTCCAATAAAGCGGATCCGGATTCTTTACAAATAGCGCAATGTTTATGGTGGGACATGAGGCATCAGGTATGTTTGGGCAAGTAAGCTAATTTTCCAGATGATGAGTAAGATGAAAATCGCTAGAAGGTTGAGTGTTTCAGTCTGCGATTCAATGAAGTGAATGATCTATTGATTCTGTGGTCTCTGCCGCAGAGAACACAATCCATTTACTATGAAATTTGAGTTAGAAGAATATCATCGTGGAATTACAGACGAAGAACTTATATCTGACCTAAGGCGCGTGGCCTCGATGTTGGATAGAGCCACCGTAACTTGCCGTGTCTATTGAAAGCCGTTTTGGAACCTGGAGAAAAGCGATAGGATACCCTCATACTGGTTGTACCCCTGAGTACTTAACTCATATGACCCGCAACTTGCCGAATTCGGCAAATATTCCTATCTTGTGCGTAAGTATTGGAAATGGTGGCTGACCCCATTTCCCATTTCAATTGACCCCATTTCAATACTCAAGTTAATAAATCTATGGAAACGTCGTCATTTGAAAGACAATCAATAAATTCTGATCACCGAAAACCGGACAGACCAGAGACTGACGGAGAAAGCTTCCGGTTCATTGAGATGGACGCGGTTTTGCAGAGGATACCTAAGATCGAGGGAATTTTTGATCCTGACGAAGAAGTCCGAAAATTGACGTTAAATCCCAAAGAACAACGGAAAAGGGCTGTTACCGAGTTTGAGGAAAAATTAGCCAGGCA
>JAQUKS010000013.1 GCA_028718965.1 Minisyncoccota bacterium
GTAATCTGGCTGCTTTTGTTTTTAAAATTGAAAAACTTGTTCAAAGAGTAATTGGGGGCAATACCGGCCAGATAAGCCAAGGCAGCCGAAAACAGATAATGCAATCCGGCGACCTCGGTAAAAAAATAAAGCAAGCCGAAATCGACCAAGGTGGCCACACCGGCAAAAAAAACATATCCCCAAAAAAGAGAAAAACTTTTCATAAACCTAAGTTGAGGGAGCTTTAGGCAAATAGCCGGCCTCGAAATAATCTTCCTCCGAGCCAACCTTGTCCAAATCCCGTTTTTTGTTTTCCAAAATGCTCCGGGCCGTCAGAATGCCCATCTCCAGACTGTGATCCTGGTTGGTGTATTTGAAGCGGCCCGGCCGGCCAACCAAATAAAGATTTTCAAACCGGTCCAAATAATCCTTAACGATTTTAAGTTTTTCCCGATAATCCAGAGTATAAACCGGATAAGCGTTTTTCTGCTTCAACAAATAATAATGACGCACTTCTGATTTTTGGCAAAAGCCCGCTTCCTGTAAATAAGGTAAAACCAAGTCCAGCAGTTCCTGGGCGCTTTTTTGCCAGAGGACATCGTTCTCGTAAGTGAAGAATTCGATAAAAAGCGATGTTTTATCACGCGGGCTCATTGCCCGGCTAAAATTTTTCATTTCAGCGATGCGAACAAAAGGGATTCTCGTTTCAGGAAAATAAATCCAGTTGTCGTTGACAACCTTTTCCTTGTCCAAAGTAAGGAACAAACAAACCTCGGCCCGCCACCTTAAACTTCCGGCGGCTTCCATTACTTCTTTGGGCGGCAGAGGATCCAGCAAACCGACAAATTCAGTGATCGGCACGGAACTTACCACCTTAGAACATTCCATGATCAAACGCTCGCCATCTTTCATCAGCTCAATCCTGGTCAAACGATTATCTTGATGATAAATTCTTGTTGGAAAGCTATTGGTGAAAATCTCGCTGCCTGATTGAGTAATCCTTTTGCCAATCGCTTCGTAAATTTGGCCCGTACCTAACCGGGGATAATAAAACGACTCGATCAGGGTCTTCGGGGTATCGCCTCCCCTTTTCTTGAATAAAGAATTTTTCAAAGCGTTAACGATGTTCAAACCCTTGATTCTCTGCCCGCCCCAATCCGGATGAATCTGCGAACAAGGAACTCCCCAAAGTTTCTCCGAATAGTTAATCATATTGAACTCGGCCAGCTTTCGGCCGAAATTGGCCAGCAGATAATCCTCGAAGCTTTTAACCGGTTTTTTAAAAAGCCGGTATGAGACCCAGGCCCGAAAATAAGAAAGGCAAATCATCAAAGAACGAAGCGGCCCGATATTTTTGAAGGCCTGGCCGGCATTAATCGGATAATCATAAAATTTCCCCTCAATATACTGACGGGTTTGCCTTGGCACCTCAAGCCAGTCCGAGCCGATTAAATTCTTGATAAAATCGTAAAGATAAGCGTTCTTGGAAAAAAAACGATGCGGCCCGAAATCGGTTCGGAAAACATCATCGCCCTCCTTGAACTCAAAAGTTTTGGCCAAACCGCCCACCTTTTCCCCTTTTTCAACAACCAAACAGGATTGGCCGGCCAAAGACAATTCCATGGCGCAGGCCAGGCCGGCCGGCCCGGCTCCCAAAATTAAAATGTCTTTTTTCATATTCGGCCGATGCCTAAATAATTGAAACCGTCTGTGGTTAACTCGGCCTTTGGCAGAAAATTGCGGCCGTCGGCAATGCTGGCGCTACGCATCGTCTTTTTTAATTCCTGCCAATCAACCTGCAGGAATTCGGGCCATTCGGTAGCTAAAACCAAGACATCCGTTCCCCGGGCCGCTTCCAGAGCGGAAGCGCAAAAAATAATCCCCTCGCCCAACTCGGCTCTGGCATTTTCCTGGGCCACTGGATCGTAAACCCTGATTTTATAACCGTCTTTTCGCAATTCTTTAATAATCGCTATAGCAGGAGAATAACGCACATCGTCGGTATCGGGCTTGAAAGCCAGCCCCCAAACGCCAACAGTATCGCCGCCATTTGTTTTAAGGACGCCTCTTATCTTCTCTGCAAAAATTTGCCATTGCCCTTCATTAACCGCTTGAGCGGCTTGCAAGATTTTCGGCTGATAATTATTTGATAAAGCGGTATGGATCAAACCGGCTGTGTCCTTGGGAAGGCAGGATCCGCCAAAACCGATACCGGCCTTTAAAAACTTCGGGCCGATGCGGCTATCCGAGCCAATACCCTTCGCCACCTCCAAAATGTCAGCGCCAGTTTTCTCGCAAATATTGGCAATCTCGTTAACAAATGATATCTTGGTCGCTAAAAAGGCATTAGAAGCATATTTAATCAATTCGGCGCTCTTGATGTCGGTGAGCAGCTTGGGCGCGTCAATCGCCGAATAAATATCCAATAAAATCTCACCGGCCTTTTTGTCTTTATCAACGCCAATGACTACCCTGTCCGGCCGCAAAAAGTCATCAACAGCCGTGCCTTCTTTGAGAAACTCGGGGTTGGAAACAACCGAGAAATCTCCCTTGAAATACTTGGCGATTTCGTTTTTCACCCAGTCGGCCGTGCCCACGGGCACCGTGCTTTTGTCAACGATTATTTTATAGCCGTGCATGCTTTGAGCCACCTGACGGACCGCTTGCTGGAAGAAAGTCAAATCAACGCTGCCGTCGTTTTGTTGGGGCGTGCCCACGGCCAAAAAAATCGTCTGGCTCCGTTTGACTGCTTCGGCCAAATCGTCAGTGAAAACAATATTTGCCTGATGGCTCTCCAACAATTCCGCCAGGCCCGGCTCGAAAATCGGCACCTCGCCCTTTCGTAACTTTTTTATTTTTTCCCGATTACTGTCAACGCAAATGATCGAATGGCCCAAAGAAGCCAGACAAACCCCGGTGGTAAGCCCGACGTAGCCGGTGCCGATAATGGTAATTTCTTTTTTCATATCGCTTTGGGAAGTATTTTGTAAACCGCGAAGTCAGCGTTCGAATAAACCGGTCCGAGCCAGGCCTGATTCCTTGATATGAAACCGTCCAAAAAATTAGAGTTGTATTTGACGACCGCTCCCTTGCGCTGGATTAAATAATCGGCGCTTACCTTGTCGAGATACTGCCGGAATTCCTGGTCGGTTTCGGTTTCATGAAAAGCCGAAACATGGCGCGAAGCGAACAATGACAAAGCCAGGGGTTTGTTAAAAATGAAAACGTCGTCAGGCCGGGTATTCTGCCCGACAAACTCGAACAATTCGATACTTTCCTTTTTAAAGGGACCTTCTTCAATCGGGCCGAAATCGGCTGAGATGTAAAAATCGGCATAAATCAGCGAAGCGGCCAGGAGAATCAAAACAAAAACCGCCCCGGAAATCCTTCTGGCCGGCGGCCAAAGCAAGACGGCCGTTTCCTGCAAAAAATAAAAACAATAAAACAAAAACAAAGGGATAATCGGAATGAGGAATCTTGTGCCCTGGTTCGATGGCCAGATGCCGATGACCAAAACGTAAAAAATCAAAAATATCTCCAAAGAAGACAGGCCTTTCTTTTTCAAACGGACGATGAAGCCGAGCAAGGCCAGAAGAGCCACCGCAAAACCCAGAGAAAGAGCCTGGGGATAATCGCCCCAGAAAAAAATCAATGATTTGGCTGAAATCAAAAAACTTTTTATAACCGACCTAACGCTCAAATCGGCGAACTGGTCGAAATATCTGCCGACTTTGGGCAAAAGAAAAGCCTGCAAAACGGCTAAAAAAAGAAAAACCGCCGAAGCAATAACTGTTGCCCTGGTGATTTTTTTCGTTTTGACAAGCTGATAGCAGACAAGAGTTGCCGGCAAGACAATGCCGATAACTCTCGTGCCGTAAGCCAGATAGAAACAAAGACCGGTCAAAAAACCGTAGAACAATTGCTTCTTCCCAGAGCTGTCGCTATAAGGAGCGCGGGCGATCAAGAATAAACTCAAAAAAGCGAAAAACAAAAAAGGAAAATCCGAAACAACACTTTCTTTGAATCTCCAAAAAAAAGGATGCAATCCCATCAAAACCAGAAGAGCCAGAAGATATTTGAAAGAGAGCTCTTTTCTTAAAACAAAATAAACTAAGAAAAGCGCCAAGAGAAAACAGAGAATATTCTCGATTTTAAAAGCGGTAAAATCAAGCCCGGCCATCTTATAAACCGGAGTGAGCATCAACGGAAAAACCGGCGGATAGGTCGCCGGGCCGGCCGAGGGAACCGCCGGATTATAAACATAGCCGGTGTCGCCATAGGCGATTCCCTGAACCATATTGATTGCGTGATGAATGTACAAAGCGAAATCATCGCCCCAGCCGTGCCCGGACCTGATCGTAGTCACGAAAAAAATTCCGAGGCAAGCGATCAAAGCCGAAACAATGAAAATTTTTGTTTTTTCAGGCATTTTATAAGGCAAAATAATGAAAACCGATAAATCCCACTCCGCCCGTAACTAAGATCGTTTTTACTATTGGCATATAATCATGTTTTTCACTTTTGCTCCCATAAGACATCTGTTAACCCTTCACGGATATATGGTTCGTTGCTCAATTTAAGGGCCTTTTTCAAGTTTTGAGAGCCATCTTGAACACACGCGTCCCAATATTCTCCAAAGGCCTCGCTTGCGACTGTCTCATCCCACCAATAACCTCTCCCCGCGGCTATCCCCCTCATTGCTCCAGTGATCTCTTTTAGATGCTCATTGTCTTCTGCAATGCTTTTTATCGTTTTCTTCGTTTTCATCTTTTCCTCCTTTTTAATCGATGAATCCTCTGTTAACACGATAAAACGCCGTCCTAAAATCTGCTTCATCTTATGAATCGCAGTAAACAGCATATCGTCCAAAATCTTGAACCCTGCATCGCTTTTGTCTTTCACCTTGTCTTTCACGTCCCTGATAAATTCACGATCTTCGCTCAAAAAAAGGAAAACTAATTCGGTTTTATTATTTTTTATTTCTTCTGCCTTGGCAACATAGGCATCTAAGAGATTTTGATATTTTTCTAATTCTTTCTTATTGACCAATGAAAGACCCACAGTACTTTCTATTTCCCCCTCCCGTATATCACAAATAAGGCTGTATCCAGGGTGGATTAAAAAATATAATTTGGAAACCTTTGTTTTTTCTCGTTCTTCTTGAGGAACAGCTGATTCTCTGTGGGCTTCGGGCATAGTTACAAGGCATAGTAAATAAAACCTTTTTCCTGCGGTTTTTCTTTCAGATACCATGATTTGACGTCAACCAAAACCGGATTCTGCGGCATTATCTCTTTCAGTTGTTCCAGGGTAATCGCCTTGAAATCATTGTGCAAAACAGCCAGAATAACGCCCTCCATGCCCGCTCCCTTCGCTTCGTCCAGGCTGTTTAAATAGCGGGCGTTGAATCTTTTTTCCACTTCTTCTCTCTCAACCATCGGCCCATAGGCGTAAACTTCGACACCGTATTCCTGGAGTTTTTTAATGACATCTTTCACTTTTGAATTGCGCGTGTCCTTGACGTTCTCCTTGAAAGTGAGGCCCAGCATCAAGACCTTCGCGCCCTTGATCTTTTTGCCAGCTTCAGCCAGGCCCTTTATCATCAGCCCGGCGACATAGTCACCCATCGAATCGTTAATGCGCCTACCGGCCAGAATCACCTCGGGATGATAGCCGATCTCCTCGGCCCGATAAGTGAGGTAATAAGGGTCCACTCCAATGCAATTATGCGCAACCAAACCGTAATCGGTCACTATTGTTTTATTGTCCCGAACTTCTAAAGAATAAACAACATCGCCTGGAATTTCTTTGATCGATTTTAAAGAAACTGTCAAAAAATTATCGTTGTGTCGGTATTTTTGACTGGCGATGAACTTTCTTTTGTTTTGAAAGTAGTCAAGCAGCTTTCTGCGGTCTCGGCCGTCGAAAATGTCAACCAATTTTTCTAAATTCTTATGGCCGTTTATATAAAGCAAGGGCCTGCTTTTATCAATGGAAAAAGTGAGTTTCAAGCTTAAAAGCATCAGACAGACCTGCTGGAATAATTTCGGGCTGATGGAAAAATAGTGAACCGTAGCGACATTTTTCCAGTGGCAGTATTTTTTGTCATTTTTTCGGTAATCCATTTTCTCGCAATCATACTTAACGCCTCCATCACCCCTCAACAAACCCTTGATCAACTCCAATCTCAAATCAAGCGGAGCATAAACATACTCATCATAAACGGCTTTTTCATAACAATTACGGCCCATTTTCAAAATATCTTCGAAGACTAAAGCCAAAAATCTGTTGGAAGCTTTAATTTGATAGCCCTTGTCAGCTTTCACGTCATATTCCGACCATTTCAACCCAAGCTCCTGCAAACAGACCCGCAAATCAGCCAGATATTCTTTTTCGTCTTCGTTAAAGCTCCATCTTATCCTATAACCCTTATCTTTAGTGATACAACCCTCGCTTAAATAATAGCCCATCAATCGGAAAAAATTCTTAGTGGGCCGTATTACCGCCTTAATGGTTCCGAAAGAGGGGCCGCGGCCGGTTGCTAAATAAATCTCTTCTCTTTTTACGGGCATTACTCCTTCGGCTTCCAGCCGCAAATAAATATCAAGAGGCAAAAAATCATTCAGATAAAAACCGGATGCTTTCCGGCCCGTATGGCGCTTGATATTCAATCTATCTTTATAATCGCGCCATTGGCCTTGAATAATCTTGACCCGGGTTTTCTTAATGGTTTCCTCGTCAAGGTGATCGATAATGTCTATGGGCTCCACTTGTTTTTCAGGCAAATCAAAAATAACCGGCAAACGATCTTTTAAATCCAGGTCCTGGGCGTGTTTTACCAAAAATTCGTTGTTCTCGACGATCAACATCGGATGTTTCGGCGAAACCTTTATTTTTTGATTAGTGGCGGTCGTAATTTCCAAAAGTTTTTCTTCTTGGCGACTGGAAAAAGCCAAAACCGGCTTTAGCTCGGTTCTTCTTTCATCGACATTAAAAGTCAAAACATTAATTGGAATCTTAGGAGAGAAAATCCTTGACTGGCCCATCGCTATCGCACTAACCCTGTCTTGAGTCAATAAGCCCTCGACATAATTGCCAATGGGCTCCATTTTCATGTGGCCGGTATTTTGTAAGAATAACAACTGGTTTTTATCCAGGCAGTGCCCCCCGACCAGCCCCGGCTGGTATTTGTGAAAATTCCATTTCGTGCCAGCGGCCTCCAGAACATCCTGGGTGTTGATGTCAAGACGGTGGAAGATCAAAGAAAGTTCGTTCATCAGGGCGATGTTCAGGTCTCGCTGAATGTTCTCGATAACTTTGGCCGCCTCGGCTGTTTTGATATTGGCCGCTCTGAAAACACCGGCTGCGCAAACAATGCCGTAAACTTCGGCTATTTTGTCGGATGATTCCTGATCCATCCCCGACACCACTTTGATGATCTTATCCACCGAGTGTTCTTTGTCGCCCGGATTCATCCGCTCGGGCGAATAGCCTATTTTGAAATCAACGCCGCATTTCAAGCCCGAGTGCTTTTCGAGGATTGGGGCGCAGATATCTTCGGTCACTCCCGGATAAACGGTTGATTCGTAAACAACGATACTGCCTTTTTGCATATTTTCGCCGACAAGCCGCGAAGCTGATTCGACCAGAGAAAGGTCGGGCTTTTTGGCTTTATCAACCGGCGTGGGCACCGCTATTATCAAAAAATCGGCTTGTTTGATAATTGCCGGGTCCCAAGAATATTCTATTTTCGCTGCCGCCAGGTCGGCATCGGAAACCTCGTTCGAGGAATCGTGGCCGGCCTTGAGCTCATCAATCCGTTTTTGCTTGACGTCAAAGCCGTAAACCTCGATGCCTTTTTTGGCGAATTCGATTGCCAAGGGCAGGCCGACATAGCCAAGCCCGATAACGCAAACCTTGAATTCTGATAATGGCATAAAATAATTTTACCTTTTATTATTTTTATTTGATTTTCACGAAATCATCAAATAACAGTGAAACTACTTTTCTCTTAATTTCTCGGGATGGATTTCTCTTTCCCTTTTTTCCTCCTGTTCTTTTTTCATTGCTTCCTGTTCGTCCTCAAAGGCCTCTTGCTTTTCTAAGTCGTCTCCCTCCCAAACCTTGTTCCATCTTTTGGTCATTTGGCCGGGCGATATGATAACAGCAAAATCGTTCTCAAACCAGGGGGCTTCTTCCAAATCGGTTCTCTCGCCAAACTCGTTAAAATAGCCAAGGGGATGTTGGCCCCTTGTTCGCAGAGTTTTTTCTATGCTGTGTTTTTTCGGGTCAAACTGTTGTAAAAACGGCAACTCTCCCTCGCCAATCAGCCATTCTCTGAATTCTCCGAAAGGAATGGCATAAACGAACTTTCCGGTTGTATTGATTTCTTCCCATTGCGTTTCTCCCGCATCATGATACTCGCTCAAAAAATCTTCCGAATCGCTTTCTTTCACCGGCCAGGCCCAAATTATTTTTCCCTCGTCATCTTCTATGTCCTCCACGCCCGAAATCTCATGCCAGTCGTTTTTTTCAAACTCCGGCTGCGAATCATACTGCGGAGTGTGCAAAAATCTTATTTTCGGCTCTTTTTCCTTTTCTACCTCCGGCTCGGAGCGTCTGCCGTCGCTCTTGGCGTTGAATTTTTCCGCGCTTTTCATAGTATTTATCTCTTTGAATTAGCGAATCTATTCCCCCACATCCTTAAAAGCCAGATTGGCTCTTTTTTGACGGCCGTGTCTTGAAACGTTTTTATTTTTTCGCCGGCCAATAATCTTTCCGCTGCTTTTTTCCACTTAGTCAGCGGCTCGCGGCTTAAAATCGAAACAATCTCCTCGCGAATGTAGCCGTTATTTTTCAAAAGATTTACCGCTTCAAAACATTTAAGCAGAATTTTCTCGAATTCGTCGATGAGAATCAATTTTACGTCTTTGCGGAGTTCATAACCCCAGCCAAGCCCCCCGGCCTCGCCAACGATTTTTTCCAAATAAGCGATCGTCTCTTTGCAACTATCGGCCGTCAGGTAGCGCCTTATGTCACGCTGAACAAGATGGGATATTATCTTCTCCTCGGAAGCAACCGGCCATTGTGCTTCCAACCTTGACAATAGTTCGTCTTTGACAAATCTGTTCAAGCCAATCCTCAACCGCTCCGCTCTTAAATACGACTTGACCTCAGAGTGAAGGGCGCCAATTTCACTCTTAGATATTTGCCCGATCCTGTCCAAAAAAATCGCTTTATTGCTTTCTCCTTGATTGTTGTAAGGGTAAGGAATTTTCTCCAAGAAATAATCAAATATGCTTTTATCGATAAGGCGTTTGGTATGAGATATCTCGTGCTCCTCAATCATGGCCATCGTATGACCCTGCGTCCTTTCCGGAGGAAGACGCTTGATGTCGTCTTCGATCAGCGAAGAATTTATTACGGCTATGTTGTATTTATAATCCCGATAATTCCCGTTTTCATCAGGCAAAGAACTTTTCACCGAAAAAGCCATAGCCCGGGGCAAATTCGAATACCCGACTTCTTTAGCTCTCAACACGGCATCATCCGACACAAAAGAAAGATACGAACATATCATAATTCTTAACGAATCAACCAAGCTCTTGCAAACGAACACTCCCGCCAGCCCCCTGTCTTCAATCTCAATCTTACCTTTAGGATCTGCGCCGGTTATCGTTTTGAAAACATCGCTCTCTTTGCCCGAAGAAAGAATCCTTTTCAGACCGATTCTTGATTTTTCGTAGCTTAACAAAGCTTGCCCGATAAGATCACGCTGGTTCTCTGAAAAACCGAACTTGGCGATGTCATCATTTATCTCCTCTGATAATTCTCCCGAGCCGATGTCATGGTTTCTCTCAATGAGACCGAGTATTTTTCTCTCTATTACCGCTATGCCTTGTTTTTGATACGATAATTTCTCCTCAAAACTGCGGATGCTTTCGGCCCTTTCTTCCTTAGGCAAGAGGTGAATTTTTCTGATTTCCGCCTCGGGATCGAAAATCTCTCCTTTGGTTATAGGATAGTGTTCCTGTCGCTCTATGCTGTTTTCGGGCCCTCTAATCATTTTGCTGCCGTAGCAATCATATGATCGTCTTTTCAATGATTGCTACGATATCCTCTGCTTTTAAGCTGTCGTCTACAAAAGACGAGGAACCTTTAACAAATAGAAAAGCGTCGTCTCCCGTATGGGTGCCTGTAAAAATGTCCTTATCGAACAGCTCTTTTTTGTTAAGCCCGGCCCTTAAACGAAATCCCTCTTTTTCAACGAGCACCAGATCGGGCGCGTTGGCAACTTGCGCTCCGCTATAAATGCGCTCTTTGGGACAGATCCGCTCGATCACCGGCTGTTTGCAAAAATCCAGCCGCGAGAAAGCGTCGGACAATTCCTCTAAGATCTTTTCCGCCTGGCTTTCCTCCACCGCGCCGTTCGGATACCTGCCTTTGCGGTTAAGATAGATCCGGCCCGGCTCCAAAGCAAAAGCCCTGCTTTGAGGCGATATTTGATTATAAAGCTCACCCGACGATTTATCAAGGCGCAAAAACCCGCTCTCTTGCAGAAAATAATTCAGATTGACGTTGGCTTTGGCCTCAGTCATTCCATGGTCGGAAAAGACCAACAGGCTGTCGTTTTCATTGAGCCGGCCCGCAATCTCGCCGATGACCTCGTCAACCCGCTTGAAATAACGCAAAAAATCACCGTGATATTTATGGCCCTCGTTTCGATAAGCATTGAACAAAAAATGACCGAGGCGATCCGAGCCCGTGAAGACCAGCCAAAAAACGTCCCAGTCAACCTCTTGCCAGAAATAGCGAAAAGCAGCTACGCGGGCTTCAGTGACTTGAAACAAGTTCTTCAGGAATGAATCCATATCCTGATGAGCCAATTCGGAATCAACGTCTATCTCGTATTTTATTTCAGCCAACTTGGGCAGATACTTGGCCGGGAAAACCGCTTGCTCCATATCGGGTGAAACAAACCCGGAAATATGAACGCCGTTAAGGGGCTTTACCGGATAGGTCGAGGGCACATTTAAAGCCACCTGCTTCAATTCCGGATGTTTATGCCAAAAAGCCGGGGCTTTCAAATCATTGAAATTAGGAAAAACTAAATCATAGCTTTGAGGCGCCAGGTCGGTAAAGCCGTAAATGCCATGAACCCCGGGATTCTGCCCGGTGATGATGCTTGACCAGGAAACCGAAGAAACGGCCGGCAAGGGAGCGGCCATCTTGGCGAAAACACCCTGCTTTTTCAAAGCCTGAAAATTGGGCATCACTCCCCTATTAGCCAAGTCATCAACCAGGCCGTAAGGCACGCCGTCCAAACCGATTAAAACCGCTTTGTTTTTCATTGATTGACTATAAACCAATTTGCCTTTCCAGGCAACAAAAAACCTCATCTGCTTGGGCTCCGCGATGAGGCGTTTTTATTTCTTGCCAAAAGATTATCAGTTATTTTTGAGCTCCGCCACGATTCCGCCGGCCACAACGTTGTCATTCTTGATCAAAACAAATTTACCCAGTTCGGCCAGCTCGCTGAATTCGGCTAAGGCCAGGGGTTTTTTGGCTTTAATGGTCACTTCGGCTGCCTCCAGAAACTGCAGTTTACCAGCATTTTGTTCCAATATCTCCATGGTGCTTGAATCAAACCGCTTTTTTATCTCAATCACCTCGCCAATAGATTCCTGGGTGGCTATTTTGACGATCAAGGGCTCGTCTTTGGCCAGCGGCTCGTGGCTCAACCAAAAAAGGTTGGCTGAAAATTCGGTTTTAACAAGCGGCTCTTTGCCGTTCTCGCACAGCACGTTGCCCCGCTCGATAAACAAAGGGTCAACGGTTGTAAGGCCGATGTTCTCGCCCGATTGGGCTTGCGTAAGATTCTCCTGCTGAAATTTTTCCACGGTTTTAACAACCGTTGTCTGGCCCGAAGGCAGAACCTTGATCGTTTGGCCTGGTTTGATTTCACCCGCCTCGACTCTGCCCAGAACATAGCGTTTTTCTTCCAGCTTGTAGATTTCCTGCACCGGCAGGATAAGCCCCTGATCCCGCGCCTGCTCCAAATCCTCCAGATCGTCCAAGGCGGACAGAACCGTCTGGCCCGAATACCATTTCATATTGTCCGATCGCTTGGCCACATTATCACCCTTTAGGGCGGCGATGGGTATGAAAAGCTTGGGCTGGACATTGAGATTGGCCAAAAACTCCGTTAATTCCCCTTTTATTTTGTCGAAAACCTCTTCTTTGTAATCCACCAGGTCCATCTTATTGACGACCACGATCACCTGCTTGATGCCCAAAAGCGACAAAAGATAGCTATGGCGCTTGGTCTGCTCTTTGACGCCCTCGGCAGCGTCAACAATTAAGATGGCAGCCTCGGCCAGCGAGGCTCCCGTAAGCATGTTTTTGACGAATTCGACGTGTCCGGGAGCGTCAATGATCACGTATTGGCGTTTTGGCGTTCTGAAAAAAGTCTGGGCCGTGTCAATGGTAATGCCCTGCTCTCTCTCTTCCTGCAGATTGTCCATTATGAAAGCAAACTCGACCACCCGGCCCAATTCCTCGGATGTTTTTTTGATTTCTTCCATTTTATCGGGCGGAAGCGAGTTGGTATCGTAAAGCAAACGGCCGATCAGAGTTGATTTGCCGTGGTCAACGTGCCCGACAATCACGAATTTCAAATCCTGATTTTGATTTTCCATTTTATGATGAGGGAGGAGGTTCCATCCTTCCTTTTTTAAATTTTTAAATTTTTTTCAACTTCGCGCAACTCCGCTGCCACCCTATCCAACTCGTCTTTAGTTGTTTGTAATCGTTCAAAGCCCGAAGTGCCGTCTAAACATATCCGCGATTTATCGCCGTCCCATAAGCAATCACCCGCTACTCTTGGTATAAAATGAAAATGCAAATGAAAAACGCTCTGGCTGGCCTCCTTGCCGCTGGTGTTGAAAATATCAATGTTCGGGCCGTATTCTTTTTCCAAAATTTTCGACAGCCGGTAAATCTCCTCCCCCAGAGCAGCCCTCTCCGCCTTTCCGATTTCAAAAACTGTCGCGATGTGTTTTTTCGTCACCAGCAGACAATGCCCCTCAACCAGCGGCATATTATTCATAAACACTATAAAATGCTCGTTTTCCGAAACAACACTGGCGGGTTTTTCCTTTTTAACAATTTCACAAAAAACACAATCCTGCATAGTATTAATCACATGTATCCCAAGCTTCGAAGCTTCTGCATCGTGTAAGCGTTTTCTTTGTCCTGGGCTCTGCCCGCTCGCTCGGAAGTCGGGCTGGCCTTTAGCTCTTCAACAATTTTATCCAAAGTGTCGGCCTGGGAATCAATGGGATTGCAACAGGG
The DNA here is from genome assembly GCA_028718965.1 of Minisyncoccota bacterium. Taxonomy (GTDB): domain Bacteria; phylum Patescibacteriota; class Minisyncoccia; order Minisyncoccales; family CG1-02-41-26; genus CG1-02-41-26. The sequence continues at coordinate 13,333 of JAQUKS010000013.1, forward strand.
CGCGCATCCGATACTGCGGTATCTTTTGCCGTTCTTGGCGAAATACAACGAAACCATCGGAATGTTCTCGCGCCTGATATATTCCCAAATGTCAATTTCCCGCCAGCTTAACATCGGATGTATTCTCAAATGCTCCTCATCCTTGGCTTTTGTTTTGTATTGATCCCATAATTCAGGGGGCTGGTCTTTGTAATTCCACTGAAAACTGTCGTCCCTGGGAGAAAAAAATCTTTCTTTGGCGCGGATGCCGTGCTCGTCGCGCCTGATTGCCAGATACAAGGCACGAAAGCCGTGCTTGGCAATGGCCTTTTTTAAATTATCGGTTTTGAGCTCGTTGCAGCACTGCAATTTGGTGCCCTTGTCCGGCCCCATACCAGCGGCAATCGATTCGTCGTTTTTGGCAACGATTAAATTAAGGCCCCATTCCTTGGCGTATTTGTCGCGAAACTCATAGATTTCCGGAAATTTATAGGTGGTATCCAAATGCATCACCGGAAACGGAATCTTGCCGAAAAATGCTTTCCGGCAAAGCCACAAAAGCGAGGTGGAATCCTTGCCTATGCTCCAAAGCATAGCCACTTTTTTGAACTGGCTCCAAGCCTCGCGAATAATGTAAATGCTTTCGTTTTCAAGTTTCGTTAACCTGTCCATACCTAAAATATATAAAAGCAATGAAGTATTTTATCTTTATTTATATCACAAAATGTGTCTTTAACCAATAACCTCCTCTCGAGAGGGGCCAATATGAATGCAAGCGCCCATATTGGCCTAAAAAATGATTCACCTTAGCCAGCTTAGGTATATGGTCCTAAAGCTGGTAGCGATAATCAGCAGCCCCACCATTATCATCAATGGCTTTGGCCGCATTTTTTTGCACACATAAGCCGCAACTGGAGCCGTGGGCAATGCTCCTAACAATAATCCTAAAATCGCTAACCAGTGCTGAGTTATGAGTGCTCCCATGGTGATGAAAAAAGTTACCGATTCGGCCACGGTTACGAAAAACTCCGAAGAATTGACCGAACCGATCGCCTTTTTTGGCTCCTGGCCGTTAGCCACCAAAGTACTGGTGACAACCGGCCCCCAACCACCTCCGCCAATAGCGTCGCAAATCCCACCGGCAAAACCCAGCGGAACAATACTTCTTTTCAATTCCCGGGGATTAGCTTTTTTGAAGGCCTTGAACATAATTATGACCCCCATCACTAACAAATAGATAGCGATAAACGGCTTTATTCTGTTGCCCGGGAGCTGAGTTAGAATATAAGCTCCTAAAGCGCCCCCGATTACCCCGGGAATAAGCAACCGCAGGAATAGTTTTTTGTCAACATTGCCAAGCTTCCAGTGCGATACGCCGGAAGCCAAGGTTGTAAAAAACTCGGCGGTATGCGTGCAAGCGCTGGAGATAGCTGGCGGCAAACCCAACGAAAGTAAAAGTGAGTTTGATAGAACGCCGTATGCCATTCCCAAACAACCGTCAATCATCTGTGCCAGGAAACCAAAAACAACATAAAACAAAAACATCCAATCCATCTTCTTTCTCCTTCCGAAAATCGCCCAACCAATTATTTGTCTCTCTTAGCTAACTTAAAGAGCTCATAAAAGCGGTCTCGGGCCCAAGGCCGCTTTTTTAGCCCTTCAAAATAATCAAAAAAGGATATGGCCAACAAATCGGATGGTGGAGGAGTTAAGGCCTCCTCCACCATACGGGAGCGTCCGGGGCCTCGGCCCTTAGGACCTCCCTTAAAATGCGGGCCAAAACCCGCAGTATTCTCTTAAATTTTTCCACAAAAATCACCTCCTTTTTTGCGGAAATAGAAAAAACAAAAAATTAAAGGAGCCCGCTGTCAACCGATATGTTCAGTAAGCAGCGGCCGCCTTAAATCTTTTTTCCAAGCAGATCAGCCAAAGTGGTCTTTTCCAGCTTTTCGGCAATGTAATCGCGGATGTCTTTAAAAACGCGCAGAAGCGGCTGGCATTGCTCGACTGGCGTGTGGCTGTAAAAATACTTGCTGGCCGAGCTCACCGGGGCCAAAGCGCCGTCCATCAAGCGAATTATTTCAGCCAGACAAATTTTATCAGGCGCTTTCGCCAGGCGATACCCGCCCATAATTCCCCGGGTGCTTTGCACGTAGCCGGCTCTGTTCAGAATAATCAAAAGCTGTTCCAGATATTTTATCGGGATTTTTTTCCTTTTGGCTATGTCCTGCGCCTTGACCAGGTTCTTGCCGTAATATCCGGCCAAATCAATCAGGGCCAGCAGGCCGTATTCGCTTTTAGTGGTGAGTTTCATAAAGTTTATGGTTTGATAGTTTACAGGGGAACATCCCCTGTAAGTTGTCTACCTTGTTTATAGACATTATATGAAACAGTAAAATAAAGTCAAGCCCGGGCCTGTGGAAATCTGCACCTGTGAAAAAACTTATCTCCAAAAACAAAGCCGCCCTGATAAACAGGGCGGCGTTTGTTTTCTCCCTCGCGCTTCCGATAAGAAAATCGGAATAAGGGTCCGTTCGGTGTTATTTGGACAAGGTGAACGATGTAGAGTCCAGGGTCTGCACCAGGTAGCCGCTGCTCCAGTCTGCCGTGGTTTCGTCGTGGTTCAACTTTGATTGGTCGGTCCAGACGAAATTCTTGGCAGCGAAGGTGCCAGCGTCATAGGCAGCGGGAGCCACATATGAACTATCTTTCTTCAGATAGGTCGTAATGCTCTCACCCACTGTGCCTACGCCGGTGACATTGGCTTTCAAGGTGTAGGTTTGCGAAGAGCCAGCAGCGATTTCCTCTTCGCTGGTGAAGACTACAACCACGGTAGTGGCGGAAGTAGAAGAAGCCAGATTGCCAGTGGTCAAGTCAGTGCCCACAGAAGTGGCTTCAGTAATAGTCACCAAAGAAGTGATATCAGTGGTTCCACGGAAAAGCGTGAAAGTACCGATAGTATCGCCAGCCGCTGACATGCTCGGAGAGACGTTATAAGTCATCTTCTTGATGCCAATGGCTCCTTTCGCGTCAGCTGCTATGGTAGCGGCGTACAAATTCATGTTGCCGTTGGTCAAACTGCCTGAAGTGGCGCCCGAAAGCGACACAGTCGGCTTGGACGCGAACAACACCATTTGTTTGCCGTATACAGGAGCAGTCGGGGTCACCTCATAGCTGGAGGTAGAGCCGCTGGTGGCTTTGTAGTAATACAAGCCAAGTTGCGGTCTGTCGCCAGTATCAGCATGACCGGCGCCTACCGAGTTCATGTTGCCATAAACCTCCAAAACAGCTGAGCTGTTGGCAGGCACGTTGAATGACTGGCCAGTGAAGCTGGAAGTGCCGTTTACCAAAGGCATAATGGCCGAGGTAACGGTTTGTCCGGCAGCATCCTTATACTTCAGGTAAATGCCATAGTAGTCATCGGCAGTGGCTGCGGGAGTGTTAGTGGCTTCAATCTTCATCTCGGTAACGGTAAAGGGCTCGTAGTTGGCCGAAAAAGTGTATTTCGCCAACAATTGGTCGTTGGTGTCGCCAACCACCAAGGCCTCAATCGGAGTATCGGAAGATCTCGCGGCCGCCAAAGCACCATTATTAATAGTGATTGTCTGGCCGTTGCTCACGGTCACATTGGCTGAAGCGCCGTCAGTCGCTCTGGTAGCGGTTACCTCCAAACTGGTGGTTGCCGCGTCGCCAGAAATGGCAGCGGTGCTGATGGTCGCCCAAACTTCAATGCTCAGGGAGCCATTCGGGGCAATGGTAACCGGAGTGGAAAACACGTTGGAAGCGGCAACAGTGCCTCTTACTTCCGAAGTGACAGACCCATACTTGATGTAAAGGTTTGACAGATCAGCCACCAAGGCAGTGCCGGTATCAAGCAAGCCAATGGTCATGGAAGAAACATTGACGCTGTCATACTGGCTGGCAGTCAATGAATATTGACCGATCTTGGTGTCCTGACCCGCAGCAACGTTCTGGTTGCCGTAGGCAGTGCTTTTAACACCGGTCAAAGTGCCTGTGCCAATGGTAAGGTTATTGCCGTTGACACTGGCGCCGGGAGCGTCGATCATCGCCAAAGAGCTCATGCCCTGGGCGTTGTCGATGTTGCCTCCGACCAACACCGCATACAAGGTATTGCCGGATTGCAGGCCGTTAACTCCGGTGCAAGCTGAAGAGCTGCAGCCGAAGATATCGCCCTTGATCTCCAAAACCTTGGCTACGCCCGCGGTGAACACCTGATAGATGTTAACAGCGGTATAACCGGTCGAGCCGTTATCGGTTTCGACGTTGGTGGTGTTGCCCACTTGCACGCCGTCCAGATATAACGACACGTTCCTGATGTAGCTGCTGCTGGTGCTATCTATGATCTCAATCTGCAGATTGTTGATCTTGACGTCCTCGCCGTTAGCCTTGAGGTCATATTTGGCCAAGGAAACGTTGGTCGCGCCAAGGATGGTGCCCGCAGACGGAGAATCGGTTCTCTTGATAGCGGTGATTGAACCGGTAGCAACGGTAAGGGTGCCCGCTCTCATTGTGGTGAAAGCAGCGCTGTTTACGGTAACTAATACGTAGTTGCCGTAAGCTGCGTCCTTGATGAAAACATCGGCAGACTTCTCGATGCTCATTCTGATGGTCTTGCTGGAACCCTTGACCACGTCAGCGTAGATGGTGAGGGTCTTGGTGAAGCCCTTGGTAACAGAAATCGGGGCCGCAGACAAGTCAAACACCAAATCCTGACCCACGTCGCTAGCCACTAACTGGCCGGTGGCGACAGTGGTGCCGTTCATGTCCAACTTGATATTCTCCAAGCCGTCAGCTGCGATAGAGCCGATCTGGCTGAATTTGATGTATTCAAGCTTGACATCCTGATTAGTGGCGGTGAAAGAATCCTGCCACAGAACGGAGTTGGAAGCTGCTGTGAAGCTGGCATTGGTGGCCGGAACAGCAACGGTGTTGAAGTTGACCGCCGCTTTGCTGGTGGCCGCGGCAATGCTCATGGTGTTACCCATCAACGGGAAAGTGCCGCTAACGGCCGAGGCATCGCTGGTAACATCGGTAGCCGCCTCGACAGACAAGTTTACGGTTTCACCGCTGGTGCCGGAAATCTGCGCTCTTACTGCTATGGTCTTGGTAGTGCCGGCCGGAATAGTGAAGAGGCCGGCAGCCTTGTTGAAGGTGGCATAGCCCGAAGACAATGTCGCCTCGTCGCTCAATCTCTTGTAGCCGTCAAAAAGATAGATATTGCCTACGCTGGTATCAGCGGAAATACCACCTCTTTTGACGCGAAGTTTGGTAACCTTCACTTCGGTGTTGTTGCCATTGGCAAAGGTCAAATTCACCAAAGGCGCTACCTCGCTGCCAGTGATCACAGTCGCGGTAACCGGAGTGTCAGCGGACACAGACACCTTCAAGCCTTCGCCAGTGATGGGCGTAGTGCCAGTGGTGGTGGACCCGGTGCCGGTTGTGCCAGTGCTGCAGGATTGACCCGTTGTCGGGCTGTATCCTGTGGTTGAAGTGCAGCCAGCAGGCAATGTGGTGCCAGTGGTTCCGGTGGTGCCAGTGGTTCCGGTGGTGCCAGTCAACATCGCGCTAATGCTTGTTCTGGTAACAGGGCCAAAGTAGCCCGCGGTCGGAGAAATACCGTTCTTTGCTTGATATTTCGCCACTGCGGCCTTGGTCAAAGCGCCAAAATAAGTGCTCTCGTTGCCAGCTGAACCAGTGCCGGTTGAGGCAACCTGGGTGTCGGCTGATTGATTCAAAAGGGCTTGCAAGCATTTCACGTCATCGCCTTTCGAACCAACAGTTAAGTTGCGGCTGAAAGTTATGCCAGTGCACGCTGAAACCGCGGTGGTTCCAGTGGTGCCGGTTGTGCCAGTTGTGCCGGACTGCATCGCTGACAATTGTTGTGTCAACGTGTTCAGCAGCGCTTGAGCGTCAGCGATTTGTTTCGCCAGCTCTTCGGCAGTAGCAGCGCCAGCAGGCGCAACCGGACCTACCAGCATAACTACGACCGCCAAAGTCGTAATTACTGATAGAAATTTCTTTATACTCATTTCTTTTCTTAATTTGATTTTGTTTTTCCTAATAGCTTGAAGCTATTGGAAAAAACTTATTTTAACCTTTAAAACAGAATTTGTAATAAAACAAATTCCGCCCGACCTTTCACCTACCCCGTAGGAGAAACCCGACATATCGGTATGTCGAAATTATGAAATATCCGGTCGATATTTCAGGTTTCTCCCGCGGGCTATTGTCCTATTTGCTGCAAAATCATCATTGCCTGGGCAACTTCACCCTGGTTGTAAAAATCCTCGGCTTGTTTCAGCCGTTCCTGGTCAGAGACACTCAAGCTCCTTTGCTTCAAGTCATTGAAGCACTGTTCGAAAATCTCATTCTGCACCTGGCTGGTCCTGGCAAATACCTCGCCGGATTCCTTTTCGAATTGCCCCAAGCTAGCCAGGGCCTGCTTTGACAAGCCGCTCTTGCCGGCCTGTAATTGCTGGGCTACTTTTTGATTTTCTTTGACAGTCGATTTGACAACCTCGGCCATGGCCAGAGCCTGGTTTTTATTATCGAGATTTTTCAAATCATCCAGCGAATTGTTTACAAGCTCAAGCTTGTTTTGCATTTCCTGCAAAGAAAGCACCATCTGCTGGCTTTGCGGATTCTGGGAAAATCCGAACCAGTCGAAATATAAAGACCCGCTGATTAAAACCACGCCGATAAAAGTCGCCATACCCACTGCCAAACCAGACCGATTGCTAAGAAAAGAACCGATGTTCGCGAACCAGGCCATGGGCTTTGCTGCCTCAACGGCCGCGTCCTGGCTCAAGAGGCGCTCCTTAACCGAAAACTCCCAGGTTTTATCCGGTTTAATCTGGCTGAATACTTTCAATTGTCCGATCAAATGCTTTTCGTCCATAATTCGCTGATTAATATTATGACGTAATTTCGGCCAAAGTGTTACAAAATCACCACTAAGCGAAAAGGGTCTCCGGCCATTTTTTGGCCATTTTTTCCCGCAGTTCGGCCAATGCCCGCGACACCATCACCCGCACTGCCCCCTCGCTTTTTTCCAGCATAGCGGCGATTTCCTTGGTCGAATAACCGTCAACATAATACCAAAGCAAAACATCCTGATAATCGTCTTTTATTTCTCTCAAGTGGCGCTGCAAATTCTCCAGGTCGCCTTTGAGCGTCTGTTCAGCTTCCGGGCTCGCTTTCTTATCCACAATAGGGACAAAATCAACCGAAACAAATTCCACCTTGGCACCTGTCCTATAATAATTGGCAATCTCGGCCCGGGCCACCTGGTAAAGATAAGCCGAACAATTCCTGATTTCCGGACCAGTGCGGAATTTTTTCCAGGTCTTGGTAAAAACTTCAGCAACAATATCTTCAGCCGGCTCTTTTGCGCCCACCTTCAAAAGCACATAGCGATAAATTTTATCGATGTGCTTATCATAGATTTGACTGAATTGTTTTTTATAATCTTTCGCCATAGAAAATAGGACAGACTACTGTCCTATGTTTGTCCTACCGATGTCCTATTAGTTATACCTTCAACCTGTACTCGGTTCTTATTTTGTCGCCCAAACGCGCGACTAAACCTCTCTTTAAAAGGAAATCCATGTCCCTTCTCAAGGTTCTTTTGGTCACTTCGGGCAAAGCTTTGTTCAAATCCTGCACTTGGCTATTGCCGCGCTCTTTCAATATCCGTAAAATCTTTTGCTGGCGGCTTTTCAGGCCCGCCATGGCTGAATGATTGCCTGAAACCGCTTCTGATCGGGCCGACTTGGGCTTTTCTTTGTTCTCGGACGGCCTCACGGCCCCACTATGCTTTACGGCTTCCAGGCGCAATCTTTTTGCTTCCTGATCAATGGCTCCGTATTCCGCCCTTAAAACCAAAAAATTCTCCGGTTTTACCCAGTTTTGTTTTTCGCTTATATTAAAATAAACACCGAGAACGGCAACATTTCTTAAGACCCGTTCCAGGGTCGAATTTAATGCCTGTTTGTTATCGGAAAGAGAATCCTTCAAATAGTAGTCCGTAAGCGTAAGATCTCTCAAAATATCATCGGCTTTTTTCCTCAACGAAAAGCGCAACGGCTCTTTATTCGGAAACAAGTCCGTCACCCGGTAAACACCCAAAGTTAGGTTTATGAAATGACTTTTGTCCATATTTGTCAACCTTGCGGACTTTTTTCATCTTTCCAAAAAATGCCAGAAAGTCAACAAAAAATCGCCTACTCACCAATAAAAAAAATTGG
>JAQUKS010000014.1 GCA_028718965.1 Minisyncoccota bacterium
AGGCAGAACATACACCTACGGAGAGTTCTTCCCACCAGAACTCTCACCCTTCGCCTACAACGAAACCATAGCCCAGGAATACTTCCCCCTCACCAAACAACAAGCCATTGAACAAGGATACTCCTGGCGTGACGAAGAACCCAGGAACTACACAATAGACATCAAGGCAGAGGACCTCCCTGACAACATCAAGGATGTCAAGGATGAAGACATCCTCAACAAGGTGATCGAATGTCTTCACCAAGGACAATGCAATGAACAATGCACCCAAGCATTCAGGATCATCCCCCAGGAACTCTCATTCTACAAAAGGATGAACCTCCCCCTGCCAAGACTCTGTCCCAACTGCCGTCATTACCAACGTCTCAAACAAAGGAACCCCCTCAAACTCTGGAAAAGACAATGCATGTGCTCTGGTTCGACAAGCTCACCCCAAGGAAGAACTTGTGAGGGTAAGACCCTCACAGACTGCTACCACAACACATGTGAGCATGAACACGGAGACTCTCCCTGCGATGAGACCTTCCTCACCTCCTACTCTCCCGAGAGACCGGAGATAGTCTACTGTGAGAAGTGCTACTTGAGGGAGGTGGCATAATCATTCTATTCATGCTTATTGATACTCACGCACATATTGACGGTGAAGAATACGACAAAGACCGCTCCGAAGTGATTGGGCGGGCTTTTGAAAACGGAGTTGAAAAGATCATTAACGTGAGCTTTGATTTGGCGAGCGCTAAAAGAGCAATCGATCTGGCCGGACAGTATGAAAGTATCTACGCGGCGATTGGCTGCCATCCCGGAACAAGGGAGGAAAGCGGTTATGTTTTTAAAAAAAGCGACTATTCGGAGATCGCGAAAATGCCGAAAGTCGTGGCGATTGGGGAGTGCGGCCTTGAGTTGAAAAACGCCAGCGACCTTGCCGATCAACAGGATATTTTTTTAGAGCAGATTGATCTGGCAAGGGAATTCAATCTGCCTTTGATCGTTCATTGCCGCAACGCTCATAAGCAAGTTATCGATATTTTATCAAAAGCAGGAAGTATCAAGGGGGTTATTCATTGTTTTTCCGGTTCATGGCAAAGCGCGCAAAGATACTTTGAACTCGGCCTTTACATTTCTTTTAACGGAATAATCACTTACGCCCCCGATTATGACAAGGTTGTAAGGAATATGCCTTTGGAAAGATTATTGCTTGAAACCGACTGCCCGTATCTCTCTCCTGTTCCTTTCAGAAGCGAGAGAAACGAGCCGGCCAACCTTGAATACGTCGTTCAGCGTATTGCCGAGATCAGGGGCGAACCAGCGGAAAAGATCGCCGATGTCACCACGCAAAACGCCAAGAATCTGTTTGGTTTGTAATTTGTAATATAAAAGCCCCGTTCAGTATTTTTATTTTCTGAAAGGGGACTTTTCTCTTAGCCATTGCTCCAAAAGAGCTCTGGCTACCGGCCCTATGAACAGGGCCAAAATCGTTACTACAAACCCTTTCATTTCGATCCCTCCTTTCTTTTAGGGTTGTTATAGTATTTTTGCTTTTTATCACTTTATATTATAAAAGGCAAGTGCTAAGATAAGAGAATATGTTTGATATGAAAACAATCGCGCAAAAGCTGTTTCCCGAGGGAGAATTGAGCATTGAATCCCTGGAAAAAAGATACCCGCCCCGCAACCTGGCTGCTGGTGCTGCTGTCACCAGGGTGGCGCCAAGCCCGACCGGATTTATACATATCGGGGGCATATTCGCGGCTTTGATCTCGGAGCGTTTCAGCCATCAGCAAAACGGCATTTTTTATCTGCGCATCGAGGACACTGACAAGAAAAGAGAGGTCGAAGGAGCGGTCGGTTTGATCGTCACTGCTTTGCAAAAATATGGCATAAAAATCGATGAAGGCGAGATTGAGTTGGAAAAGGAGACCGGCGACTACGGACCTTACCGGCAAAGCCAAAGAGCGGATATATATCAGGCCGTTGCCAGGCGCTTGATCGAGAAGGGCTTGGCCTATCCTTGTTTTTGTTCTCCGGAAGAACTGGAAGAAATAAGCAAAAAACAGGGCATTGAAAAAACAAGGCCCGGCTATTACGGCAAGTGGGCCAAATGCAGGGATATGAAGCAGGAGGACATTATCAGGTCCATTGAGAAAGGGCGTCCTTTTACCGTTCGCTTCAGATCGTCGGGAGATTTTAATAACAAGATAACGGTTAACGATCTCATAAAGGAAAAGAAAATCCTGCCTGAAAACGACCTTGACGTCATTCTGCTTAAGTCCGACCGTTTGCCGACCTATCATTTCGCCCATGTCGTTGACGATCATTTTATGCGCACGACCCATGTTTTGCGCGGGGACGAGTGGTTTTCTTCTCTGCCGTTGCATTTGCAGCTTTTTGAAGCCGTCGGATGGGCAGCTCCTCTTTACGGGCATATCTCACCTATACAAAAAACAGACGGTGCCTCGCGCAGGAAATTGAGCAAGAGAAAGGACCCCGAGGCTAACGTGGATTATTACGAAAAGGACGGATATTTAACATCGGCCATAATTGAATACTTGCTCAATCTGGCTAACTCCGATTTTGAAGACTGGCGTGCGAAGAATCCGGACGCGGATAATCATAAGTTTGTTTTACGGTTGGAAAAGATCAACCAAAGCGGCGCCTTATTTGACCTGGCAAAACTACAGAACATCAGCAAGGCGATAATCGCCAGAATGAGCGCCGGAAAAATCGCTGAAGCGGCTTTGCAATGGGCCCGAAAATACGACACGGACTTGGCCAAAGAAATGGCCAAAGACAGCGGTTATCTGGAAAAAATTTTCAGCATTGAAAGAAGCGGGGAGCATCAAAGAAAGGACATCGCCAAATGGTCTGACTTGAGAAGTGAAATCGGCTACTTCTTCGACCCTATCTTTGAGCAGGAAGCCATTGCCTGGCCCAAGTTGATGCCCGACACGGGCCCGGCCGAAGTAAAAGCGGTGCTGGAAAAGTTCCTGCAGTCTTATGACGTCGCGAACAATCAGGAACAATGGTTCGGGAAAATCAAAGATATGGCCGTTGACCTGGGATATGCCTCTGATTTAAAGACATTCAAGCAGTCTCCTGATAAATACAAGGGCTATGTGGCTGACGTGGCCAAAATATTAAGGGTATTTCTTACAGGCAAGACCCAGACCCCGAATCTCTATGAAATTATGCAGGTGATGGGCGAAAAAATGGTGGTTGCGCGGTTGAAAAAATCGCTCAAATCGTTATAATTCAGTATTTCGTTATGTCGGAATACCAACCCCAGGAAACAGAGAAAAAATGGCAGGATTTTTGGCAGAAAAACGGACTCTTCAAGGCCGTTGATTTTGGCGCCAAGCCCAAGTTTTACTGCCTGGATATGTTTCCCTATCCTTCGGGGGCCGGCTTGCATGTCGGCCATCCCAAGGGCTACACAGCCACCGATGTTATCTGCCGCTATAAAAGAATGAAGGGTTTTAACGTCCTGCACCCTATGGGTTGGGACGCTTTTGGCTTGCCGGCCGAGAATTACGCCATAAAAACAAAGATACATCCGGATAAGAGCACTCATCAGAATATTGAACGGTTCAGGGAACAAATCAAATCGCTCGGCTTTTCCTATGACTGGCAGAGGGAGGTGGACACTTCCAGCCCGCAGTATTACAAATGGACGCAATGGTTTTTTCTTTTTTTATATAAAAACGGGCTGGCCTACAAAGCCAAAGCACCGGTTAACTGGTGCCCCAAGTGCCAGACGGTTTTGGCCAACGAACAGGCCCAGGGGGGCAAGTGCGACAGGTGCTCCAGCGAGGTGGCGCAGAAAGAACTGGAGCAGTGGTTTTTCAAAATTACGGATTTTTGCGAAGAACTGCTTGACGGACTGGATAAGATTGACTGGCCCGAGCCCATAAAGGCGATGCAGAAGAACTGGATAGGCAGAAGCGAGGGATATGAGATAGCTTTTGCTTTAAAGCCCGGGTCTGGCTCGCAAGGCTTTGGTGTAAAAGTTTTCACGACCAGAATCGACACTATTTTTGGCTGTACTTATCTGGTTGTCGCGCCGGAACATAAAATAGTCTCCGAGCTTGAATCACAAATCTCAAACATAAAACAGGTTGAGGATTATGTTGAAGCGGCCAGGAAAAAAACCGAGCTGGAGAGACAAGCCCAAACCAAAGAAAAGACCGGCGTTAGGTTGGAAGGAATCACCGCGATAAATCCGGCTAACGGCAAGGAGATTCCGATTTTTGTGGCTGATTACGTTCTGGCCGGATATGGCACGGGAGCTATTATGGCCGTACCGGCTCACGACTTAAGGGATTTCGAGTTTGCGAAAAAATATGGGCTGCCTTGTCCTAAGGTGATCTTGCCTCCGGAGCTTGATTCTGTTCTTACAAACCCGATGGATGCCGCTATGGGCAAGAAAGATGTCGTTAGATTGGAAGCAGAGTGCTGGGAAGGCGAGGGTTTTTTGGCGAATTCCGAAAGATTTGATGGCATGAAATCCGAAGATGCCAGGGAAGAAATCGGGCAATGGCTCGGTCAAAAAGGCTTGGCTGAAAAGCAGGTGAACTACAAATTGCGCGACTGGCTGGTTTCCCGCCAGCGCTATTGGGGTGCTCCGATCCCTGTTATTTACTGCGATAAATGCGGCCAAGTGCCTGTGCCCGAAAGCGATTTGCCGGTATTGCTGCCCGATGACGTTGATTTTATGCCGAGCGGCGAGTCGCCTTTGGCCAAATCAAAGAAATTCCAGGATGTGAAATGTCCGGTTTGCGGAACTTTGGCCAGGCGCGAAAACGACACAATGGACACTTTCGTCTGTTCGTCCTGGTATTTTTTCCGCTACACCGACCCGATGAATAAGAAAGAATTCGCCCAAAGAAAGCTGATTGATTACTGGTGTCCGGTTGACTGGTATGTGGGCGGAGCCGAGCACGCGGTTCTGCATCTTTTGTATGCCAGGTTTTTTACTAAGGCGCTTTTCCGGGCCGGTTTGATCGGCTTTGACGAGCCGTTCATGAAATTGCGCAACGTCGGCCTTGTTTTGGCCGAGGGCGGGGAGAAGATGTCCAAGTCAAAAGGCAATGTCATAAATCCCGATGACGTGGTCAAAGAATATGGCGCCGATACCTTAAGATGCTATGAGATGTTCATGGGGCCGTTTGAGCAGGCCATCGCCTGGGACACCAAGGGGGTAAAAGGCGTGCATAAATTTTTGAGAAGAATTTATGAATTAAAAACAAAAGTCAAAGATAAAAAGTCAAAGATGGAGAATCGGGAAATGGAAAAGCTTTTGCACAAAACCGTTAAAAAGGTTTCAGAGGACATTGAACAGATGAAGTTCAATACAGCCATCTCATCGTTGATGATTTTGCTTAACGCGATGGAAAAGGAAGAAGATATTGCTTTGAATGTTTTAGAAAAGTTTTTTTTGATTCTTTCGCCCTTTGCCCCGCATCTGGCCGAAGAGTTGTGGAGCGAATTGGGGAATAAGGGGAGCGTTTGTTCGCAGGATTGGCCTCAATACGATGAAAATTTGGTTGAGGATGAAAAGATAAATTTTGTCGTTCAGATAAACGGCAAGGCCAGAGGCATGATAGAAGCTCCCAGGAACAGTGAAGAGAAAGAGATCAGTGAGATGGCGCAAAACAATGTTAAAATCAGCGGCTGGCTTTCCGGCCGAGAAATCAAAAAAGTCATTTTCGTAAAAAATAAACTGATAAATTTTGTCATATGAAGGTATTAATTCCAGCGGCCGGTCAAGGCACAAGAATGAAAGAGCTGTGCAAAGACAAGCCCAAGTCACTTATTTGCGTTAAACAAAGGCCGTTTTTGGCGTATCTGCTTGATAATCTGATTGAGGCTGGCTACAAGGATTTTATTCTGGTGGTTGGCTACTTCGCCGAGCTGATGGAAAGATTTGTAAGGGAGTATCTGGATTACTGCCAGCAAAAAGGGCAAACGGACATAAAGATACAACTGGTCAATCAATTTGATATTTTGGGTCCCAAAGAAAAGGAATACGGAACTTTATGCCCCTTGAAATGCGTTAAGGATCTGATCGGCGATGAGAATTTTCTCGTGGTTTGCGGAGACACTCTTTTTTCGATAAGGGATTTGAGGGCGATAGCCGTAGATGACGATTTCAATTACATCGGTGCTTCGGAGGTGGATAATCCCGAGAAATATGGAGTGCTCATAACCGATGAGAACGGTTTGCTCAAAGAAATCATCGAGAAACCGAAAACTTTTATCGGCAATCTGGTCAACAAGGGGATTTATAAATTCACACCCGATGTTTTCGATAAAATATCCCAGGTGAAGATTTCGCCCAGAGGTGAATACGAGCTCACCGATGCTGTCACCCTGCTGGCCCAGGAAGGCAAAGTAAAGATAAGGCCTCTTGAGGACTACTGGCTTGATTTTGGCAATCCGGACGATGTCGCCAAGGTGGAAAAATTCCTGGAAGAGCAGAAAAAATAAGGCAGCCCAATGAATAAAGTGCCCAGGTCGGCTGTTGTTCTTGTTTTCGCGAGCTTTATGCTTTTGGACAATTTTTTAATGGAAAATATGGATCGCTGGGCTTTGAGGCATTTTTGGCCCGATGTTTTGGCGATATTCCTGGCGCAATACTTTCCTTATGTTTTGGGGGCGTTTTTCGCGCTTTTTTTGTTGGTGAACTTCCGCCGCTACTGGTGGATGTTCCTGGAAGGCGTTTGCGCTTCGGCGATCGCCTGGCTTTCAGTGGGCGCTTTCGGCTGGCTTTTTGCCCGGCCGCGCCCTTTTGTGAGCGGGAGTTTTCGAATCGTTTTGCCTTACCCGGCCACCAGTCCGTCTTTTCCTTCAACGCACGCGGCTGTTTTTTTCGCTCTGGCCACTGTTGTTTTTCTTTATAACAAAAAGGCCGGATTATTTTTTTTCCTGGGAGCGATTATCATTGGCCTGGCCAGGGTATTTTGCGGCCTTCATTGGTTGAGCGATGTTCTGGCGGGTATGGTTTTGGGAACATTTCTGGGCTTTCTGGCGCATTTTTTGCCGCGGCGTCTCTGGCGGTTGGGTCGCGCTTAAGAGAGACAATTTCAGCCCGGCGGCAATTTTTGCCAGATAAAGCGCAAAAGCTGTTGTTGAGTGGAGGCTATTGAAGCGTCCTCGATGACAATGGCCGTGAGATTCTCGAACGAGATCATCACCACTTTGTCGCCGTGCGTCCAGATGTCGGTGCTGAAGCGAAGCTCTTTGGGCAGGAACCTCACTTCGCTTACTCCGGCTCGGTAGGTGGCTCGGGCGAATTCCCGGGCTTTTTTGGTATCTTCGAGCATGTCGTAAATGATGCCGCCCGATCTGACTAAAATACGGAAAAAGTGCCGGTTGTCTCTGTGGCTGAAAACCTTTAGAAAATTTTCAGGCGAGAAAACGGCCCAAATTTCTTTGGCGCGGCACATTTCTTCCTGCACGTGAAAAATTCCTTCCTTGCCTTCGTAAAGCCGCGCCTTTGGCTGTTTCAGGCTGCTCGCGTATAAGCTTCGCAGCTCCGGGACGATCAGGGAAAAATATTGCCGCTGTTTTTCCAGGCGCTCTCCCAACATGTCCGGATTCACGGGTTTGTATATGACTTTTTTGCCTTGAGGAGCCTTGACCAAAAGATGCTTTTTTAAGAGTTCGTCAATGATCAAATAAGCGGTCGGCCGTTTCAGCCCGGCCTTTCGGGACAGCCCAGTAACGGAAGCGCCGCCCAGGCTTAAAGCAGCCAGATATATCTTTGCTTCTTTTTGGTTCAGGTTGAGAGTTTGGAGAATTTTTTCTTTGTCCATTGATTGATTCTCAACCTCTTATTCTAAAATGTCAACATTTCTGACGAATGACGGTCAAAATATTTTCCTCTTTCTGCTTCTTTTTTTAAGCTTAAACAAAGTTCTTTCAAACTAAATAACGGCAGTTGCCAAAGGAGGCCCGGAATGAAAGAAGTAGTAAGAGAGAAACGCTACCTTGAAGAGATGAGCAATGTAGAGGTTTTTGAGAAAAACTTGACCAGGGAACAGGTTTACGACATCCTGGTCAAAAGGGCGGTAAAAAGAGCCCGGCAAGACGGAGCTTTTTGCTTTCAAAGAGGCATGTTCAGCCGCTCTTTGGGAAACCCGGAAACTCTTTCTTGCGGGTCTTGTGGAGTTATAATAACGGCTTATTTCAATAAATAAGGAGGCAATATTATGATTCAAGTTTTGATTGTCGATTTGGGCTCCCAATACACGTCATTGATTGCCAGAGCGGTGCGTGAGCAAGGCGTTCGCGCTGAAATCTTACCGCCCCAGCAGGCAGGCTCATGGTTGGAAAACCATAAACCAAAGGCGATTATTCTCTCGGGCAGTTATGCCAGCGTTCGTCAAACGGACGCTCCCGAACCGCCCCAAGAGATTTTTGAAGCCGGGTGTCCGATACTGGGAATATGCTATGGCGCTCAATGGCTGGTAAAATCTTTCGGAGGCGACGTGATCAGCTCTGCGGAAAAGAAAGAATACGGCCGAACAGAGGCTGCTTTCGGAGAAGACGTGATTTTCCAGGATTGTCCAGGAAAATCAGTGGTATGGGCCAGTCACGGGGACAGTATCGGCAAGTTGCCGTCCGTATTTTCGGCGATCGCCCGGTCTGGCGAAAACAGCCAAGCGGCAGCTTTTAGGGCCGGCTCGTTTTGGGGAGTAATGTTCCACCCCGAAGTGAGTCATACTTCTTCGGGCAGTCTGATTTTGAGAAATTTTTTGTTTCATATCAGCGGTTGCCTGAAGGATTGGATGCCCGACGATATCATCGGCGGTATTCAAAAAGCGGCTCTGGATACGATAGGCAAGGACGCTCGGATCATCATAGGTTATAGCGGCGGCGTTGATTCTTCGGTTCTTGCCAAGATTTTGCTTCCGGTTTTCAGAGACAGGCTCATGGGGATTTGCGTCAACGCTGGCAATTTGCGCGAAGGAGAGATCGATGATATCAAAGTAAGCGCCGAAATTATCGGCTTGAATTTGAAAATCATCGACGCTCAAGCCAGTCTGCTTTCTGCTTTGGCCGATATCATTGACGCTGAAGAAAAGAGAAAGATTTTTTCTCTCGTTTATGGCCAGAGCCTGCAGAAAGCGGTCGATGATTTCGGAGCCGCTTGGCTGCTCCAGGGCACTATCAATCCCGATGTTATCGAAACGGGACATTCGGGCGGCGCGGCAAAGATAAAGACCCATCATAACCCCGTATTGGAGGGTAAGTTCAGGCGTTACGATCCCTTAAAATCTTATTTTAAGGATGACGTGCGTGATTTGGCCAGGGCTCTGGGTTTGCCCAAATACATTGCCAACAAGGAGCCGTTTCCAGGCCCCGGATTGATCATCAGGGTGGTCGGCTGTCCGGTCACGGCAGAGAAGCTGGCCATTGTTCGCTGGGCTGACCGTCAAGTAAGGATGATCGCGCAGAAGCATAATTTGACCAATATCAGCCAACTGGCCGTGATTCTACTTGGGGTTCGCACCGTGGGGGTAAAGGGAGACGAGAGAGTGTATGGCTTTCCGGTGGTGGTGAGGGCTGTCGAAACCGTTAATTTTATGACCGCCGCCGGGTATCGCTGGCCGGTTAATGTCTGCGAGGAAATAGAAAGTGCTTTGACGCGGCATCCGGATATCGTGCGCGTGGTTTGGGACTCGACTCCCAAGCCTCCGGCCACAATCGAGTGGGAATAACATAAAAGCGGCGTTTTCGAACGCCGCTAGTTCATTTTGCGGCGGTTTTTTGCCAAAGCCAAAGAGTGGAGTATTGACCCTTGACTTGGCTCTTTTAAAAAAATATAAATATATAAACCTTCCTTAAACAATGCCCAATAGCATAAAATAGCGAACCATCATGTTCGATTATTTCGGGGAAGGTGACAATTGGCAGGCGGAAGGCCTGATTGTTTTTTTGAAGATTTGGGGCTGGCTTTTGATCCCGCTTGTCGTTTTTTTGTTTTTGGGTAAATGGCTGGAAAGCAAAATGCCGCTTTTGGCTCCCTGGCCTTTTATCGCGTCGATGGGAGTCGGCTTTTTCGTCACTATGTTCGGTATTCTCAAAGAAACCCTTATTCTTTGGAAAAAAGTCAATGGCTTTAAAACGTCCGGCGGACAGCCGGTGAAAAAGGATAAAGATACCGATGTCTCAAACACTTCAAACTGAAAATATCCCAAGTCAGGAAATACATCACGAAACTACGCTCTTTGCTGAGCCGGTTTTTAATTTGGGCGGGTTCACCGTTACTAATTCACTTCTTTGCTCCTGGATAGCGGTTTTTCTGGTGGTCATTTTTTCCCTGCTGGTCAGAAAAAAGATTTCCCTTATTCCCAAAGGTATTCAGAGTTATTTTGAGGTTTTTCTGGAAGGATCTTACAACCTGGCCGATACGGTGACGGGCAGCAGGCAAAAGACGATGAAATTTCTGCCGGTCGTTTTGCCGCTTTTTGCCTTTATACTTTTTAGCAACTGGCTGGGGCTCTTGCCCGGGGTGGGATCGGTCGGCTTTGTGTCTTCGCATAACGGACAAAGCGCTTTCGTGCCTCTATTGCGCGGCGGAACGGCTGATCTTAATACCACGCTGGCCTTGTCCGTCTTGGCTGTTTTTCTCACTCATATTTTCGGCACCGTGATGGCTGGCTGGTGGAGCCATTTGAATCGTTTTGTCGGACTCAATCTTTTTTTGGAGTTGCCCCGCAAAGTTTTCAAGGAAAGAAACTACCAGGCCCTTTTGATCAATCCCATTAAGTTTTTTGTCGGCCTGATCGAGGCAGTGGGCGAGTTGGCCAAAGTGGCCTCGCTTTCTTTCCGGTTGTTCGGCAATGTGTTCGCCGGCGAAGTTCTGTTGGCCTCGATGGCGGCGATCTTCGCTTACGTCGTGCCCTTGCCTTTTATCTTTTTAGAGATTATTGTAGGTATAATCCAGGCATTGATTTTTTCCATGCTTATTTTGGTTTTTCTGTCGATAATGAGCTCTTCGCACGCCGAAGAACATTGAATAAAAAATAAAAAATAAAATCAGGGCTGTTTTTTCGTTGAAAACCTGTTTTTAACGGAAAGTCGTCTTGAAGTTTTTTATGGATATAGTCGTTTTGACGAAAGGTTTGACCATGGCTTTGGGCGCCATGATGCCGGCTTTGGCCATTGGTTGGATAGGCTCCAGGGCGATGGAAGCGATTGGCAGAAACCCCGAAGCGGCCGGCAAGATTTTAGTGCCGATGCTGCTGGCCTCGGCTTTCGCGGAGGCCATTGCCATTTACGCTTTGGTCATCGCTTTTTCTCTGAAGTAAGGCAAAATGCTCGATATTTTTTCATCTTTTCATATTGACTGGAAGATTCTGATTGCCCAGGTGGTCAATTTCGCCATCGTTGTTTTTGTTTTGTGGTTTTTTGCTTTGAAACCGTTATCCCGCAAAATGCAGGAAAGAAGCGACCGCATTGAGGGAAGTTTGAAACAGGCGGAGGAAATCGAAAAAAAATTCAAAGAATCCGAGGAAATACGCCAGGAGCAGATGACTCAAACCAAAAAGGAGGCGCAGGAGATTATCCAGAAGGCCAAAGAAGCGGCTCAAAAGGAGGGGCTGCTGATGATCGACGAATCCAAGGCTGAGGCCCGTAAAGTGATCGCTCAAGCGCAAAGCCAGATTGCCAAAGAAAAAGAAAAGGCCTTGCAGGAGATTAGGGCCGAGGTGGCCGATCTGGTCGTTTCGATCGCGGAGAAGATTTTGCAAGAAAAGCTAGACAAAGAAAAAGACAAGGAAATCATCCAGAGAGCGATTAAAAGCGTTAAATTATGAGAATTTCGCCAAAAAAATACGCCGTTGCTTTTTGCGAGGCCGTTTGGGACGCGAAAGAAAAGGATAAATCGGCCATAATTGATAATTTTGTCAAACTTTTGACAAAAAACAATGTTTTGTCTTCGGCGGGGCGTATAATGACCGAAATAGAAAAATACTGGCAGGAAAAGGAAGGACAAACGCCGGTTAATCTCGTCATTAGCCGTCCGTTAAGCGAAAAGTTTTTTCATGATATCAAAGAGCAGTTATCCGACAAATTGAAACGCGAGGTTGTTTTGGAAAGCAAAGAAGACGAAAAACTGCTTGGCGGCTTGATTTTACGCTTTGACGATATTCTGCTTGACGGCAGCGTCAGAGGGCAGCTTGATAATTTGCACAACAAACTTTTATGAGCGACACGAAAAATCATATTATAGAGGCGCTAAAAAAACAGATCAGCGCTTTTCAAGCGGAGGTCACGGTGGAGAAAGTCGGCACAATCGTGGAGCTGGGAGACGGTGTGGCCAAAATTACGGGCTTGAGCAACGCGATGGCTTTGGAAATGCTGGAATTCCCGAATAAAATATTCGGCGTGGTTTTGAATTTGGAAGAGGATCTGGTCGGCGCCGTTATTTTGGGCGACTATACGGAGATCAAAGAAGGAGACCTGGTCAAATCGACCGGCCGGGTCCTGGAAGTGCCGGTGGGCGATGACCTGATCGGCCGGGTAATAGATCCTTTGGGCCGGCCCAAAGACGGCAAGGGGGTCATCAAGGCGGAGAAATTCTATCCGGTTGAAAGGATAGCTCCCCGGGTCATTGAAAGAGAGCCGGTAAACAGCCCTTTGCAAACCGGCATTAAGGCCATTGACGCCATCATTCCTGTCGGCCGCGGGCAGAGAGAGCTTATTATCGGCGACCGCCAGACCGGCAAAACAGCTCTGGCCATTGACGCCATTATCAATCAGAAAGACGAAAATGTGATCTGCGTCTATGTGGCTATCGGCCAGAAAGAATCCAGTATCGCCAAAACCGTGGCAAAGCTGGAAGAGTTCAACGCTATGGCTCATACCATCGTGGTGGCTTGCAGCGCTTCCGAATCAGCTTCGCTGGCTTATATCGCGCCTTTCGCCGGATGCTCTATGGCCGAGTATTTCAAAGACCAAGGCAGGGATGTTTTAATCGTTTACGATGATTTGTCCAAGCATGCCGCGGCTTATCGTCAGATATCATTGCTCTTGAGGAGGCCGCCGGGCCGGGAGGCTTTTCCCGGAGATATTTTTTATCTGCATTCGCGGCTTTTGGAGCGCGCCTGCAAGATGAACAAAGAACAGGGCGGAGGTTCCATTACCGCCTTGCCGATCATCGAAACGCAGGCCGGTGATATTTCCGCGTATATCCCCACCAACGTCATTTCCATTACCGACGGGCAGATCTATCTGGAGAGCGATTTGTTCTATCAGGGCATACGGCCGGCCTTGAACGTGGGGCTTTCGGTTTCTCGTGTTGGTTCGGCTGCTCAGGCCAAGGCAATGAAAAAGGTGGCCGGCAAATTGAGACTGGATTTGGCGCAGTTCAGGGAATTGGCCGCTTTTATGCAGTTTGCCTCCGATCTGGATAAATCTACCCAGGCGCAAATCAACCGCGGCTTGCGTCTCACCGAGATCTTGAAACAGCAGCAGTATTGCCCGATGGCAGTCGAGCATCAGGTGGCGATTTTATACGCGGCAGTCAACGGATTTTTGGATGACATTGAAGTAAACAAGATGAAGGACTTTGAAAATGGTTTTCATGAATATCTGGATGGTCAGGGCAAAAATCTTCTCAAGTCCGTCAAAAAAACCAAAGAGATCACCGAGCAGAGCGAAACGGAACTAAAAGATATGATCTCCGATTATAAAAAGATTTTTCAGAGTTGAATCGCATTATTTATGGCTTTGGCAATCCGTAAAATCAAACGTCAGATTCGTTCGGTGAAGAATACCCAGAAAATAACCAAGGCAATGGAATTGGTTTCGGCCGCGAAAATGCGGAGGGCCGTGTCGGCCGTAAAGCTGTCGCGATCCTACGCTGACCTGGCCTGGCAGGCGGTTTTGAATCTTTCCCAAAAGACCGACCCCGAGCTGCACCTGCTTTTGACCAAGCCCAAGGAAATAAAAAAAGTGGGCGTTTTGGTTGTCGGCTCCAACAGGGGATTGTGCGGCGTTTTCAACCAGCAATTATTGAAAAAGGCCGTTGCCTTTGCCGCGAGTGAAAAGGAGGTATCATCGGACGTGGCAATTGATTTCATTACCCTGGGACGCAAGGCCGCGTTGTCTTTGGTCAAAGCCGGTTTTAACATAGCCGCTGATTTTCCCAAGACCGAGATAATTTCGGCGGTTGGTGAGATCATGCCGCTTTCACGGATGCTTTTGGATGATTTTTTGGACAAAAAATATGATAAGATCGTTTTGATCTATACGGATTTTATCAGCTCTTTGCGTCAACAGCCGACGATCAAGCAGCTTCTGCCTTTGGTTCCTCAAAGCAAGAAAAGCCAGGAAAATGGGACAGCGGAGTATATTTTCGAACCGGACGCTGATTCCATTCTCCGTAATTTTTTACCCCGTTTGCTGGAAATGCAGATTTATCAGGCGGTTTTGGAGTCGAATGCCTCCGAACATTCCTCGCGGATGCTGGCTATGCGCAATGCCTCCGATTCAGCCGGCGGTTTGCTGGCCGATCTCACACTTGGTTTTAACAAGGCGCGCCAGGCCGGCATCACCCAGGAAATCGCCGAGATTTCCGTGAGCAAGGCAGCCATGGAATAAATTTTTTAATCATCAAATCTATGAATCAGGGAATCATCAGACAAATCATCGGGCCAGTAGTTGACGTTCATTTCGAAGGTGATCTGCCGGCAATCAACAACGGTTTGGAAACAAAAACGCCCCAGGGCATTCTGATACTGGAGGTCCAGCAGCACTTGAGCGGCAATATGGTAAGGACCGTTGCTTTGGGCTCAACTGACGGATTGAGCAGGGGTCTTACGGTAAATGATACCGGCGGATCCATCAAGGTACCCGTAGGCAAAGAAACATTGGGCAGGATGTTCGATGTTTTGGGCCAGCCCCTGGACAATCAGCCCGAGGTAAAGACCAAGTCATATTATCCCATTCATCGGCCAGCCCCCAAATTGATTGACCAGTCCACCAAATCGGAGATTTTTGAAACCGGCATCAAAGTAATCGATCTGATTTGCCCGTTTGTCAAAGGCGGCAAAGTCGGGCTTTTTGGCGGGGCGGGTGTCGGCAAGACCGTGGTCATTCAGGAGCTGATTCACAATATCGCCACCAAGCACGGCGGTTACTCGGTATTCGGGGGCGTCGGGGAAAGAAGCAGAGAGGGCAACGACCTGTATCTTGATATGAGCCAAAGCGGCGTTTTGAAGAATACAACCTTGGTTTTTGGCCAGATGAATGAGCCGCCCGGCTCGCGCCTACGAGTCGGTTTAACTGCTCTTACAATGGCCGAATATTTCAGAGACGAGGAAGGCAAGGATGTTTTGCTTTTTATAGACAATATTTTCAGGTTCGCCCAAGCCGGTTCGGAGGTTTCCGCTTTGCTGGGCCGTATTCCTTCGGCCGTCGGCTATCAGCCGACTTTGGCCTCGGAAATGGGCGAATTACAGGAGAGGATTACCTCCACCAAGAAAGGATCCATCACTTCGGTGCAGGCGGTTTACGTGCCCGCTGACGACTTGACCGACCCCGCGCCCGCCACGACTTTCGCTCATTTGGATTCAACGGTCGTTTTGGCGCGCAATCTGGCCGAACTGGGCATTTACCCCGCGGTCGATCCTTTGGATTCCACTTCGACGATCTTAGACCCGCAGATCGTCGGCCAGGAGCATTATGAAACGGCGCGCGGCGTGCAGAAAGTCCTGCAGCGCTATAAAGAATTACAGGATATTATCGCCATCCTGGGTATGGAAGAGCTTTCTGACGAAGACAAACAGACCGTATCAAGAGCCCGCAAGATCCAAAAGTTTCTGTCCCAGCCCTTTTCGGTGGCTGAAACATTCACCGGAAGAGCCGGCAAATATGTTCCCTTGGCTGAAACGATCAGAAGCTTTAAGGAGATCCTGGCCGGCAATCATGATGATATACCCGAGCAGGATTTTTATATGAAAGGAGGAATAGACGAAATCGCAAAATGATTCTCGGTTATTTATGGCCATCAAATTCAAAATTGTCACTCCGGAACGGGTCGTTTACGAAAACGAGGTTGACTCCGTCACTCTGCCCACGCAAACGGGCGAGATCACTGTTCTGCCCAATCATATTCCGCTGGTCGCCGCTTTGAAAGCCGGCGAACTCACGGCGAGAAAGAATAAGGAAGAATTCCCTATGGCGGTTTCCGGAGGTCTTATCGAGATCAATAAAAATGAAGTGATCGTTCTGGCCGATACCGCCGAGCACGCCTATGAAATCAACGAGCAATGGGCCGAAGAAGCAAGGTCGCGCGCTTTGAAACTGATACAGGAGAAGCATAAAGAAGAAGTCGACTACACCGCCCTTACCGCCACCATCGAAAAAGAGCTGGCGCGGCTGAAAGTGGCACGCCGCCATAAAAGCAAATTGCCTTTTCAAAATCAATAATTTTAAAAAATCGGTATGTCGAATCATCATTGCGAATATTTGGTCTTTCGTTGCATGGATTTCCGCATCAAAGGGAGCGTTTTGGGCGATCTGTTGGATGGCGCGGGTATCGGAGAGGGTAATTACGATTTGGTCGCCTGTGCTGGCTCGGCCAAAGATCTGCTCGGCCGTGAAGAAGAAAAAAACTTTTTGTTGAAACAGATCGCCTTATCGCGAAAACTTCACCAAATCAAAAATGTGGCTGTTCTCTACCACGACAACTGCGGCGCTTACGGCATCGCTGACCAGGAGCAGGAGGACGAAATCCAAAGGAACGATTTGGTCAAAATCAAAGGCATAATCGCCGAACAGTTTCCCGATTTGCGATTTACGGCATTTATCATCAAGGGCGTTTTGCTGGGCGATATCTCTTTGGAGAAAATATTTTGACTGCGGGCGATTTTCATTCAATCAAAAAACGGCGTTTTCAGGCGCCGTTTTTTGTTTATGTTCATTTTTTATTGGTTTTGTTTCAAATAGGCTTCCATCAGCTTGATGTCGTCCAGATCCTTTTGGCGCACGTCTTTGTTGGCAACCCAGCTTCGCTTGACGCGCAGCATAAACTGAACGTTTGCGTATCTTACTCCGCCTATGAGGATCGAATCTTCAAACAGCCGTTCGAAATTCCATGCTTCACCCAGCACGGTCCAGCTTGTCATGATTTCAAAAAGGTCGTTGGCCAGTATCTCCTGGCCTCTTTTTATTGTTTTTTTAAGGTGTCCGTCAGACGCAAGCTCTCGGTATTTTAGTTCCGTTGTCACAGCGTCAATGTCATTGCTCGGTCTGATTCCGAGAGCGTTTAAAACGCCAGAACCGATAACCACTGCGTTATCGGCGTTGAATCCTAATTCGTCAAGTTTGTTTTTTATGTCCAAGTATTCGCTAGAGGCGAGCTTTTCCGGATGGGCCATAATTTTTAAGGATTGATATGGCTAGTTAATAAAATTTTCAGCTATGTCTCGTTTACGTTTCAGGCATGGGACATCGGGCGAGTAATAAAGCCAAGAAAGAAGTTTGATAGAATCTTTTTTACCAAATTTTAAAACCCACATACTCGTTGTTTGGATTTTTCTTTTTGGCTTGGCTTCCCAAATATGGCCGTTACAATTAGTAAGCTGGGCTATATTCTTTCTAAGCCACTTGATGTGATTTTCGCTTGCCGATATGAAGCGCGTCCAGAGGCGAGTGTAAATGTATTTTGAGTTTTTAAAAGTGTTCCATTTATCAATGTAGGTAGAAATGCATCCATCGCCATCAAGATGGCCCCTTAAAAAATCTCTGAAATATTCGTCTGGTATTTTCATCTCCCCAATGGTGTAAGTTTTTGCTGGGAACAGACCAATAGTTAAAAGCCAATTATATAATTGAATGCTACCGAATTGGATTACATAACTTGGTTTTTTAGCCCAGCCATTATTATATGTTTGACTAATTTTATTTTGAATACCCAAACAAGATCTAAAGGCTTCTAATTGTTGGATATCAGAAGAACGCATTGCAATGCTGCGTCCATTTTTTGATAGGTTTCCATCAGTAGTTAACAAACCAACAGCGTAAGCCATTTCTGGCGTCCATCCAAATTCCTTAAAGGGAAGTTTGTGGGCAGGCATTAGCTTTGTAGTTGTGCCGGAGGTGGGAGTTGAACCCACACGGAGTTGCCTCCACGGCATTTTGAGTGCCGCGCGGATACCAAGTTTCGCCACTCCGGCTCCTTGTTTATATCTTACAATAAATTTTATTTTGTTCAAGGTTTGGGCCACGAAGCCGCTAAAACGCGCTCGGGCCATTTTTCGGCCAGTTCTTTCAGATTGGGACAGTCGGTTTTGTGCACCGAAGCGCCTTCTCCCTGGGTTATAAAAGCGGACAGGGCATCGCCCGGCTTTGGTGAGCAACACTTGCTCACGCGGGCCATGATACCGCTTGCTCCGCCAACCATGATTTTCGTTTCTTTTTTGCGCAAAGGCAGGATTTTTTCCAGCAAAAAGTTTCTTTTTTCCCTGGAGTGTTGTTTCTTAACCTCTTTAAGCGAGAGGCCGTGGGCTTTTTCCAGAAACGATCTGATTTTCTTTTTGGCCTGGTTGCTTTTGACAACTTTCAGCCAGTCTAATGAGGGCGTTTTGTTCTTGCCGGTAATAATCTCCACGGTCTGGCCCGTGGTTAGCGCTTGGCTGAAAGGCGCTATTTTACCGTCAACGATGGCGCTTTCGGTGTGGTCGCCGATCTGGCTGTGTATGGCATAGGCGAAATCAAGGGGAGTGGCTCCTTTAGGCAGGTTGATCACGTCTTGCTTGGGCGTGAAAACAAAGACCCTGTCCTTGAACAATTCCGATTTGACGAATTGGCCGATTTTACCCGGCTCCTTGATCTCCTCCTGCCATTTTCTTAGCTGGTCGAGCCAGTAGAATTGGTTGCGGTAGGTTTTTTCTTTGATATTTTTGGTCTTGTAAGACAAATGCGCCACCGCCCCATACTCGGATTCCTGGTGCATTTCCGGCGTTTTAATCTGAAACTCCACGAACTTGTTCTGTTCGCCGATTACCGAAGTATGTAAAGCCCGATAGCCGTTATTTTTGGGCGAGCTGATGTAGTCTTTGATCCGGCCGGGCAGGGCTTCCCATCTTTTGTGTACTGCCCCCAGCGCCCGGTAACATGTTTCGATGTCGGGCACGATTATGCGCAATGCCACCAGATCGTAGATTTTCTCTATATCCATATCGTGCCGCAGGAGCTTCTGATACAAAGAAAAATAATGCTTGGCTCTGGCCTGGATGATCATGGCCCGGATGTTTTCGTTTGCAAGCGCTTCTTCAACGGCTGTTTTCATCGCCTCAAGATAGTTTTCTTTTTGGCTGTATTCGTCTCTTACGGCTGAAACGAGCCATTGGTATTCCTGGGGAAAAACATAAGGGAAAGCGGCGTCTTCCAGTTGGCCTTTGATTTCACTGATACCTAGGCCATAGGCCAGGGGAGCCAGAATTTCCAGAGCGGCCAGTGATTTTTTGATACGCATTTCTGCGGGGCAGAGAGCTTCAAGATTCTGCATTTCGTCAAGCGATTTGGCCAGAATAATCAAAATCGGCCGCAAGTCCTGGCTAATGGCGAAAAACATCCTTCTTAAGTTTTGCGATTGGACGTCAAGAAAAGTTTTTTCCCAGCCTGCCAACGGTTTTGATTTGAGTTCTTTTTTGGGCAGGGCGAGGTCTTTGATTTGTTCGAATTTTTTGATGATAAAAACGACCTCATCGCGTATTTCCGCGGCTAGGAGATCTTTGACCGCGTCAATATCCGGGGCTGCCTGGAGGATTCCCGCCAGAACGGTCGGTTCGTCAGCTCCTAGTTCTTTGAGCAAAAGGCCGGTTCTCAAGCAATGAAAAAACACCGCCTCATCGTTCAAGGCCTTTCGCAGAAAATCCGCTGCTTTGTCGAAAGACCGCTCGTTTCGGGCGTCTTTTTTTAATTGATCAAGAATTTCCATCTTTTTTCGCCGGCTTGCCTTTTGTTTTCTTGGCGAAAGAGCCGCACTCTTTATTGGAGCATTTTATCTGTTTGCGGATGGTTTGTACCATCAGCGAGCCGCATTCTTCGCATTTTTCTCCGGTGGGCTTGTCCCACAGGGCGAAGTCGCAATCCGGCCATTTCGAACAGCCGTAGAATATTTTTCTTTTCTTGGTGTTCTTTTCCACCAGTTCCGAGCCGCATTTGGGGCAAGGTATTTCAAGAGGAGGTTTTTTGATGTTTTCGGTAAATTTACAGTTGGGAAACTTGCTACAGGCGTAAAATTTGCCGAATCTTCCCATCCTGATAATGATATCGCCCCCGCATTCGGGACATTTTCTGTCGGTTTTTTCGGTGAGGTCGGCCTTGACCACTTCTTTTTCTTTTGCCTTGAGATTTTCCGCGAAAGGGGTATAAAAATCGCCGATGGTTTTTTGCCAGCTGTCCTGGCCCTGGGCTATTTCATCGAACTGCTTTTCCATCTGGGCGGTAAAATGGATGTCGACTATTTTTGGAAAGTGCTCCACTAAAATATCATTGACAACCCCGCCGATTTTGGTAGGAACGAACCTTTTGTCCTGATTTTTTTCCACGTAATTCCTTCTTTGAATGGTGTCCAGAATTGGGGCGTAGGTCGAAGGCCGGCCGATGCCTTCCTTTTCCAGAATTTTAATCAAGCTGGCTTCGGAGTAGCGGGCGGGCGGCTGGGTGAAGTGCTGATCTTTGAGCAGCTCTTTCAGCTCCAGAATTTCGTTTTTTTCCAGTTGCGGCAAATCGGCCTCTTCGAATTTAGCCGGATAAATTTTCAGAAATCCGTCAAATTTCATCACTTGCCCCGTTGCCCTAAAAACATAGTTTTTCGCTTCAATGTTAACGGTAGTCGCGTCGAAAACAGCCGGAGTCATCTGCGAAGCGATGAATCTCCTCCACACCAAA
>JAQUKS010000015.1 GCA_028718965.1 Minisyncoccota bacterium
CAATATGGGCCGCTGGCCGGGCGTGTTTTGTTTTTTGAAAAAAAGGTGGTAAGATAAAAAAATACGGACGATTAGCTCAGCTGGCCAGAGCGGTCGCTTCACACGCGACAGGTCACAGGTTCGAGTCCTGTATCGTCCACCGCGTTTCATTAAAATTATTTTATAATATGACTAAGCAATTAGTTGGTTGGATTCTTTTAGCGGTCGGCGTTTTGACAATCATCGGAGGCCTTTGGCAGACGTATCAAATTTTTACCGCCAAAGCGCCCTTTCCGGAGATTTTCAAGCTGGACAAGGCGCAGGAAACGTTTTTGCCCGAAACCCCCGCGCAAACCCAGGATGAGCTGGCAAGCCGGCAGATAGAGCGGCTTTTGCAGGAGCAGTTAGGCAAAATAATACCGGCGGACACCGTAAGCAAATTATTGAATCTTACGGTCTGGTCGATTTTTATGGGTATTTTGGTTCTGGCCGCGGGTAAAATCGCTACCATCGGCATCACTCTGCTTAAATCTTGATAACTATGATTGAGGTTTGTCCCAGGCGCAATATTTTAATCGCTTTCATTGACTGGCATTTTCACGGCGCTCCCAAAGGCATTATCAGGGCCTGGCGCGCTTTTTTATTTTTTAATTTGCGCTATTTTTCCGTCGGCGAACTTCTCAAAACTCTTTTCAGCCCGTGGCATAAAATGACCGATTCTTACGGAAGGGGCTTTGACCCGCAGAGATTCGTGACTGTTTTTCTGGGTAATATGATTTCGCGCGTTATGGGTGCCTTGGTGCGCGTGGTCTTTATCGTTATCGGTCTGGTGTTCGAGTTTTTTATTTTAATCATTGGCCTGGCGGTTTTACTATTTTGGATATTACTGCCGGTTTGGCTGGTGCTGGGTTTGTTCGCGGGCGCCGGCCTGCTTATGTAAACGTTATGGAGTTCAATCTTAAAAACACTCTTGTCTTTCAGGCAGTCAAATCGAGCCGGAACTTCATTTTTCAGGCGGCCAAACCGCTGATGATTTTGTGTTTTATTCTGGCGGCAATATGCGCGGGCCTGATTTTCAGCGCGGCCTGGCAGGATGAATCAATCGGCCATGCCTGGGACAAAACACTCGGATTCGGCGTTTTGTTCCTGGCTTGTGGCATTGTTTTCGGCCTGATTAATTCTTTTTTCAACACCTGTTTGAAAAGAACCAGGCCGGTTTATACTTTGGCGGATTTTCTCGCAAGGCCCGATGAGTTCAACGCGGCGGGTTTTCTGAATTTCAACGGCGCGAAGGTTTTATCAAGGGCTTTTGATGTGGCCGGAAAAAGCGGGCTTACGGAGCCAACATGCGCCATGTTGCTGTTTTGCCTGCTTTCCGCCGACGACCCTGAAATAAATTTTGTTTTCCAGCGCGGCGGCGTGGATTTTTCGGTTTTATTGCGGCTTTTAAAAAGCGAACTATCCGGGATTAAGGAGGCGGTCGTGAAGCCGGCCGGTGATTTTCAAAAAGTTTTGCTACCCGCGACCAAAGCCGCCCGGGAAAGAGGGGCTATTTTGATTTCCCCGGGCGATTTGCTTACGGCCTTAGCCGAAGTGGATGAAAGCTTTCAAAAGTTTCTCACTGAAAACGATTTTACGAAACAAGACGTCGCCAATCTTGCCGGATGGCTTTCGCGGGTGCTGGAGGCAATGGATTTCAAAAAGCGCTTTTGGGAGGAAGAAAATCTTCTCCGCAAGGGTTCTGTCGGCCGCGAATTCGCTTCCGGCTATACCATTATGCTTGACAGATACGCCCGGGACATTCGCAAGGCGATTAAAAAAGGCGGGCAGCAGGAAGTTATCGGCCATAGAAAAGAAATCGAGCAAACCGAGCGTATTTTGGAGCGCCAGGAACTGAACAATGTTTTGCTGGTAGGAGAGCCGAATGTCGGGAGAAGGTCGGTGGTGAGAGCGGTCGCCTGGAAGGCGTTTTTCGGAAAAAGCGTGGGCGCGGTGAACTATAAACGTTTTTTGGAGTTTGATTTGACGGCTTTGGTAGCCGGTCTGGGCAATCAGGAACAGGTGGAGCAGGCCCTGGAAGCCTGTTTCGCGGAAGTGGCCAAAGCCGGAAATATCATTCTGGTGGTTAATGATTTCGAGAATTTTGTGCAGGAACAAGCCAAACCCGGAGCGATTAACATCACGGGCATTTTAACCCGTTATTTGTCGTTTTCGTCTTTTCAAATGGTGGCCGTAGCCAGTTATGAGGGCTTGCACCGCATTATTGAAAAGAATCCCGCTTTGCTCAATCTTTACGATAAAGTGGAAGTCGCGGAGATTTCGCCGCAGGAAACCCTGGTATTTTTGGAAAATATCGTGCCGTTTTTCGAGAACAAGCATAAACGCGTTATCGGCTATAAGGCGCTGCGCGAGATTATCAAATTGAGTGGCCGGTATCTGGGCCAGCTGCCTTTTCCCGATAAAGCCGTGCGGCTTTTGGACGAGGCTATGGTTTTTTTGAGCTCTTACACCAAGGATAAGGTTTTGCTGCCATCTCACGTGCAAAAAATCGTTTCAGAAAAAACGCAGATTCCGGTGGGCGAGGCTGAAAAGGGCGAGAAGCAAAAACTGCTCAATCTGGAAGAATTGATGCATCAGCGCCTGATTAATCAGGAGGAAGCGGTCCGTGAAGTGGCTTCGGCTTTACGGAGAGCGAGAGCTGAAGTAAACGTTAAAGCCGGGCCGATCGGTTCTTTTCTGTTCCTGGGCCCGACCGGTGTTGGCAAAACGGAAACCGCCAAGGCTTTGGCAGCGATTTATTTCGGCTCGGAAAGCCGCATTGTCCGGTTGGATATGTCCGAGTTTCAGAACGTCGAAGACGTCAAAAGATTCATCGGCTCGGAAACCGAGCCCGGGCTTTTGACTACGCCGGTGAAAGACAGCCCGTTTTCTCTGGTATTGCTGGACGAGCTGGAAAAAGCCCATCCCAATATCCTGAATTTATTTTTGCAGGTGCTGGACGAGGGCTGGATTACTGACGGCCTGGGCCGAAAAGTTAATTTTAAAAATACCATTATCATCGCCACCAGCAATGCCGGAGCCGAAATGATCCGACAAATGGTGCAAGAGGGCAAAAGCGAGCTTGAGTTAAAAAAAGACCTTCAGGATTTTGTTTTGAAAGAGGGGATTTTCCGGCCGGAGTTCGTCAACCGGTTCGACGGAGTGGTTGTGTTTAGGCCGTTGAGCAGGCAGAATTTGCTGGACATCGCCCAGCTGCAGCTTGCGAAATTATCCAGGAGCCTCGCTGACAAGGGAATCAAAATGGAAATTACCAGGGAGCTGAAAGAGAAAATCGTTGAATTGTCTTACAGCCCGCAGTTCGGCGCCCGGGAAATGAAAAGGGTGATACAAGACAATCTTGAAGACGCCCTGGCCAAGGCAATGCTTTCGGGTGAATTGAAACGGGGGGGCAAGGTAAGCGTAAGTCCGGTTGATTTCCGTCTTGTTATAAGTTAAGATTTTATTATTTAAATAAATCATATGATAAAAACTTCAAAAATCGTGGCGATTGCCGCGGTGATAGTGGTCGGAGGCGTTCTTTTTTCTTTGGCGAGCGGCTTGTGGAATCCTGGCTGGAATCCTTTCAAGCCAGTGAGCGGGGATATATTCCTTGACTCGTTGAGTAAATCACTGGCCGCCAAAACTTTTAATCTTAGCGGGCTGTTGGAAGTTGAGGCCGAAACTACCGCAGCTGCTTTGGGCGGCAACGACAGCCAGTCCAAGGTTGTTAAAATCGGCCTGGAGACGCAGGAGCAAATCGATAAAACCGATTCCGAAAATATCAAGGCCAGCGGGCAGATTAATTTGGGTATGGAAACCGAAGGCATGGCTATTTCAGGCAATTTCGAAGTACTGGGCCTGGGCGACGACGCTTACTTTAAGATTGTTTCTTTGCCGTCTTTTCTGCCCTTGCCCGTTGACTTAGAAAAAGCCCAGGGGCAATGGATAAAATTGAGTCTTAAGGATTTGCAGGATAAGCTAGCTGCGGCAGGTTTACCACTGCAATCTGGCTATGACTCGCAGGATTTTCAGACAACTCTGAAAAATCTCAAGGAGATTGCCGCGGATAAAAAGCTTTTTGAAGTCAAGCGGCATTTCGGCAAAGAGGAAGTATCGGGTATGTACGGGCAGCATTATTCCATGGCATTGAACAAAAAAGCGGTAAAAGATTTCATTCCCGCTTATCTCGGTTTGGCTGAAAGATACGCCCCCGAGGACCAGAAAGAAGAAATAAGGCAGCAGTTAGCCGAGTTTGAGGCCGAGTTTGACGCTAATTTTGACCGGTATTGGGAAACATTCGGCGGCCTTACCTTTGACATCTGGGTGGAGCAGGGGAGCGGCCGGCTGATAAAGTTCGTATGGGAAAAAGAACTTGACCCGGCCAAATTGGGCCAGGTTCAACAGGATATAAAAAAAATGAAACTGCGCGTCGAGGCGGAGCTGTCGCAATTCAATGAAAAATTCGACATAGAAGAACCTGTTGGTTTCATAACCGCCCAAGAGCTTCTTGGTAATTTGGCCCAGCATCTGGCTCCGTCAACGTCGACCACCTCCACGCTGCCCTAACGGGTAATATTTGAAAATCAGTTATGAAGCGATGGTTGGCAGAAAAGTTGAAAAAGTTTTCGGCGGGCGATTTCGGCTATGCCTTTTTTTATCTTTTACTGGTTTTGGCCGCCCTTAAAATTTTCGGTATTTTATTTTTGTGGCAGTTTGACAACAATCTGTTTTTCGCGGATGTTTCCAGGGCGGTTTTGGTTGATTTGGCCAATAAAGAAAGAAAGGATTTGGGCATAGGGGAGCTCGCTGAAAGCCCCCAGCTCGACCAGGCCGCTCTTTTGAAAGCCCGCGATATGCTCAAGAACGGCTACTTCAGCCACCAGAGCCCGCAGGGCGTTTCCCCGTGGTATTGGTTCGGCCGGGCAGGTTACGCTTATCAGTTCGCGGGCGAAAATTTAGGCATCGGTTTTCTGGATTCCCTGGAGCTGCACCAGGCCTGGAACGAATCTGCTTCGCACAAAGCCAATCTGGTAAATCCTGTTTATCGTGAAGTAGGCATTGCTGTTTTAAAAGGCGATTTTCAGGGCAACAGCGGGACAACGGTAGTTGTGCAATTATTCGGCGCGCCTCAGACGAAACCATTGCAGCTGGCGCCGGTGAATCCTTTGGAAAAAACCGAGCCGTCAGCTTCAGCCGAGCCTTCTTTGGCGCTCGGGAAGTCAGTGGCGGGCCAAGCCAGCGCGAAAGTAAACTTTTTGCGTTTTATGGTGGAGAATTACGACCGCTGGGTGTCTGCTTTTTCTTTTATTGCCCTGATTATCACGCTGCTTTACTTGGGCTATGGTTCTATAAACGATTTTCATCACCGCAAAAAAAATATTCTGGCGGCCTGTTTATGCCTGCTTCTGGCTTTTACTTTGTTGGATAAGTCTGTTATTTTGAAAATCATCCCTCATTATTCGGCAATCTACTAAACAAGATGATTTCTAAAATCATACAAATCGGCAAGCGGCCGAAAGTAAAAATTTTGGCCAAGTTTTTTTTGATTTTATTTTTGCTGTTCGTTTTGCTCTTAAACTACGAATATCTGGACAAGGCCGTTAACTATTTGAATTACAGGGTATTGACGGTTGAGTTCAAGTTTAAATCTCATTTGCCGTCTTTTTTGTCGGATACTCCAGACAAAAACGCCGCAGGGGAGCTCAAAGGCAATCTGCTGATTCCTAAGATCGGAGTGAGGGCTCCGATAGTTTCAAGCGGCAACGACAGCGATACCAATCCTCTGCGTTTGAAACCGTATCTTGATAACGGCGTTTTGTTTTATCCCGGGTCGGTTTTGCCTCGGGAAAAAGGCCAAACAATAATATTGGGTCATTCCGCGCCCGCGGGCTGGCCTAAAATAAATTATGATACGGTTTTCAGCGAGTTGAACCGTTTGGTTGCCGGGGACGAAATACGCATCGAAACCGCTGCCGGAGGCGTCTATGTTTATAAAGTAGTTGAAAAAGTTTTCCTGCAAAGGGGCGACGACGTGCCGGACTTCACCTTGACAAATCGTATAAATGTGTTAGTATTAATAAGTTGTTGGCCCCCGGGCAAGGACTATAAAAGAATCGCCGTGGCCGCAGTATTATCCGAATAAAAAATAAAAATGAAAAACAAGAATCTCAAGTTTAAAAAAATAATTTTAATTCCCGCCGCGATAATGTTGGCTTCTTTCGGTTTAATGGCGGCAATCGCGGTTTCCGCGGCTGATCCGGCCACGGTGAATACTTTGGGCGCGGAGAACGTCGAGGCCAGCGCGGCCAATTTCAGGGGAGCTGTGGTGAATGACGGCGGCTGCGCCAAGATGACTGTTTGGTTCGAATACGGCCCCACTACCAATTACAATTCAAGAACAGACAGCATTTCGCGTTCGGGTGTCGGTGAGTTTACGGGAAGAGCGAATAATCTGCTTCCCGGTGTAACGTATCATTTTCGGGCCGCGGCCCGCAACAATACCGGCGTAACCACTTACGGTTCGGACAGGACTTTTTCCACTCAGAGCGTTTCTTTCAACGTGAACGCCGAGGTGCAGAATCTTACCCTGGGAGACACGATTTGGTATCCCAGCTTAAGGGCAAGGCCGGGGGATTATTTGAGATACCGCCTTACCATCAAGTCGACCGCCGATATAGTGCTGCAAGATATTATGGTTAATTCGCAGCTACCCGCTACTATTATTTACAAAGGTAATCTGGTTATCAAGGATACGGTTTACCCGGGCGACATATCGCGGGGCACTATTAATGTGGGCAATCTTTTGCCCGGCGATTCGAAAATCATCACATTCGAGGCCGAGGTAGCTCCGGAAGCCAATTTGCCTTACGGAGACAATACTTTGAGCAACAATATTATCGCTTATAACAGCAACTACACGTATGAAACGCGCTGCAACGTGATTGTTTCACGCAAAGGCGTGGCCGGAGCTTCCACTATGGCTTCTTTGGGCAATAGCGGTTCCACGGCTGGCACTGCTGTCGGCGCTACCAATGTTTCCACGGGCATCGGCGGCGGTATTTTTAATTCTTTATTATTGCCTTTGCTGGCCGCCGGGCTTTTGGTGTGGCTGTTCCGTTCGCGGCTGCTCGGCCTTGAAGAATGGGCGCAGCTAAGGAAGGAAAGAATCGAACGCTTTCGTACTTCCAAAAAGTTACAGCGCAGGATAGAGCAGGAAAAAGAAAAATTTTAGTTTTTTATCGCTCTGTGGATAAACTGTGGAAATATTAAAAGGCAGTTGAAATCATAAATAATTGAAAAAAGCCAAGAACCCCGTGAAATCGGGGTTTTTGGTTGTCCGGAGGAATTGTTTGTTTGTTGAAGGAGCGTGGTAGGGCAAGGGTTGACTTTGGGGCCTGGTGGATAGATAATGGAAGTGTGTGGGAATCTGTGGATAAATGTGGGGATAAGTAAGCGATTCTGTGGATAATTATTCGGCTCACGGTTCAGCACTTACCTCTCTTTGCGCTTTTTTAAAATTTCTGGGGTTAAAAACATATTATTCTTTTTTTAAAAAGCGGGGCAAAGAGAGGTGAGTATTGAGCCGTTGAATAATAGCGAGCCGCAGGCGAGCGTTAGAAAACGCAAGGTTCAAAAGAAACATAATCCTGCCTGCGAGCTTCGCTTACAGACTATGTTTCTTGGAGAATATAATTATTCGATAGACGACAAAAAGCGGTTGGCTGTGCCGGTAAAATTCCGGGCTTCTTTGGGCAAAAAAGCAGTGATAACCCGCGGGTTGGATAATTGCTTGTTTATGTTTCCTCTCAAGGAATGGGCGGTATTGGCGAAAAAACTTTCGCAAATGCCGCTGGCACAGGCTGACGCGAGGGGATTTGCCCGTATTATGCTGGCAGGCGCTATGGAGGTGGCTATCGACGGACTAGGCCGCATTTTGGTGCCAGACTATTTGAAAGAATACGCCGGGCTTTCCAAAAAAGTCGTGGTGGCCGGGCTTTATAACAGGGTGGAAATCTGGGATGAAGACAAATGGAATGTCTATAAAGAAAAAACCGAAAAGAACGCGGGCGACATCGCCGAACGCCTGAAAGAGCTGGGAATATAAAATGACTAATTTAATGAAGCATAATCCCGTTCTTATTAGGGAAGTTATCGAGTGTCTGAATCCGCGGCCTGATGAAAATTTCGTTGATTGCACCCTGGGCTTTGCTGGGCATAGCAAAGCGATTCTTGAAAGAATAAAGCCGAATGGCCGGGTTTTGGGCATAGAATGGGACAACGAAGTTTGCGAAAAAACAGGAAAAGATGGGATTGAGCGGCTGATTGTTATCAATGATTCTTATGCCAATTTGAAGGAAATTGTCGAGCGAAATGATTTTTGTCCTGTTGACGGAATCTTGCTGGACCTGGGAATATCATCCTGGGATCTGGAAGAATCGGGCAGGGGATTCAGCTTTCAAAGAGACGAACCGCTGGATATGCGGTATGGCAAAAGCCGTGATTTAACAGCCCGGGAAATCGTCAATAAATGGACGGAAGAGGAATTGGCGGAAATCATCAGGGAATACGGCCAGGAAAGATTCGCCAGAAATATCGCCAAAAACATTATTGATACCCGGCGCAAACAGCCCGTTGAAACGACTTTTCAGCTCGTTGAGGTAATCAGAAAAAGTTTTCCCAGGGGCTATAAATTCGGCAGGCAGCATTTCGCCACCAAAACATTCCAGGCCCTGCGGATTGCCGTAAACGATGAGCTGGAAAATCTGAAAGCCGTTATGCCTCAAGCCATGGAAATATTGGCAAGGGGCGGCCGGCTGGCGATAATTTCATTTCATTCATCGGAAGACCGTCTTGTAAAGAATTTTTTGCGAAACCGGCAAAAGCAAAACAGTCTTCGGATTCTTACCAAAAAGCCGGTTGTCGCTTCGTCGGCCGAAATAAAAGAAAATCCGCGGGCGCGCTCCGCTAAACTGCGCTCCGCTATCAAACTTTGAATTTACGATTTTAAATATTTAAATATCACTTGTATGCCAAAAGCCATTGTTCTCACTCAAGCCGCTTTCTCTAAAATTTCTTCGCCTTTGGACGGCCGTAAAGCCAGAGCGGTTTTTTTCGTTTTGACTTGCTTGGTATTCGCCCTGGTGGTTGTTTACATTATGCAGACTGGCGATTTAATCAAGAAAACATTTGCCAAGACAGCTATAGAGAGTAAAGTGGCGGCCCTATCCCAGACCGAGGACTCAAGCAAGCCCAATATCCACCTCTCTTTGGCTGTAATTGAACAAAAAATCGCCGGCTCCGGCTTCGTGCCCGTGGAGCAGGTGCAATACATCCCCTTGACCGCTTCTTTGACTTACACGAACCAGCTGGCCAGCAACCTGCATTAGTATTTACTTGTTATGAAGAACTGGAAGATAAGCATTGTCTTTTTCTTGTTTTTGACCGCTGGCCTGGCGATTGTCGTGCGTCTGGCCGACCTGCAGATTCGCAAAGGCTCTTTATACGAGGCAATGGCCTCGGGACAGAATTTTACAGTGAACACTCCGGTAATCAAACGCGGGAGTATTTTTTTGGAAAACGGCGAAATTTGTCTGGCACAAAACAAGACCCGGACGTTTTTGTATATTTCTTCACAAAAAATTTCACCTCCGGACGTCGAACGAATCGCCGCCTCCCTTGCTCCTTTTTTAGGGTTGCCGGAAAGCGAGCTGACAACCGAAATCCAAAAAGCCGGCTTGCTCAAAAAGGAAATCCTTGATGGTCAGGCTGATAATGCCAGGGAATATATCAAGCAGCAGAAGTTCACCAGCATCTGGACCGAGGAAATTTCCGGCCGGTTTTATCCTTATAATGCTTTGGCATCGCAATTGTTGGGTTTCGTGAATAATGAAGGCGCGGGGCAGTATGGCCTGGAAAGCTATTACAACAGCTACTTGGCCGGCCAAGAAGCCGATATTTTTCTTACTATCGATTACAATTTGCAGTATTTCGCCGAAAAAGCTCTCAAGCAGGCCAAAGAGCAATGGAACATCGACTCCGGCCAGATTATCGTTGAAGAGCCTTCAAGCGGCCGGATTATCGCTTTGGCCAATTTTCCCGGGTTTGACGGCAACAAATACGGAGAGGAAAGCGATTTGGGCGTTTTTATCAATTCCGTCACGCAAAAATTATTCGAGCCGGGCTCGGTGTTCAAGCCCATTACCATGGCCGCGGGCCTGGAAGAGCGGTTAGTCACGCCGGAAACCAAATACACTGACGAAGGCTCTGTCGATGTCGGTGGCAAGCCGATTTATAATTTCAACAAAAGGGTTTGGGGCGAACAAACAATGATTGATGTTTTGGAAGAATCAATCAATACGGGCGTGGTGTTCGTGGAGCAGAAACTGGGCAGCCAGACATTCTGGCGCTATATCCAGAATTTCGGGTTTTTGGAAAAAACCGACATTGATCTGCCCGGAGAGGTCGCTTCGGCCAACGAAGGCCTGAAGCGCGGCTACCCCCGGGATTTCGCCGTTGCCAGCTTCGGCCAGGGCATAATGATAACGCCGATACAACTAATCAGGGCTTTTGGCGCCATAGCCAACAAAGGCAGGATGATGCAACCTTATGTGGTGGAAAAGATCGTCCAGCCCAATGGCCAGGTTGCATTGATCCGGCCCAAGGAGGTCAAGCAGGTTATTTCCGAGTCAACGGCCGCCAAGCTCACTGCCATGCTTATAAGCGTGGTCAAGAACGGCGCTGGCAGGGCTGCTCAAATTTCCGGATATTACATTACCGGCAAGACAGGCACGGCCCAGGTGCCGGTGAGAGGAGGGGGCTATTCTGATACCGAAACCATCCAGAGCTTCATCGGCTATTTCCCGGCTTTGAATCCCAAATATCTTGTTTTGATAAAGCTGGACAACCCCAAAGGCATTGATTCTTCCGGCCATTCCGCGGCCGTGGTCTTTCACGATGTGGCCAAGTATATCATTGATCTCAAACAGATCCCGCCCAGCCCGGACGCCCCGTAAGAAAAGCCCTTGTATTTTACGATTTTAGGATTAGGATGAAGCTGGTTCTCGGCGGAGAAGAAAGGAGGTGTTTGCCATGGAGGATTTCTTTCTTTCTCTTTTGAATGGGTTTCTTTCCGGCGTCGGCAAGTTTCTCGTCAACAACGCCGGAACAATTTTCATCGCATTTTTTCTCATTTGCATCGCCACCCTTATTATTAAGTGGTGGCGAGAATGATCTTTCTCCGCCAAACCCGGAAGACGCGCAGCGCGGCTTACCGGGTTGATTTTTTCCACAGTCGCTATTGACAAAAGTTTTTTACTGATTAGGATAAAAAGCAATATGCGAAAGGTTGCGGCAAAATTAAATCTCTCACTGAACCAGCTTTTGTTGGTGCTTTTGGGCTTGTTGTTGCCCTCACGGGTCGGGAGATTTTGTTTTGCCGCGATTGAAGCATAACATAAGCTAAAATCGCAGCAAGGAAACCAGGAGCTCCCGACCGCGGGAGTTTTTTGTTATTGCGGCTCCAAAATTGGCTATAAAGTTTACAACTAAGTTTGGGGCCGAAATTTTTCGGCAGTTCGTTAAAAAAACGCTCCGCAATCGCGGAGCAGATAAAGGAGAACACAAAAATGTCCAGAAAGATTTTCATATTCGATACAACGCTCAGAGATGGAGAACAATCGCCCGGGGCTTCGCTGAACTCCGCTGAAAAAGTGGAGATTGCCAAACAACTGGCAAGGCTGAATGTGGATGTTATAGAGGCAGGTTTCCCCATCTCGTCCCAGGAAGACTTTGCGTCTGTTCGCTCCATAGCTCAGGAAACCTGGGGCCCGGTTATCTGCGCCCTGGCAAGGGCTGTAGAGGCGGATGTAAATCGGGCAGGCGAAGCTCTGAAAGATGCTGGAAAACCCATGATTCATACATTCATCGGGACATCAGATATACATATAAAAGGCCAGCTCAGAAAAACCAGGGATGATGTGCTGAAAATGGCAATTTCAGCCGTTAAACTGGCGAAATCCTATTGCGAGGAAGTGGAATTTTCTGCTATGGATGCCTCCCGCACCGATCCTGTTTTCTTATATGAGATTGTGCAGGCCACCATTGAGTCCGGTGCAACAGTCATTAACATACCCGACACCGTTGGCTATGCTATCCCTGAGCAATTTGGGCAGCTTATAAAGGATATATTTGATAATGTTCCTGATGTAGGAAAAATCAGGCTGAGTGTTCACTGCCATGATGATCTTGGCATGGCAACATCCAATGCTATCAGCGCGGTCAAAGCGGGAGCGACACAGATTGAATGCGCTATAAACGCCATGGGAGAGCGCGCGGGCAATGCTGCCCTTGAGCAGGTCGTAATGACCATAAAGACCCGCGGCGATTATCTTAATGCTTATACTGACGTTAAAACGCAGGAGATAATCAATACAAGCAAGCTTGTAAGCAGACTCACCGGTTTCGTCGTTCCGCCCAATAAGCCTATCGTCGGCAGTAATGCTTTTGCTCATAGTTCAGGCATTCATCAGGACGGCGTTCTTAAAGAGCGATCAACTTTCGAGATTATGCTGCCGCAGGACGTAGGACTCAGCGAGAGCGAGCTTGTTCTGACAGCGCGTTCCGGCAGGCATGCCCTGAGACACAGGCTTTCAGAGCTTGGTTTTGATATTTCAAATGAACAGCTTGATAAAGTTTATGAAAGGTTTCTATCTGTTGCCGATAAGAAAAAGCAGGTGTATGATGAGGATCTTTTCGCCATAGTGGGAGATGAACTGCCAGCTTCCCCGCAGACCTATTCCCTGGAATACATACAGGTTGTTGGCGGAACACCTACACCGGTAGCCGTGGTTGGATTACAGAAAGGTGAGGAAGTAA
Source organism: Minisyncoccota bacterium (assembly GCA_028718965.1). Lineage (GTDB taxonomy): Bacteria > Patescibacteriota > Minisyncoccia > Minisyncoccales > CG1-02-41-26 > CG1-02-41-26. The sequence continues at coordinate 12,892 of JAQUKS010000015.1, forward strand.
TCAAGGAAGTGGCGTGCGGCGATGGCCCTTTTGACGCTGCCTGCAAAGCCATAGACAAAATCACGGATGTCAGGGTTGAGCTGGTTGACTATTCTCTTCATGCGGCAACGAAAGGAAAAGATGCCATGGGCGAGGCGTTGGTCAGGCTCAGAAGCAATGGGCAGACCGTTATTGGACGCGGCGCCAGCACCGACATAATCGAAGCCAGCGCAAAAGCTTATGTAAATGCCATCAACAAGATTTTAAAATTTTGTTAATGGCAAAAAAATTGATCGGCCAGCGTGACCCGCGGCTGATCAAAGAATAAAGAGGGGGCTTCAGGGGCAACAACCCTAAAAGAAGCGGGGCGGGAATGATCTTCGCCAGCCCACCCCCTCTGTTTTTTTATTTCCAAATGATTTTCTGATTTTGTTGACAAACAATGAATTGTTTGTTAACATCAAAACAATATTATGAAAGGTCAAACCGACACAAAAAGAAATTTCTATTTTTATTTCTTTTTTAGTCCCGCCTCGGGGGTTGGTTTGGTTTTGTAATATTTTTCTCAAAACAGCGCAACAACAGAACCCCCGAAAGGGGAGTTTTTTGTTGAGATGGCGTTCTTTTGTTTTCTTGTAGTTCTTTATAAAGTATAATGGTCAAACTGACTAATTTGTTTCTGAAACTTTCGGAGCCAGATTGGTCGGTTTGACCGGTTATCTTTAATGAAAAAGGAGGTGATAAAGATGACCACCTGGAAAGAGGCTATTGCAGACCTCGGCGCAGAGGTTCTTGTCCGGAACGGCGTGTTGTTCGTCGGGCAAGACCTCGGGACACCAGAAGCCGAGGTGTTTGCCTCGTTTCCTATCGGGGACGAAAAACCCGATACGGACGAGGGGAAAAAAGTTCTCTCCGAAATCCAAAAAAAAATCGGAAAGTAGGAGAGAAGAGTTAAGGCAGGGGATTGGCAAACCTATTCGCACGCCCTTGCCTTAACTTCTCAAAAATATGTGCGACAAAGAAAAATTAGAAATTATTACAATCAGAAAAAGAATCGCAGGCGAGGTGGTGATGCCCGGCTCAAAGAGTTTCACCAATCGGGCTTTGATAATGGCGGCTTTAAACAGAGGAGAAAGCAGGATTTCAGGCTGTTCGGAAAGCGATGACAGCGAGATTTTGATCAAGGCTTTGAAACAAGTTGGTGTTAAAATTAGAAAAACTAAGAAAGAGGTTATTATAAAGGGTAATGGAGGCAATTTTGAAAAATTCAATGGAACAATCAATTTAGGCATGGCTGGCACAGCTATGAGGTTTTTTGCCGCCGTGGCTTGTTTGATCTCCGGTAAAATAATTTTGGACGGCAACGAAAGAATGAGAGAGCGACCGATAGCCGAATTGGTTGATGCTTTACGGGTTCTGGGCGCTGAAATAAAATATTTAGGCAGACAAGGTTGCCCGCCGATTGAGATTTCAAAGAGAATCATGAAAGGAGGCGCAGTGGCAATGAGCGGGGGAGTTAGTAGTCAGTATTTTACTGCCTTGTTATTGATTGCCCCAATTTTACCGAATGGTTTACAGATAAAAGTAAGGGGCAAACAGATATCAAAGTCATACATTGATATGACAATTGACGGGCTGAAAGATTTTGGCGTTAAGGTAGAAAACAATAACTACAAAAAATATGCTGTTGGCCCCAAGGAACAATATAAAAGGGTAGCCAGACATGCGGTTGAGGGCGACGCTTCAGGGGCTTCCTACTTTTGGGCAATGGCGGCTGTGAGCGGGGGCAGGGTAAAAGTCAAAAATATAAATCCCAATTCATTTCAGGGTGATGTCAAGTTTCCCGAATTGTTAAGAAGAATGGGCTGTGAGGTCGTCAAAAACAAAAAGGAAAAATGGGTCGAGGTCAAGGGCCTCAAAAAACTGAAAGCGATCAGGGTTAATATGGAAGCAATGCCTGATACGGCCCAGACCCTGGCGGTAGCGGCGGCTTTCGCCGAGGGCAAAACCACGATAAGCGGGCTTTCGACTTTAAAGGATAAAGAGACGGACAGGCTCTTGGCCTTGCAAAAAGAATTGGCTAAAATGAATATCAAAACGGAAATCGGCGCGGACTATATCGTAATCCAAGGAGGCCAGCCCAAAGGCGCTTTGATTGAAACATATAATGATCATCGTATGGCGATGGCCTTTGCTGTGGCAGGGGTTGGGGTTCCTGGAGTGACTGTTAAGAACTCCATGGTAGTAACTAAATCGTTTCCGGAATTTTGGATTAGGTTAAAGTCACTGGGTGTCAAAATTAAAAAATGCTAATATGTCAGGCAATACTTTCGGACAATTATTCAAAATAACCACTTTCGGCGAGTCGCACGGCGAAGGGGTCGGATGTGTCATAGACGGCTGTCCGGCCGGGCTTGAGTTATCCTCGAACGATATACAAAAGGAGTTGGACAAACGCAAGCCCGGCCAGAGCAAGATCACCACTACCCGTCAGGAAAGCGACACGGCGGAGATTCTGTCGGGTGTTTTCGAGGGCAGGACGATCGGCACGCCCATCATGATTTTTGTTCGCAACAAGAATCAAAGGCCCGAAGATTACGCTGTTTTGAAAGATCTGTATCGGCCCTCGCACGCCGATTATGTTTATGAGGCCAAATACGGCTTTCGCGACTGGCGGGGAGGCGGGCGCGCTTCAGCCAGGGAAACCATCGGACGGGTGGCCGGGGGCGCTGTTGCCATTAAATTCTTGAAAGACAAAGCCGGTCTGGAGTTTGTGAGCTACGTGGAGCAGATAGGGGACATAAAAGCGGATGTTGATTACAGGGAAGTCATGATCGAGAACGTGGAGGCCAATATTGTAAGATGTCCGGATCAGGCCTCGGCCCAAAAAATGACAGAGCTCATAGAAAAAACCAGGGAGCAGGGGGATTCGCTCGGCGGCGTTATCGTTGGAGTTGTAAGGAACGCGCCAGTGGGATTGGGAGAGCCGGTCTTTGACAAGCTCTCGGCCGATCTGGCCAAAGCCATGCTTTCCATTCCGGCGGTCAAGGGTTTTGAATACGGCAGCGGTTTTGCGTCCGTTACCAAGCGGGGCAGCGAGCACAATGACGAATTTTACGCTGAAAACGGCAAGATAATGACCAGAACGAACAATTCCGGAGGCATCCAGGGAGGCATTTCCAACGGCCAGGACATATATTTTCGGGTGGCCTTCAAAGCACCCGCGACCATTGGAAAAGAACAGAGAACGATCGACAAAAAAGGCAAAGAGGCTGTTTTGGCTCCGGGAGGCCGGCATGATCCATGCGTTCTGCCAAGGGCCGTGCCGATCGTTTCATCAATGGCCGCTCTGGTAGTTATGGATCATTATTTGAGGCAGAAAGTTTCAAAATCTTAACTGATTCCAATATGGAGCAATCGGAAAAAATTTGGCTTGACGGCCGCTTGGTTGACTGGTCCCAAGCCCAAACTCATATTTTGACCCACACTCTTCATTACGGCGGAGGCGTTTTCGAGGGCATCAGGTGCTACAAGACCGCCAAAGGCCCGGCTGTTTTCCGTTTGAAAGAGCATATTGAGCGTCTTTTTTATTCAGCTTCGGTTTTGGAGATGGATGTTCCTTTTTCAAAACAACAGATAGAGGAGGCGGTCGCGCGAACCATCAAAGCGAACGGGCTTGAAGAATGTTACGTAAGGCCGATCATATTTTTCGGGGATAAAATGGGCCTCAATCCCATCGGCGCTCCTTTGCATGTCGCCATAGCCGCCTGGCCATGGGGAGCTTATCTGGGCGGCAAGGAAGCGGTTGACGTCAAAATTTCAAAGTATATAAGGATGCACCCGGGTTCGGCCGACGTCAAGGCCAAGATATGCGGCTATTACGCCAACTCCATTCTGGCTTCGCTTGAAGCGCACAAAGGCAATTACGATGAAGCTATTTTTCTTGATCACGAGGGCTTCGTGGCCGAGGGTCCGGGCGAGAATGTTTTTATGGTCAAGAAGGGCGGGCTCGTAACGCCGTCGGCCGAAAATATTCTGGCTGGCATTACCAGGGACGCTGTCATTAAGATCGCCCAGGAAATGGGCATAGCCGTTGAAGAGCGCAAGATAAGCAAAGAAGAGCTGAAATCGGCCGAAGAAGCCTTTTTTAGCGGAACGGCCGTTGAGATATGCCCGATAGGCCGGATCGATGAGACTGTTATCAACCAGGGACGGGTCGGCGAGATCACCAAGAAAATCAAAGAGAACTTTGAAAAGATAGTAAGGGGGAATACGCCGTCCGACTGGCTCACTTTCGTTCGCTGAAAGCTTTATGGACAAGACAATCAAACAAACCGATACGGTCATTGTGGGCGCGGGATTTTCCGGCCTTTATCTTGCCAGTTTTCTTTTGAGCAAAGGTTATGATGATTTTTTGATAGTCGCTCCCAAGACGAAAACCGTAAGCGAGAAGTCATTCTTCAATTTCCGTTCCCGCGGCATCAGGCAGAATTCCCTTAAGAGCTCGATGATTGAAACCGGCAAAGGCAAAAACAATTTTCAGCTGGTAAACGTTTTGGTCAACAACATAGACGACGAGCTTACTCATCTGGACGGCCTGGCCAAACTGAAGCCGTCTTTTATGGGCGTTCAGGTGATCGACCCGGCCGGGCTGATGAAAAAGCTCAAGGAAAGTTCGAAAGAACACAGGCTCGATGAAGTCGCGGTAAAGATCGCCAAGGAAGGGAATCGTTTCGCGATTCGCACGAACGCTCACGTTATCAAAGCCAGGCAGGTGGTTTTCTGCCTTGGGGGGCAGAGAGACCGTTTTTCCAAATTCTTCGCTGACGAAAAAGTGCCTGTTGACGGTTTCGGCCTGGCAAAAAGCATAGGATGTAAGACAAGAATGTTGGATAAGATGATGTTCCACCCGTTTTATGCCGGAGCCGTTTGTCTGCCAAGCGACAATCTGGCTGATTTCGAGATCATCGACGATCAAGGCCGCAAACTGCTTTTGACTAATAATCTTTTGAAAGCTCATAACGCCCATCATTGTTTTGACGAGATCCTGGCGGAGTTCAAGAAAGCCAAAAAGATATTCGCCCTCAAGGGCAAAACTAGGATCGAGATCACTCCTCAGCCCCATTATCTTTTGGGAGGGATCGTCATCAACAGGCGCGGCCGGACCAGCGTAAGGAATGTTTATGCTCTGGGCGAGTGCTCTTTCGGCATGCACGGCCACGGCAGGATCGGCGGGTGCGCTTTGAGCGAGATTATCGTGATGGCCAGGGTAATAGCCGATCAGCTTTGCCATCATGAGCTTTAACTTCAAACATTATGCGAGATTTAAAAAAAATGCGCTCTCGAATAGACGCGACTGACAAAAAATTGATAGATGTTTTGAGCCAGAGATTTTTAATTACAAGAGAGGTCGGCGAATACAAAAAAGAGCATGGCCTGAAGACCAAAGACGCCAAAAGAGAAAAAGAAATGCTTGCTCAAAGAAAGAAATGGGCCAGGGAATCGAACATCGACCCTGATCTGGCCGATCGGATATTCAAAAGCATTGTCAGGAAGGTTTGCCAGGAAAATCAGACAACGAAAAATGCCAAAGAATAAAAAAGAAAACTTAAAACCGCTGATCGGCATTGTCGGGGGAGCGGGCAGAATGGGCAATTGGTTCAGGAATTTTTTTGAACAAAACGGGCTCAAGGTTCTGATATCCGATCTGCATACCGAGCTTTCATCAGTCGATCTGGCGAAAAAAGCCGATATTGTTCTGCTGGCTGTTCCGATAGCCCAAACTGCGAAGACGATCAAAGAAATCTCCCGCTTTGTCCGGCCGGACGCTTTGCTTTGCGACATAGCGTCGCTGAAAAGCGAAGCGGTAAAGGCAATGGCTGAAAGCCGCTCGGGCGCGCTTGGCATACATCCTTTGTTTGGGCCTTTGGTGCAAGACTTGGCCGGTCAGAAGATAGTTTTTTGCCGCGTCAAAGACAACCAATACGTTGATTTCTTGAAAAGGCTTTTCATCAATGGGGGAGGGGAGGTAATAGAGGTGGATCCCCGGGAGCACGACCGTCAGATGGCCCTGATACAGGCTTTGATCCATTTCGACAACCTTTGCCTGGCCAGAACCATTTACGCCCAGAAAACAATTCCAAAACCGTCTTTTCTCACTCCCACTTTTCGTTTGCAGAGCCTGATCATCGGGCGGACGTTGGGGCAGAACCCATCTCTTTACGCTGATATGGAGATGGCCAATCCTTATTTCAAAAAGATTCTTGACGATTTTCTGCAAGAGGCGCGGTCCCTGGCCGATGATATCAAAGGTAAGAACAAAGAGGGATTCGTCAACAAATTCAAAGAAGCATCTTCTTTCCTGGCTGATTTCATAAAAGTGGCTGAAACAAGGTCAACCCAGATATTGAGCCTGATCGACAAACAGCCGATAATGCTCGGCGATTCCAAGCGATCCGGCGGATTAAAACTCGGGTCTGCGTTCAAGAAGATAGCTTTTCTGGGGCCGAAAGGCACGTTCTCGCATCAGGCGGCCCTTGATATTTTCAAAGGCAAAAAGAGCCTTTTGGCTTTTTCGAACATCAGGGATATATTTGAAGCGGTCAACAATATGGAGGCTGATATAGGCCTTGTACCGGCTGAAAACACAATAGGCGGTGTGGTGGCTGAAACGATAAACAACCTCATAGAATATCCTTTGGCCACGACGGGGTCTTTCGATTTTCCGGTTCACCAGTGCCTTTTGGGCAGAGCTCGCGGCAAAGAGGAGATAAGCGTTCTTAAAAGCCACAAGCAGGCTTTCAGCCAATGTCTTGGCTGGATCGGCAAGAATATGCCCAAAGTAAAGCTGGAAGAAACTCCGAGCACGACAAGCTCCATGGAAAAAGAAAAAAGCCCCAAGGTCGGCTTCATCGGATCCGGAGCCGCAAGCCGCGTTTACGGCCTTAACGTGCTGGCCAGGAACATCGAAGACAGCAACAGCAACATCACCAAATTTTATATCATAACGAGAAAAGCCTTCGGGGAGATCTCGGACAAGCTCAAATCCGGAAAGACCCTGCTTTTACTTTCAGCTTACGACAGGGTGGGAGTGTTAAGGGACATTCTTGATGTTTTTGCCGGCAATAACCTGAACCTGTCGTCTTTGCATTCGGTGCCTTCGAAGATGAGGCCCTGGGAATATTACTTTTTTCTTGAAGTGGGCGCTCCATACCCCTCTTCATTGATTAAAAAAGCGCTGAATGAGCTTGAAAAGTATTGCTCTATCGTAAGGGTGATAGGCCGCAGTTAGGCCGATTTATTCACACCAACACTGCATAAGATGAGATACATAGGTAACACCCCTGTCTTGCCGTAAAATGGTAAGATCGGAGGTAATGTTTAACCTAAATATCTCAAATATGGTCTATGAATACTATTGGCGACTTAAAAACAAGCTGCAAGCT
>JAQUKS010000016.1 GCA_028718965.1 Minisyncoccota bacterium
TATAGCAATTGCCAAAATAAACGCAACCATCGCCGTCAAAAAATCCTCTAACAAAATGACTGAAATAATCACTAGGAATTTTTGGCAATCTTACTTTTTTGCTCTTAGCTGGCGTGAAACCAAGCTCGGATAAATCATTGAACATTTACTTACTGCCAACCTGAAGTCGGTAGCTACAAAGCCAGTTTGAGTTTTCATGTTTGTGCGTACCTATTTTATGTTTTGAACCTATTAAAACTTTTATCTTCTCTATCAGCTCCCTATCAGTTGAAGTAAACTCAATAAAATGAGAACCACGGGGATTTATAAACATGCAACCATCAGCGGCGAAATAACCTAACACATAGGCCATCTCTCTTGTCCAACTTTTGAAAAAGTGTTTGTTGGCTAAACAGGGCTTCTGGAATGGTTCGCGTTTTTGTTTCTCAATTAACTTCAAAACTTTTATTAAACGAATCTGCCAACGGCGCCTTGTCATCCGCTGACAATCCTGGGTAGGAATTTGCAACTGGCTAAACCATCTTGTTATTGTGGGCCTGGGCAAATCAATCTTATTGGCGATTTCCCTGTGGGTAAAGCCGTCGTTCCAGTGCCAATTATAAAATAGCTTTTCAATGTCGCCTTGCCATTTCTGCTCAATTTCGCTTACCCTTTGTGATTCGGATAGCTTTTGCATTGACTTTAGAATAACAAAAAATTCTAATTTTTTCAAGATTAAAAACGCAAAACCGCGTCCAAGGCGCGGCCTCTTGTCTGTGGCTATGAGAGGAATCGGACCTCTTTCGGACGCTTATGAAACGTCTGCTTTACCATTAAGCTACATAGCCCGATTTCTATTTTAATACCTACTACAAACTACTTACTAATTTTTGTCGCGGGGCCCGGAATTGCACCGGAATCTCCAGGTTATGAGCCTGATAACCTACTATTAGTCCACCCCGCATTGTTATTCTAAACAAAAAAGCCGCAAAAAGCAACCTTAAAACTGCCGCCCGGCGTTAGCTATAAAACACCCAGTTCTTCCAGCGCCTTTTCAATTTGATTTATAACATCAGCGGCAACCGCTTTAGTAAGGCGATAATCCGGGTCATGCACGATATCAGCGCAAATTTTTTGAACCCTGTCCAATTCTCCGATGTTCAGCAAGTCTTCGGATGTTACCCTGCCAAGCCGCTCCCCCAGATTACTGCCCCCGAAACCGGCGTTCTTTAACGAATCGTCTAAGAAATTCGCCGCGTCCATCAAAGACAGCTTCCACTGGTCTTGATAATTTTTATCAAGACCGTCTTTGATTTTTTGCCATCTACGCAATTGCGCTTTTCGTTCAAAAACTTTAGGGAAAAGAAAATTTTTGGCGTCGCCCAAAAACCTGTTGTCCCAATAAGACGTCCTTAAAGAATAATAAACAGTCATCCAGACGAAAAAGCCTCCCAGCAAAACAAAAACTATTTGCAGCGGCCAAAGCTGGCGCTGTAAATCTTGGGATAACAAAATCTGCAATATTTTTTTAATCCCCTGGCCGACAGCGCTCAATTCGGTTGTCGTGGCGAAGAAATCAGGAGGCATATTAGCCCAATATTTTTTCTAATTGTCCGCTGATCTGAAAAATCCCGCTCTCATCGAAATGTTTTCCGACGATCTGCATACCCACGGGCAGATGGCCGTCTTTGCCTACGGGCAAGGACAAAGCAGGCACGCCTGCCAGGCTTATCGGAACCGTAAGAATGTCCGAAAGATACATTTTCAGGGGGTCATCGACCTTCTCCCCTATTTTGAAAGCCGGAAACGGCGAAACCGGCGTAAAAATAAAATCAACGGTTTTAAAAGCATCGACAAAATCCTGTTTTATCAGGGTGCGCGCTTTCTGGGCTTTAAGATAATAAGCGTCGTAATACCCCGAAGATAAAGCGAAAGTGCCCAGCATTATCCGGCGCTTTACTTCGGCTCCGAAGCCGCTCCCGCGGCTTTTCGAATAAACCTCCAATAAATCAGGGGCCGGTTCGCTTGAACCGTATTTGATGCCGTCAAAACGCGCCAAGTTCGCACTGGCCTCGGAAGCGACTATCAGATAATAGCAAGACAAAGCATATTCGGAATGAGGCAAGGAAATTTCCTTGATTTTCGCGCCGGCCTTCTGGGCTTTTTTAATAGCCTTTTCAATAATCTCCCGTGTTTGGCTTTCCAGGCCTTCGCCGAAATATTCTTTCGGCACCCCTATTATAGCATTATTCAGGCCACGGCCGGTAGATGACGAAGGATATTCCGCTGAAGTCGAGTCTTTCGGGTCCCTGCCCTTGATGGCGTCGAAAACAGCCTCGCAATCTTGGACAGTCCTTGCTAGCGGGCCTATCTGGTCCAAAGAAGAAGCGTGAGCCATCAAGCCATACCTTGAAACCGCTCCGTAAGTCGGTTTCAACCCGACTACCCCGCAGAAGCTGGCAGGCTGGCGGATAGAGCCACCGGTATCCGAACCCAAAGAAAACACACATTCATCGGCGGCTATTGCCGCGGCCGAACCACCCGAAGTGCCCCCGGGCACCCTTTCCAAATCATGGGGATTTCTGGTTATTTTAAAAGCCGAGTGCTCGGTCGAAGATCCCATGGCAAATTCATCCAGATTGGTTTTGCCCAAAATTACCGCCCCCTGGCTTTTCAGCCTTACGATAGAAGTGGCGTCGTAAGGAGCTTTGTAGTTTTCCAAAATCCGCGAGCCGGCCGTGCATAAGAGCCCCTCAACTAATATGACGTCTTTGATAGCGCAGGGTACGCCCGAAAGCAAAGGCAATTCCTCTCCGGCAGCGATTTTTTTGTCGGTTTGTTCGGCCTGTTCCAGGGCCAAGTCCTCGCTTGTCGACAAAAAAGCCGCTATTTCGCTTTCCTCTTTCCGAATCCTGTCCAGATAATGCATAGCCAGCTCCCTGGCGGAAAAATCCCTGTCGAGCAGACTTTTATGAATCTCTTTGATTGTCAATCGTGAAAAATCCATGATTAAAGTATTTCTTTTACCTTCAGATAAGCGCCCTCTCGATGGGGAAACTGATCTCTGATTTCCTGAATGACGCGAAGCGATTCGGGAACGACATCGTCATCTCTCATCACGCTATACAGCGAGGCGGCCGAACAGAACGGCTCCACTCCCTTAACGTCTATTTCGTTAAGATGGGTGATATAATCCAAAATCGACGACAAATCCCTTTGTATTTTGACCCGCTCGTTATCAGACAAATCAAGGCGCGCCAGACGGGCAATATGCTTGACCAATGCTTCGTCAATCATAGAAATAATTATTTGATAACCACACCCGAGCTTGTGCTGGACAAGACCTCCTTCAAACTGCTTAAATCCTCCAGGACAATGCCGCCGCCCCTTACCACGGCGGTCAAAGGGTCTTCGATTATTTTTACTTTCATTTTGGTGGCCGCTGCCAGAAGCGTGTCCAGGCCGGTAAGCAAGGCTCCTCCGCCCACGATATAAATGCCGCTGGTCATAATGTCCGCCAGAAGCTCGGGAGGCGTTTTTTCAATGGTATCTTTAACCGCTTCCACCATATAATTCAGCGATTTTTCCATTGCTTTTCTGATGTCCTCGGAATCAACAATGATTTCTTCAGGCAGACCCGACACCAGATTGCGGCCTCTCAAGCGGGCTTCTTTTTTCTCCTTTGAAGGCACGGCGCAGCCGATGCTGATTTTCACTTCCTCGGCTGAACGATCGCCCACCAGAATCTGATATTTTTGCTGCACATAGTGCACGATATCATCGGACAGTTTGTCGCCCGCTATGGTAAGACTTTGCGAAGTGACGATGCCTCCCAGAGAAATCACCGCGATGTCCGTGGTGCCCCCGCCAATGTCGATGATAAAAGTGCCCTTGGCTTCCTGTATGGGCAGGCGCGCGCCAATGGCCGCGGCAATCGGCTCTTCAATCAAAAATACTTCGCGAGCTCCGGCGTTCTTGGCAGCATCCTCAACCGCCTTTTTTTCAACCTCCGTAACCCTTGAAGGTATGCCCACGATAATCCTCGGCCAGGAAAGCGGAATGAATTTCTTTTGATGGGCTTTCTCGATGAAATAGCGCAACATCTGTTCGGTTACCTCAAAGTCCGAAACGACTCCCCGCACCAAAGGCCGCACTGCCTGAATGTGCGCCGGGGTTCGGCCGACCATTTTCTTGGCTTCCTCGCCTACGGCCAAAATCTGACCGGTTTTGGTATTTAAAGCAACCACCGAAGGCTCGTTCAAAACGATCCCCTGCCCCCGCACGTATACCGCCGAATTGGCCGTGCCAAGATCAATGGCAATCTCTTCATTAAAATACCGCAAAATTTTATTCATCATATAACTTATCTTATCCAAAAAAGAAAAAAAGGCAAACTAAAAAAGCCGTATTATGTCCTTTATGCTCACCACGGCCATCAAGGCTATCATCAGAAAGAAAAACGTGGCCGTGATTCTCTGCTCCAGCTTATGGTCTACCGGCTTGCGCTTAATCAGCTCTATCGCCAGAAAGAGCAGCCGGCCTCCGTCCAGAGCGGGCACGGGCAAGACGTTAAAAAGAGCCATCCAAATGGAAATCATTGCTATTAACGTAAGGTAATTCCCCCATCCCTGGTTCATCGCCTGGCCCATTATCTGCCCCATACCGATAGGCCCCACGAATTGCAGGCCGGAATCTTTGCTTCCATTGATTTTTTCTTTGACGGCCTTAACCGTAGCGGCCGGGATGGCTACGGTCTGCTGGGCGGTAAGCTTGGCGGCCTGAACAGGCGCCTGATACCAGGCATATTTCAAATCAGCCACCCGAACCAGAGCCACGCCCATAGCCCCTTCGCCTTGGGGCGGGTTTACTCGCGGCATAGCCGTAATTTCCAGATTTTGTTGGCCTCTCCGCAAATAAACGGTTATTTCCTCTCCTTTGTGTCCGGCAATAAAGTCCTGTACCTCGGCTGTTTTGTAAGTTTGCAGCTCGTAGTCAGCCACCCGCAGCCGGACGATTGTGTCCCCGGCTTTTAAACCCGCTGTAAAAGCGGGTGAATCAGGACTCACCTGATAAATCTGCACATAAGTGTTGACGCCTGTCTGGGAAAAATCATCAGTTATGGCAGTCGGCACGCCTCCGACGCCAATGATAAAAGCAAAAATTAAAAAAGCCACCAGCCAGAAAGAAACAACGCCTCCCAGCAAAATCAAAGCTCTCTGCCAAACAGGCTTTTTGGAAAAACTCTGCTCGTTGTCGCTGGCATCTTCGTCGCCCAAAATCCGCACGAAAGCGCCAAAAGGCAAAAGGTTCAACGAATAAAGCGTCTCGCCGAATTTCTTGCCCCAGATTTTCGGCGGATAACCAATGCCGAATTCCTCCACCTTCACTCCGAACTTTCGCGCCAACAAAAAATGCCCCAGTTCATGGAGAGCGGTCAAGGCGATTAAACTGAACAGAACAATAGCAATAGTAATGAGTATCACGATTTTAAAATTTAAAATTTTGGCGTTATCCTTTTATCTCTTCTTCCTTTCTTCCGGCTATTCCTTCGATTTTCTCCCTGAAATCGCGGGTGGCCTCGTCGAGCTTGTCCCTGCCCTTGAATTTGTCATCTTCTCTAAGCTCGCCTTTTACGGAGGCGTCCTGCATATCTTTCCAGGCCTTGTCCCTGAAGCGGCGCAGTGTCTGGAACGCCTCTTCCTTTATCTTATCTAACAGCTTGATAACGTTTTGGCGGGTTTCTTCGGTTAAAGGGGGCGCGGAAAAATAGATCGTCTTGTCGTTAATGCGCACGCCTAGGTTAAGCTCGGCCTGTTCGACCGCCTTGACCACTCCGTCAACATAGCTTCTGTCCCAAAGCTCTACCATCAGCTCCCTGGGCGAGGCGTTGGCAATCGCGCCCAGCTGCTTCATGGGCATGAAAGAGCCGAAGCAATTCACCTCAACATCCTCCAGCAAAGCCGGCGACAAACGATTAGAGCGCAATTTCAATGTTTCGGCCTTAAAGTCATCGGCGGCCTTCTGCATTTCCGGTTTGATTTTATCGATAATTTCCTGATATGTCATGAGTTTTCTTTTTTTTCTAATATTTTTCTATATTTTTGGACGGTTTCTCTGGCTAAAGCAAGACCATATTCCTCCCCAATAACTTTGGCAAGCTCCCTGGCTGAAGCCATCCACCTGTTATTTTCAGGATCAAAATAACGAGGGTCGTTTCGCAACTTTTTCAAATACTGGATTCCTCTTCTTTGCTGAGATTTGTTGCCCGGCACCAAATCTCGCGCCAGCACCCTCCGGCCGTCCGGAAAATTGAAAAATAAATTATTGAATACTCTGAAAGCTGCCGATTCGCTTATACCCAGACTTTCACCTAATCTCTTGAAACCGATGTCACACAAGTATTCAGCGTCTCCGGTTTCCAGATATTTCCCCTGTTCTCTCAACAGAAGATCGATCCCTTCCTTTTGTTTTCCAAGAAGCCATTCCCTCTCCCTTTTCAACGTTGAGATAAGTTTTTCCGAGGCCTCCCTTTCCTGGTCCGTGACATCATCACCACGACGGAAATCAACAAAAGCCTGTTCGATCATCTTTTCCGCTTCGGGATTGGGCGCGACTTTATAGCCGCCCCCGGGATCTTTGTCAACGACAAACTGGGGAATTCTTGGCTCCCCGGAGTCACGGGCTTCCCTGCTGATATTTCGACATTTTTCCATAAAGCTCCCGGGAAACAAATAATCGCCGCTCTTTTTCTCTTCTCCGCTATGTTCAGGGAATCCTCTTTCCTGACGGCTTTGTTTAAGCACTTTGGTCAGCTCCTCGGGTGATAGTTCCAAAAAATAACCGAAATGCTTTGGTTGAGTTCGCGGTTTGACCTCCGTCTTTACCTCATGGCGTAATCCTAACTCCGGTTTCATATGATGTTTATGACAAAATTTTCCAAAAGCAGCCTTTTATTTATATTACTGCTTAACAGCAGAAATTTCAAATCCTCGGTTTTTTTCAAAATTTCCGCCACACGGACAGCCGAATCACGATCTGTCGCGCCATGTTCCGCTTTCTGGCGCAACAAGCGGCGCAAACGGAAGATACACGTCTCCAGAAAGCCGTTGATAGCGGCAACGGAATCATCGTTTTCCGGTTCTTCGCCGTCCTTGTCCTTGCTGGCCGCCAGACTAGCCCAATAGTCCTTGATCAGCAAAAGGCGTTCAGCTAAACCGTCTTTCAGCAAACCATCTACCAGTCGTTCGTTCGCCAAACGTTGTTCTATCAAATCGTTCTGTCCGAAAAAACTTGCGGCCAGGCCCGGACGGCCGTCGCTCCAGTCAAGTACCTCCTGCCATAGAGGATTATCCTTGAAACCACCAAAACTGCCGGCCATTTCTTTGTTCCCGAGCGGATAAAACTTCAGCTCCTCGCAGCGGGAGAGAATTGTTCCGACAAGCATATGGGGCAAAGAAGTAATCAAAAACAGAATAGTGTTTTCCCGGGGCTCTTCCAGCGTTTTTAGCAAACAATTTTGCGCTTCCTGGTTCAGGCAATGGGCGTTATCAATGATTGTTGCTTTAAATTCAGCTATCTGGCGGGCATAACTTAGAAATCTTTGCAAGTCGCGTATCTGGCCTATCTGGATATCCTTGCCGGTTGGTTCAATTACCAGCAGGTCAGGGTGCCTTCGCCGTTCAATGTTCAAACAAGAAAAACACCGGCCGCAAGGCGTCTGCTCCTGGCGCTCGCAGTTGAGCAGCTTGATAAATTCCATAGCCGCGGCTTTCTTACCTAGGCCATCGACTCCGGAAAAAAGCAAGGCCTGCGGCACCCGGCCGCCATTTGCCATTTTTTTGAGAAAATTCCATTGTTGCTGATGGCCGATTATCATTTTTGCGACATTACGCTTTTTTTATAGACGTCAAGGTTTTCCAAAACAACGCCCGTGCCCTTGGCTACGCACAACAGGGCCTCGTTGGCCACGAAGCAAGGCACACCCGTAGACTTGGTAATCAGCACCTCCAGGCCCCTTAACAGTCCCCCGCCCCCGGCCAGGATCATGCCTTTATTCATGATATCAGCTGAAAGCTCGGGCGGAGTCTGCTTTAAAATGAATTTCACTCCTTCGATTATTTCCATGCAAACATCATAAATGGCCTTGGCCACTTCGTTAGATGATATTTTGATGTTGCGCGGCAGGCCGCTCACCAGATCGCGGCCGCGGATCTCGTAGAACTCTTCCTTTTTGATGGTGAAAGCCCGGCCGATTTTTATTTTTACTTCTTCGGCAGTCTGGCTGCCGATTGCCAGGTTATATTATTTTTTGATGAACTCGGCGATTTTTTCATCCATTTTATCGCCCGCAACTCTCAAGGAATGGGCCGTGACAATGCCGCCCAGAGAAATCACCGCGATCTCGGAAGTTCCCCCGCCAATGTCAATAATCATATTGCCCTCGCAGGAATTGATGGGGATTCCGGCTCCGATAGCCGACAGAATCGGCTCTTTGGCCACGTAAGCGGCCCTGGCTCCCGCGGCCAAAGCAGCCTCGATTACCGCCCGGCGTTCGGTCGAGGTGGCGCCCACCGGGATGGATATGAGCACTTCGGGCTTGAAAATACCGAGCTTTCCCTTGCTTTTACGGATAAAATAGCGGATCATCGCCTGGGTTACCTTGTAGTCGGCGATTACTCCGTCCTTAAGAGGACGATAAACCACGATGTTATCGGGCGTGCGCCCGATCATTGACTTGGCTTCAGCTCCCACCGCCAATACCGTATTTTCGGGCGTGGCCAGGGCCACGACCGAGGGCTCGTTCAAAATAATCCCTTTCCCGGGAACGAATACCAGACAGTTGCAAGTACCCAAATCAATGGCTAATTTATGATTGAATAAAGGCATAAGACAAATGTAACGAATGTTTAAAACGTAACGCGCTTAATCTCCGCTCCCAGGGCTTGGAGCCGTTTTTCTATGGTTTCGTATCCCCGGTCAATTTGCTCGATATTATTGATAACAGTTTGTCCCTTGGCCGTAAGCCCGGCTACCACTAACGAAGCTCCCGCTCTTATATCCCAAGATTCAATGGCAACGCCGGCAAGAGGCGTAGGCCCGAAAACAAAGGCGCGATGCGGGTCGACAATTTCAATATCAGCGCCCATTTTACGCAATTGATGGATATAATTCAAGCGGTTCTCATACAAAGGGTCGTGAATCAGACTCTTGCCTTTGGCTTGTGTGAGCAAGGGCACCATCAGGGGCAGCAAATCGGTCGGAAAGCCCGGATAAGGCAAAGCCTGCAAACGAATGGCGTTCAGAGAAGCGCCGGGCGAAACCATCACGTCGCCTCCTTCAATTCGAAACCTGGCTCCCATTTCGCTTAGTCGCTCCCAAAAAGCGTCCAGATATTCGGGAACAGCGTTTTTTACCAGGACATCATCCCCGGCTAAAACGGCGGCAATCACGAAAGTGCCGCTTTCGATGTAATCGGAAACAACCGCCTGCTCGACACCCGCCAGAAGCTTGCCGCCCGTGCCGTTGACCGAAAAACAGTTTTCGCAAACTTTTTCAATACTGCCTCCCATTTTGCGCAGCTGCTCGACCAGACACTGAATATGCGGCTCCTGGGCGGCCAGTTTGATCACGGTTTGCCCTTTGGCCAAACAAGCGGCCATTAGCAGATTTTCCGTGGCAGTCACGCTGAACTCCGGCAAAATGATCTCTCTGCCTCGCAGATCATCGGACTTGAAATGGTAAAAATCGCCCTCTTCGCGCGACACGACTCCCAGTTTCGCCAAAACATCCAAATGAGTGGTTATCGGGCGCAGGCCGATTCTGTCCCCGCCCGGACGGGATATCTTGAATTCCTTGAAACGCGCGACCAGCGGCCCGATTAAAAGCACCGATGTGCGGGCCCGTGAAAATTTTTCAAAATTTATTTTTTCCGGATTGACGTTATCGCCCGCTTTCAGCCTCACTTTCCTTTCACTTAAAAATTCCACTTCGCAGCCCATTTCCTTCAAAATGTCCAAAAGATTAAAAATATCCCTTACTAAAGGCAGATTATCAATGAAACACTCCTCCCCGGTAAGCAAGCAGGCGGCCAGTAAAGCACCTGCGGCATTCTTTGAGCCGCGAACCTCCACTTCACCTTTTAACGCTTTTCCTCCCTCAATAACAAATTGTTCAGGCATAATGAATATTTATTATTTGTTTTCAGCTATTATTTTTTCTTTTAAACGATTCCAGTCCAGCGGGTCGCGCCCCGCGAGGCGGCATACCTCCTTGAACTGACAATAATTGCACTGCCAGCCGCCGGGATAATCGCTCAAAACCGGCGGCACCAGGTTGTTTTCCAGCTTGCCTTTCAAATTTTGAAAGCCGTTCAGCAGGGTTTGGACCAGATTGGAATCATAATCAATCACGAACTCCTTGATATCCTGGCGGTCTTTGTCAATATAAAGCAGAATGGCTTTTTTGATTTCAAAAAAATGCATATAAAGCTGCACCTGGTAGACGTTTTCAATTTTTGGCGCGGTGAGACTTCTGAAAATCATCGAATTCATACTCTTGATGTCCAGAACATAGTTCTCGCCGTTCAGGCACAGAATGGCATCGGCCCGGCCTGAAACGATCTCCTGGGGCGGTATGGGGATTTCCGTTGTCATGCCGATTTTCAGACGATACAAAACATTATAAAGATGCCGGTGCAACTGTTCGCCATGTTCGTAAATGCGCAAAATGCGCGGGTCAGCCTTTTCCTGGGGGGCTTGTTTTAATTTAAAAAAAATCGACCTGGGACATTTGCCAGCGTCAGAGATATAAAAATGCAGCTGTTGTTTATTCTCCTGATTATCCAGATAAAACTTGTCTATCAGCTCTTTTAACATATTGATGATTATAACAAAAATACATAATAAATCAAATAAAAAAAGAAGCTACAAGGCTTCAATCAAAACCAAAACCGAGTGTCAATAATCTTAATTTACACTCGGTTTTAACAATACTCGGTTCAGCGTTCAGCGGCAAACAGATAACGCGAATTACCGTTTTGACCATTGCGGAGCTCGCCTCGCGCGTTTCAGGCCGGGCTTCTTGCGCTCCCGCATCCGCGGATCGCGCGTAAGGTAGCCGGACTTTTTCAAGCGCTTTCTGAAATAAGGATTAAGCACAACCAGGGCGCGCGCCAGACCGTGTCTTATGGCTTCGGCTTGGCCGGTAAGGCCGCCGCCCCTTACTACCACCGTAACGCCGAATTTGTCCAGATATTTTAATTTTTCCAGGGAATCTTCAACGGTTTTATGCAAAAATTTGGGAAAATACTCGGTATAGTGTTTGTCATTCACGACAATGCCTTTCTTGCCCTGCGTATAAAGACGCACCCGGGCAGTGGATGTCTTTCTGCGACCGATTGTTTCGATGTATCTTGCCTTGTCAGCATCGGTTCTGATTAATTCTTCAGGCAAATCCATGGCGTCAAATTCGTTTTCCGAAGAAATCTCAAAAGAGGCTTCCGCGGGCGCGGAGACATCTTCCCGGATAACCGGATCAATGACTTTTTTAGGCTTTACAATCGCCGGCTTCTTCTCTTTCGCCGGCTTTTTCGAGCTAACCTTTTTCGCCGGCTTTTCGGCTGTAGTTTTGGTTGTTTTTGGCATATTTGAATTTATCGCACTACTTTTAGCCGCTTAATCATTCGCGATCTTAATTTATTGGCCGGCAACATCCCCCAGACAGCCCGCCGTAGCACCTCTTCAATGCCTTTCTTGGCGATTACGTCGGCCATGGTGGCTGATTTCATACCGCCGATATATCCGGTATGATGACGATAAACTTTTGTCTTTAGTTTGCCGCCGGTGATTTTAATCTGACTGGCATTTTGGATTATCACAAAATCGCCGCTGTCCTTGTGCGGAGCGAAATCAGGTTTAGTTTTGCCTCTTAAAATATTGGCAATCTCGCCGGCTAACCGGCCCAATGGTTTTCCCGAAGCATCAATTGTCTGTTTGGTTCTCTCGGCCATATATTTTTAGATTACTTTACCAGTTCGATGATTGCCATCCGGGCACTGTCGCTTTTCCGCTGGCCCAAACGGGTAATTCTCGTATAGCCGCCCTGCCTGGATTTATAAAGTGGAGCTATCTCCTCGATAATCTTTTTAGTAAGAACAGGAGAAAAAAAGCGCGAAAGCATCCTTCTTGAAGCCAAATCTCCTTTCTTCGCCTTGGTAAGCATTTTCTCGACTATCGGCTTGATTTCTTTGGCTTTCGCTTCAGTGGTCTGCATTTTGCCTTTGGAAAAAAAATTTCGCGCCAAACCATTGAGCAAGGCAGCCCTTTGGTCGCGTTCACGGGAAAATTTCCGGTTTTTATTCGAATGCCTCATAAAAATTTTATGCCTTAAGTTCCATGCCGGCTTTTTTAAGCACCTTTTTTATTTCAGAAACAGCCTTTTCCCCCAGGCCCTCCATCTGCAGCAAATCATCTTCGGATTTTCTCGCTAACCCGCCCAGAGTTTTGACATTTCCGGCTGATAAAATATTTTTTATTCTTTCGTTCAGTTTGGAGTCTTCGATTTTAATTTTTCCGGCCTCGGCGTTTTCCTGGGAAGAAGATTTTTCGGCTTTGGCGGGCTTTACGGATGGAATATCCTCGGCATTATCCGCCGACTCTTCGCCGATGCCGGCAATAGCTGAAAAATGCTTTACTAAAATCTCCGCTGATTTCTTGAAGGCCTCTTCAGGGTCAATGGTGCCGTCGGTTTCGATTTCCAGCTTCAGCAAATCAAAATCGGTTCTCTTGCCCACCCTCATATTTTCCACCTTCAGGCTCACTTTGCGCATCGGCGTGAAAATGGCGTCAATGGGTATTACGCCAATCTCGGATTTTTTAGCCTCCCTGCCTTTGGCGGGCTCATAGCCGATGCCCGATTCCACCAAAGCCTCTATCTTAAGTTCGGCTGACGGCTTGGTGATAGTGGCGATATGCGTTTCCGGATTAGCCAGCTGAAGATCCGAGGTAAGTTTGAAATCCTTGCCTTTTACTTCTCTCTCGCCTTTTACCGACAAAGTAATGGTTTGAGGCTCGTCGCCGTACATTTTGAAAGTAAGCTTTTTCAGATTCAAAATCAAAAGCACTACATCCTCCAGAACGCCCTCAATGGTGGAGAATTCATGAGATACGCCTTCGATTTTTATCTGGGTGATCGCCGCGCCCTCCAAAGAGGAGAGTAACACCCGCCTCAAGCAGTTGCCAATAGTGAAGCCATAGCCCGGATACATCCCGGCTACTTCGATAATGGCTTTGTTGCCTTCTTTTTGCGCGACGTGCATCTTTAATGGTAGAGGTATCATAATTTTGATTTATTGCTTAATTTTAGCGCGAGTAAAATTCAAACACGGCTGAAATGTCAACCGCCGATTCCATATTATCCAGCCCGGGATCGCCCGCGACAACTCCTTCCATTTGTTCTTTGTCCAGCTTCAGCCAGTCCGGAACATGATAGCCTTTCAGGGAATGAGAAAGGTCTTTAAAATTGGCTTTATTTTTCTTCGTATTCTTGATGGTTATTTTATCGTTTTTCTTGACCATGAACGAAGCTACGTTGACCGGCTTGCCGTTAACCAAAAAATGACCATGAGCCACCAGCACCCGGGCTTCCCGCCGTGACTTCGCCAGGCCCAAACGAAAAACCGCATTATCAAGCCGGCGTTCCAGTTTGCGAATCAAAAGCAAAGCCGCGTCCGTATCGCCGCCCCGCTTTTTTAAAATATCCTTTACGTAACCGCGGAACTGGCTTTCACTCAAGCCATAATGCTTCTTGAGTTTTTGCTTTTCAGACAATTCTTTGCCGTACTCGGACATTTTACCGGGTCCGCGCTTTTTCTTGGCACCCGGCGGATAAGGCCGGCGCACCATGGGACATTTAGGAGACAAACATTTTTCTCCCTTTAAAAATACTTTTTGTCCTAAGCGGCGACAAGTTTTGCATTTATTGGATGGCATAGTCGTGAATCATTGAAAAAATTTACACTCTTCTGGGCTTTTTCGGCCGGCAGCCGTTATGGGGCACCGGCGTCATATCTCTGATGCTGTGAATCTCCAAGCCTCTGTTAGCGAACGTTTTCAGGGCTGAATCCCTGCCCCCGCCGATACCCTTGATAAATACGTCAATATCCCTTACTCCCATTTTCTCACAGATGCCGATAACGGCTTCCGCGACTTTCGAACCCGCAAACGAAGTGCCTTTTTTGGTTCCCTTAAAACCCACTACGCCGGCGGAGCGATTCAGCATAACGTCTCCGTTTTCATTAGCCAGGGTAATAATGGTATTGTTATAGGTCGAGGTGATGTAAACTCTGGCACGATGAAACCTGCCGGGTGTTTTTAAAACCACTTCTTTCTTCAGCTTTTGGTCAATCTTCTCCCTTTCCTGAATCAGTTCCTCTTGAGTTTTTTGAATAATTCGTTTCTTCCCCATAGTATGATTTTATTTAGGAGCGGGAGCGGCTTTTCTGCCCGAGCCCACGGTTTTCTTCACGTTGCCTCTTATGGTGCGGGAATTTTTCTTGGTTTTTTGGCCCCGAACCGGCAAGCCCTTGATATGGCGCAAGCCTCTCCAGCAGCGGATTTCTTTCATCCGCTTGATGTTGGCCATTATTTCGCGCCTCAAATCGCCCTCAATCTTGAATTTGCCTTCAAGCACCTGCCGGATGGCCGCTACCTCCTTGTCAGTAAGGTCATTGGCGCGCTTAGTGGAAGGAACGCCGCTTTCCTTCAAAATCTTGCTGGACAAAGGACGCCCTATGCCGTAAATATAGGTAAGAGCGGTTTCTATTTGTTTGTTTTCCGGAATATTAACGCCTGCGATTCTGGGCATATTTTGTTAGAAAGTTGAAATTTATCGGATTAAAAGTTAAATTACGATCCCTGTCTTTGCTTGTGTTTGGGATTTTCGCAAATAATATAAACGCGGCCCTTTCTACGGACCACTTTGCATTTCTTGCACAGCTTTTTAACCGAAGGCCTTACTTTCATAAACGAAAATTCTCAATGATTATTTCAACCTGTAAACGATTCTTCCCCGCCGGTCGTCATAGGGACTCATTTCCACCGTTACTTTGTCGCCCGGTAAAATTTTGATGTGATCCATTTTCAGTTTGCCCGCCAGATGCGACAGGACCTCCCGCCCATCCTCTAATAGCTCCTTAAAAGACAAGCTGGGGAGAGCCTCCACAACCTGCCCCTTTATTTGGATATTGCTTTTTGCCATTGTTGAATATTTTTAAAATTAACAAAAAATAATTAGAAAGTCAAGCGAAGTTTTACTCTTTCGGCATCGGAAGGCGCTTTCTTGATCCAGAAAGGCAAAAATTTGAAATCAATCGATTCTATAGCCGGAAAATCAACAGAAGCGATTTGCTCGATTTGCTGCCTGTCTTTGCCAAGAATCCTGTTTAAAAAAACATTTTGATTCAAGACCTCATAGGATTTGGCTCCGGCTCCCAAGGAAATCACCAGCCTGCCTGATTGCGTTACCGCTCCCTTGGGCACCAGCGAAACCTGCAGGGTCTCTTGTCTTATTTCTCTGCCGGAGGGAATACGCTCTCTGAAGAGACTTAAAGCCAGCGCATCCAAATCATCCTGTTTAAAAGCCAATGTTTTCAAAGAAAGACTACCCGAACAGGTAAACTCTAAATCTTCGTTTCCGCTCTCCGCGGTTGAGGTGGCCGGCTTGGCGCAGGCAAAATTGAAACCGTTTTCCAAAACAGCTCTTTCGTCCAGAGACCAGCCCGCAGGGGCTTTTTCCCTGATGGCGTTCAAAACCGATTCCTTTATGACTTTGTAAAGCTCGCTTTTGGCATTCTCCATATCGGCGTCGCTGATTTTAGGCACTTCTTTCCTGGAGCCTCCGGCCATTGATTGTTCGGACTCGCCCCATACAGCGTAATAAAAATTCGTGCCCGCTAGGCCCGGCACGGAAAACTTCGAAGGCCCGATGTTATATTCATCCCCCACTTCCTGAGCAATTACTCTTATATCCTGAAACGAAGCAATGACTTTACTGCCCTGTTTGGCGGGAGCGGGCAAAATCACTTTCTCCGTTGCCCTGAAAATTTTCGCTCCGCCTGAAGACAAAAATCTCGTATCTTCCCTTAAAGTCAAAGGAGTCGGAGGATTGGTGTTGTTATAAACCCTGATTACGCCTTGGGATTTTTCATCTTCAAAGGCAACGCCCGTAGCCTTGAAAGCTTGCGACATTTCCTGCGAACCCTCCAGGAATTGAGCGGGTATTATTCTCTTGGCAGTATCCAGAGCGGCCTGGGATATGTTCAGTTCGACTTCTTCGTGTAATTCCAGCGGCTCCTGTTTAATCCGCAGAGCCAAAGAAAGTTTGGGGTTGAGAGTGAACCATAAAAATCCGGCCGCGGCCATAACAACAGCCGAGGCAAGAATTATCAAAATAACACTCAAAGAAAAAACAGGCTTTTTCCCTCCGGGCTTTTTAACCCTCTCGGGTTTTATTGTTCTTTTTCTGCTTTCCCTTGCTTTGCGTTCTTTGGTTTTCTTTTTCCGGGCCGGCCTTTTTTCTTCCACCCTAACCCACCTGGCCTGCGGCCTTTCCTGGTCATCTTCGGTATTTATCAAATCAACGACTCTTTTCATAGTTTTTATCTGGTTCAGGTATTATACCTTGCTTTGCGAAATTTTCAAAAATTTTTTAACGTTTAAAGATACCCCGCCAGCCAAAAGCCCGCTTACAGCTTCATTGCGCAAATAATCATCGGCATTGCTCTCGTCAACGCTGCCCCCGTATAAAACCGGCAATGTTTGCCCGGCTTTCGGGCCCGCTGTCTTCGCCAATAATTTACGCAGGAATAAAATCGCGGTAAGGGCTTCATCGGGCGGGCAGCTGCGGCTGTTGGCAGCCGTGCTTATCGCCCAAACCGGCTCGTAGGCCATAACAATATTTTTAATCTGCTGGCCGGACAAGCCGCCAAAAATAGTTTCGGCCTGTTCTTCCAGGGCCGCAAAGGCATCACCTTTTTGTTTTTGCTCGGCTGTTTCCCCCACGCAAACAACAGGCGTAAGATTGCTTTTCAAAACCGCTTTGATTTTTTTGCCAACTGTCTCGCTGTTTTCGCCCATAGCCCTTTTTTCGGAATGCCCCAGTATAACATATTTTACTCCGATGCTCTTGAGCATTGAAGCGGAAACTTCGCCGGTGTAAGGCCCGTTTTCAGCCCAAAAACAGTCCTGGGCTCCCAATCTGATTTTCCCGGACTTAAAAACTTCCGTAGCAGCAGCAAGATAAACGAACGGCGGGCAAACAACCACCTCCGACTTATTGCTCTTTACTCCGGCCTTCAAAGCCAAAAACATCCTCCGCGCTTCGCGCAAAGTCGAAGGATTCATCTTCCAGTTGGCTATAATCAGCTTCTTCATACTTTGATTTTTCGTAAATATTCGGCGGCCTGCTCGGGAGCCATGGTGATTATCTCCATATTGGCTCCGAGCTCGAATCCGGCGTAAATGGCGGTCTTGGGCAATATATCAAGATGCCAGTGAAAATACGGATAACTTGCTTTGTCGCAAGGCGAGGTGCGGATGAAAAAATTATAGTCAGGGTCGCCGACGCCTTTTTTGATTTTGATCAAAACGCTTTTTAAAATATCGGCCAGATCGGCTTTTTCCTCTTCGCTTATTCTTTCGAAATACGGCGAGTGATTTTTGGGAAAGATCATGACCTCGAAAGAAATCTTCGAGGCGAACGGGCACAAAGCCACGAAGCTTTTGTTCTCATCAACGATCCGCTCTTTGTTTTTCATTTCAGCTTTCACCACCTGGCAGTAAAGGCATTTTTTGTTCTTGGCGTAAAAAGCCTGGCTTGCTTTAAGGGGCCGCAAAAAACCGAAATCAACAACATTGTTCGCTATGATCTGGGAATGGGGATGGGTTATTGAGGCTCCGGCCAGAGGGCCCTGATTGTGAAAAATGAAAACGTATTTGATTCCCTTTTTGGCCGACAAAATCAAATAGCGCTCCTGATAAACGCCGATAAGCTCTTTGAGCTCGTCAAGAGAGACATCGGCAAGCTGAATGTCGTGCTTTTTCAGCACCACGACCTCGTGAAACCCGAGAGCCGGCTTTTTCTTGAAAAAACCCTGGCCAAAAGCCTTGCCCAAGCCAGCGTCAGGGGAAAAAGCCGGATACTTGTTGTCAACAACCACGATACCGCTGCCTTTGGGCAATGATCTGTCGAAAAAAACGCAAAAAGGACAGCCGGTTTTCGCGGTTGAGGAAGAAACATCTCGCTTCAGGCCGAACTGATCCGGACGCTTGCCCCGCCCAGCGGCCACGACCACCCAATCGCCCGACACAGCGTCACAGCGCAACTCGGAAAAAGACTTTGACTTTTGAGACATATTGAGGATTATTCATTATAGCAAATCCTTTTTGTATTTTAAAAGGGCACATCATTATCTGATGTCCCTTTTATTTTTCCTTGACAAACTAGTATCTTACGCGGCGATACCAGTGCCAAGGAAAATATCTAAAGCGTGGGTATCTATAATACCCGCCGCGATAGACATCAATGATCTGGTTGAAGACAACCAGATCATTATTTTTTTCTTTCATCTTCTTCAGATAGAAAAGAAAAAATAAAAAGAAAAGAAAAAATAAAAAAATCCCTAACTGCATGACTGCTCTCCTTTCCCCGAAAAACGGGAAACAAGTTAGGGTTAGTTTGCTAAAGCTGGCTATACAATAACACTAAATCACAGTTTAGTCAATACCAGACATCCTTTGGCGCTCACAGCCATTGTTTGCTCAAAGTGGGCGGCACGAGAGCCGTCTTCTGTCCGATAGCCAAAACCATCAGGAGATTTTTTCAGCCTCCACGATCCCCTGGTTATCATGGGCTCAAGGCAAATTACCATGCCCTCGCGCAAAATCTCACCCTCGCCAGTCAGGCCGTAGTTCAAAATCTGCGGGTCTTCGTGCAATTCTTTGCCAATGCCGTGGCCGCACAGATTGCGCACCACGCTAAAGCCCTGCTTTTCAACGCAATTCTGGATTACAAACCCGATGTCGCCCAAAGTGGCGCCCGGTTTCACGGCCTTTGCCCCCTCGTCCAAAGCGGCTCTGGCGGTCTTGACCAGCCTTTTGTCAATGTCATCGGCCGGTTTACCGCCGACTATTTTTGAAAAAGCCATGTCCAGATAAAAGCCTTTGTGCTTAAGGCCCAAATCAAGCGACAAAACATCTCCGTCTTTCAGTATATAATCCGAGGGAACGCCGTGCACCACCACGTCGTTGACCGAAGCGCAAATGGCAGCGGGAAAGCCCTGATGATTCAAAAACGCCGGTTCGGTCTTATAATACGCAAACAGGGCGTTGGCCGCCCTGTTTAAATCCGAAGTTGAAGCTCCTGCCTTTACCTGCTTTGATAATTCTTTGGCAATCTTGGACAAAATCGCCCCGCCCTGCTTCATTATTTTAATTTCTTGCTCTGTCTTGATGGAAATCATAACTACTTTACGGATTCGAGAGCCCGCTCGAAAACTTCGCTTACCGGGCCGACGCCGTCAACCGTTCTGGCTTTCAGCCCGATTTTTTCAAAATATTCTAAAAG
>JAQUKS010000017.1 GCA_028718965.1 Minisyncoccota bacterium
GTCGTCCAGGCCGGCTCTTTTCATCAAAGCGGAGCCGTCCAGCGGACAGTTTTCCAAATTTTTAGTTTCTTCGTTATACAGAATAGGGTGGCGCATCAGCTGGCATATGCGGCGGTTGGAATTGCGGAAAACCGTTTGTTCGGGCGGGATGTCCAAAAGAATAATCCTGATATTTTCTTTGCCGTATAATTCCTCCAAAAGCGGCATGACCTGTTCGCCCTCGAAAACCGTCCGGGGCGAACCCGACAAAAGCAGACTGATGTCTTTTTGAAAAAGATCCCTGATTTTTTCCTGCACCAGATAACTCACGAAAGGCGGGCTGCATAAAATGCCTTTTTTCCAGTTATCGAACTCCTGGGCAAAATAATATTTTTGTCCGGCCACCTCGATGAACTCGCCTTCGGTGTTCTCCTGAAAGCTCAATTCCAGGATTTTGCTCGTCTCGAAATAATATAAATTCAGCTTTTCAGCCAGCAAGGTGCCTTGTGTTCCTTTGCCCGCTCCCGGAGGGCCAATCAAAATAACAACCGATTTTTGTTTTAAACTGTGCATAATAATTGATGCAAAGTAATGAATACTACCGAACGTTTAATAATTTTCGTACTCGCGCATTTCAATCTGCGCCTTGATTTGCCGCCAGGTTTCCAAAACAACGCTCACCACGATCAATAAAGAGGTGCCGCCCACCAAAAACTGAAATGTCTGAACATTTGTTACGCCCTGGATAATAGAAGGCATCACCGCGATTAAGCCCAAAAACCCCGCACCCAGAAACAAAATGCGATAAAGAATTTTGTGCAAAAATTGCGCGGTTGACTGCCCCGGCCTGATGCCGGGCACAAAACCCCCCATTTTTTGCAAATTATTGGCGATTGATTTGGGGTCGAAAGTGACCGCGGTGTAAAAAAACGTAAAAAGAAAAACCAGAACGAAAAATAAGATGCCGTGTATCCAGCCGTTTTGCAAAAAGTCAGCCACTGCCTTGGCCGCACCCGAAAGCCAGGCATTGGCCCCTGTTGCTAAAAATCCGGCTATCATGCTGGGAAAAAGCAAAATACTCAAAGCGAAAATGATGGGAATAACCCCCGCGGGATTAAGATTAATGGGCAAATAAGTGGAAGACCCACCGTAAATGCGGTTGCCGCGGACTCTTTTGGCATAAGAAACCAGAATGTTGCGCCGGGCTTCGGTAATCAGAACCACTCCCGCTATTATCGCGATGGAAGCCACGAAAAACAAAATATAAGAAGGCAGGCTGGCGGGATCCCAGGAAAAAATAATCTGGCGGATGTCAGAGGGAGTGCTGGAAACAATACCCGCGAATATCAGCAAAGAAACACCATTGCCAATCCCCTTTTCGGTAATCAGTTCGCCCAGCCACATCAAAAAAACCGCTCCGCCCGCTATGGTCGTAAGAGCTACCGCCAGCTGCATCCCGCCCAGATGTCCGATGGCTCCCTGGCGTTCAAACAAAACGAGCATACTGTAGCCCTGCAGAACAGCCAGAGGCACGGTAAGGATGCGGCCGTACTGATTCACTTTTTGCCGGCCGGCAGCCCCCTCTTCTTTGAACATTTTTTCCAGCTGGGGAAATACCATAGTAAGAAGCTGGATAATAATCACGCCAGTGATGTAAGGACCAAGGCCCAGCATAATAATGGACAAATTATCCAGCGTGCCTCCGACAAAAACATTCATCAGGCCGAAGAACTGATTCTGATTGAAAAATCTTTTCAAGTTTTCCAAATCAATTCCCGGAATAGGTATGGCCGCGGCCAGACGGAAGACCACCATAACAGCCAAAACAAAAAGAATCTTGTTTCTCAACTGTTTGTTTTTGAAAACCATTATAAGTTTTTGAAACCAGGAAGACATAAAAGATTATCTTACGTTTCCGCCGGCTTGCTCTATCTTTTCTTTCGCTCCCTTCGACACTTCGCAACCGCTCACATCAAGCTTCTTTTTTATTTCTCCTCTGCCCAAGATTTTCACCACCGGCATCCTTGAACCGAAACGACTTACCAATTTTTTTTCAAGCAAAACAGCGGGCGTAATTTTATCGCCACTTTTGAAATTTTTTTCCAAAACGTCCAGATTGAGGCAAGCGCCGGAAACATTCAAGCGCACGTAACGATAACCGCGCAATTTGGGATAACGCTTGATCAGCTCTCTTATCGAGGGCTGCATTTTGCGTCCGGCCCGCGATTTTTGGCCCTTGATGCCGTGCCCGGAATAAGTGCCTTTCTTGCCGCCCCGCCCGATACGCCTGCTTTTTTTATTTTTATGCGTTGGCTGTATTTCGTGAATTTGCATATTGAAAAATCTTATTTCTCTTTAATCTTCAATTTTCTCAGCGCTTCAATCGTAGCCCTAGCAATGTTGAGCTTATTTCTTGAACGTGAAAGCAGTTTCGATGACACGTCTTTGATGCCGCTCAAACCGCAAATCACCCGCACCACGCCCCCGGCCACCAAACCCAGACCTCTGCCCTGGGGCTTGAGTAAAACCTCGGCTGGCCCGAACTTGGCCCATGTTTCGTGAGGTATAGTGCTTTCCACGACAGGAATGGTAAGTATATGGCGATTGGCCAGACGGGTGGCTTTTTCTATGGCCTGCTGCACATCCTTGCCCTTGGCCACGCCCAAACCGATACGGCCTTTTTTATTGCCCACCGCCACCACCGCCCTGAACCGCAGAGTTTTTCCTCCGCCCGTCACCTTGGTAACGCGGGCTATATCCAAAACCTGCGAATCATATTCGGGCTTGGGCCTTTGTCTGTCTGATTGTCTTTCTCTTGGTTCTCTTGCCATAAATTTTTATTAAAACTTAAGACCAGCTTCTCTGGCTCCTTCAGCCACCGCCTTTACTCTGCCATGATACTTGAAACCGCCGCGGTCGAAAACAACATTCTCAATCTTTTTTTCCAAAGCCAGACGGGCTATGGCCCGGCCCGCTTCCGTTGCTTTGGCAACTTTGCCTTTCTCTTTTATGGCAGCATCGCTCACCGCAAACAAAATTTTTCCATTTTGGTCGTCAATAAGCTGAACGTAAATATGCTGATTGCTGCGAAAAACGCAAAGACGCGGTTTCTCGGGCCCCCCGATAACCCTTGCCCTTATGCGCTTGTGTCTTTTTATTCTTTTGATTTGTTTTGCTAACATACGCTATTTTGCAGTAGCTGCTTTTTTACCTTCCTTGCGACGTACTTTTTCTCCCTGGTATCTTATACCCTTGCCTTTGTAAGGTTCGGGCGGCCGGACATCCCTGATTTTGGCGGCAAACTGACCTACTTTTTGCTTATCAAAACCGACAACAGTAATAACGTTCTTTTCAACCGTGGCTGTCAATCCTTCGGGTAATGGCATTATAACCGGATGGGAGAACCCCGCTTCGATTTTTATGGTCTTAGGGTCAACCAGGGCGGCTTTATAGCCAACACCTACCATTTCTAGTTTTTTCTCGAAACCCGCGCAAACACCTTGAACGTGATTTTGCAGCAAGGAACGAATCAGCCCCCACAGCTCGCGGCTCTTTTTGTTTTCCCGGACGGGCTTCACTAAAATTTGGCTGTCTTTCTGTTCAACCGAAATTTCTTCGGGAATATCCTGGATTATCGTTCCCTTGGGCCCCTTAACCGTTATTTTTCGGCCGTCTTTTTTCACTTCCACGCCCTGGGGTATTAAAATTGGTTTTTTGCCTATACGTGACATACGTTTAAAATTTTACCAGATTTCTAACATTATTTCGCCTCCGAGCTTTTTTCTTCTGGCCTCCTTATCGGTAAGCAAGCCCTGGTTAGTGGAAACAACGGCCAGGCCATAGCCGTTTTTAACTCTTCTGATCTCTTTTGATTTTTTGTAAATCCGCTGGCCCGGCTTGGAAATCCTTTTAAAACCCAAAATCGCCGGGGTCTTGTCCTCATTGTATTTCAGGCCTATTCTTAATGTTTTCATCTCTTTCTTGCCCCGCTTTCTGAAATCGGAAATAAACCCCTCGTTTTTCAGGATCTCAACAATTCTCGCTTTCAGATTAGAGCATGGAACATCCACCACGGGATGAAAAACAGCCTGGGCGTTTTTGATTCTATTTAGTAAATCGGATATAGGGTCGGTCATAAATATAAAAATTGGTTACCAAGACGACTTTGTAATGCCGGGAATCTCGCCCCGATTGGCCATCTCCCGGAAACAAATGCGGCACAAACCGAACTTTCTCATATAGCCTCTCACCCGGCCGCAACGAAAGCAACGCCTTATAATCCTGGTTTCAAACTTCGGCTTTCTTTGTGATTTTATGATAGATGATGTTTTAGCCATGTAATTTTACTATTTTTCAAATGGGAATCCCATCAGTTTAAACAACTCCAGGGCCTCTTGCTTATTGCGGGCGGTCGTGGCAATAACGACTTCCAGGCCGAAAATACCCTTTTCTTTCTCAATCCTTACTTCCGGAAAAAGAGTATGCTCCTTCAAACCGATGGATAATTCGCCGGTTTTGGAAATCGAATTCGCGCTCAGCCCCCTGAAATCCCTTCTGCGGGGCAAAACCAGCCAAATCAGTTTTTCCAAAAAATCGTACATTCTTTTGCCTCTCAAAGTGCTGGTGGCTCCGATGTTTATGCCCTCCCTTAGCTTGAAATTGGCAATGGATTTTTTCGCCTTTCTCAAAGACGGCCTCTGGCCGGCTATCGCTGATAAATTATCGCTCACGTATTTTTCAACGACCTCCCTCTCGCCCGAGCTCTTGCCCGATATCGTCTTGCCAAAGCCGCTGTTTATCACCACCTTGCTGATTTTCGGCACGGCCATGACGGATTTGAAACCGAATTTCTTCATCATTCCGGGAACCGCCTCTTTATTATATTTTTCGTATAGCTTTTCCATAAAAACTCCGGATTTAAAACGTTTATACCTCGGCTTTGCATTTTTTGCAAACCCTGCTTTTATTCTGCCCGCTAATTACATAACCCAGCCGGACGGCCTGGCCGCACTTCGAACAAATGAATTTCACCCGGGCTGCCTTCAACGGAACAGCCACCTCGACAACCTGGCCCTTTTCACCTTCTCTCCGGGGCCGCTTGTGAATCTTTTTCAAATTCAAGCCTTCGACCAAAACCTGCTCTGTTTTTGGAAAAGTCCTTGCCACCTTGCCTTTCTTGCCCCTGTCCTTGCCTCTTATTATTAAAATTTCATCGCCTTTTTTTATCTTCATAATATTAAACGACATCCTTAGCCATAGTGGTGATGGCATCAAACCCCTTGTCCTTTAATTCCCTGGGCACCGGCCCTAAAATACGGCTGCCTTTGGGCGCTTTGTTATCATTCAACAAGCAACAGGCGTTATCGTCAAAAATCAAATAAGAGCCGTCAAGCCGGCGAAATGGTTTGTGCTGGCGGACGACCACGGCCTTCAATACCTGGTGTTTTTTGACCTCGCGCCTGGGATCGGCCTTCTTCACAACCACGCGGATTATTTCTCCTATCTGCGCGTAATGCTTTCCACTGCCCCCTGGTATGCCAATGCATTGCACCATTCTGGCTCCGGTGTTATCAGCAACATTAAGTTTTGTTCTTGTCTGAATCATAAAATTATTTCGTGGCTTCTTCGGTTTTAACCGGCTCGTTCACGACAACCGGGCCGATTACCTTCCACTTTTTGTCTTTGCTTACCGGCCGGCAGGACTCTATAACCACCTTATCGCCTGTCTTGAAATCGCCCGCCTCGATGTGCGCTTTGTATTTTTTGGAAACCTTAAAACGCTTGTGGTATTTGGAATGGGCGACTAGCCGGTCAACCATAACCACCGCGGTATTCTGCATTTTGTCGGAAATAATTATTCCTGTTAATCTCTTTTTCATATTCTTAAAATCTTACTTTGATTTTAACAAAGTGTTTAAGCGGCCGATGTCTCTGCGCATTTCCCGGATTTCCCTTACATTTTTAACTTTGCCCGCGGACAAATCAAACCTTAGCTGGCGGATTTTTTCTTTTTTTTCCGTTAAAAATTCTTTGAGGGCCGGCTTGTCCATTCTGTTGAAGTCTTTCATTTTATCTTTGCATTTCATAGCTTTGAACTAAATTTCCTTTTTAAGAAATACCGTTTTTATCGGCAACTTATCGGCCGACTTTTTAAAAGCCTCCCGGGCTGTTTCTTCTTCCACGCCATCCAGTTCGAAAATAATTCTTCCCGGAGTAATCGGAAAAACATAATAAGAAACAGCGCCCTTGCCTCCTCCCATCGGTACTTCGCTGCCTTTGGCGGTAATGGGCTTATACGGAAAGATCCTTATCCAGAGCTTGCCTTTCTTTTTCAGAAAGCGGGCCATGCTTTTTCTGCAGGCCTCGATTTGGGAGGCGGTAATCCACTTGGTCTCCATGGCTTTCAATCCAAAACTCCCGAAAGCCAGCTCGGTTCCCTTTCTGGCAATGCCCCTGGTCCTTCCTTTATGCCATTTTCGATGTTTCATTTTCTTTGGCTGAAGCATAGTGGTTTATTTGAAGCTCTCTCCTTTATATATCCAGACCTTAACGCCAATGGTGCCGTAAGTGCACCTGGCCTCTTCCAAAGCATAATCAATTACGGCGCGCAGGTTCTGGCGCGGCAATTTTCCTTCGGCCAGCCACTCGGTGCGGGAGATCTCCGAACCGTTCAAACGGCCCGCCACCTGTACCCTGGCTCCCTGGACATCTTTTTGCTCCATCAGCTTGCCCAATGCCATTTTCATCGTTCTTCTAAAAGGTACCATTTTCTCGATTTGTCCGGCAATCCATTGGGCTACCAAAGGAGCAGAAGCCCAGGGATTCTTCACTTCAAGAATTTCAATCTTTACTTCTTTTTTCTGGTCCGGCTTGGCATTTTTGATGCCTGCTAAAATTTTATCAATACCCTGTTTCAGTTTTTCTACCTCTTGACCGCCTCGGCCGATTACCAAAGCGGGGCGTGCCGTCTTTATGATAACTCTCAAGGCGGAACGGCCTCTTTCTATTTCAATGCTCTCTACCGAAGCCTGCATAAGCTTTTTAGTCAAAAAGGTTCTTATAAGATAATCTTCCTGCAGGTTGAAACGGAAATCCTTTTCGTAAAAACCCCTGGACAGCCAGTCCTTGATTTCTCTTACTTTTAAAATTTTCGGATGCACCTTATGCGACATATTTTTATTCTTTTACCGCTACGGTATCCAAAACAATGGTAACGTGGGAGGTCTTTTTCTGAATAGGCATAGCCCGGCCTTTGGAGCGCGCCCTCCACCGCTTCATTTTTGGGCCTTCGTCAACTTTTATCTCTTTAATGAATAAATCCTCCTCTTTTAACTCAAAATTATTTTTCGCGTTGGCAACAGCCGAATCAAGCAGCTTTCTTACGGGCAAGGATCCCCTTTTCACGCAAAAATCAAGGAAAGCCCTGGCCTGCTGAACCTTCTGTTTTCTTATCAAATCCGCCAGCAAACGAACCTTGCGGGGCGATATATGCAAATAATTTAAACTCGCTTTAACCAACATAAACAATCAATGATTATTTGGCGGCTTTTACCGCTTCTTTTTCCTGGGCTTTAGCCTCCTGCTCTTTCTGCATCTTGCCTCCATGGCGACCGAATTTGGTAGTGGCTGAAAACTCACCCAACTTATGACCGACCATTTCTTCGATAATAAAAACAGGTATGTGCTCTTTGCCGTTATAAACACCGAAAGTAAAGCCGACCATCTCCGGAGTAATCGAAGCCCGCCTGGCCCAAGTTTTGATTATCGTCTTGTCGCCCTTATCCAAACGGCTTACCTTCTTTAAAAGTTTTTCATCTATGTAAGGGCCTTTTTTCAAACTTCTGCTCATAGTTTTATTTTTTCCTAAGTTTCTTTACTCTCCTCTGTAATATCAATTTATCCGTCCATTTGCTCCGTCTGGTCCTTACTCCCAAAGCCGGTTTGCCCCAAGCTGTCCTGGGATGGCGTCCAATGGGCTGTTTGTTTTTGCCGCCGCCGTGAGGGTGATCGCAAGCGTTCATCGCCGAACCTCTCACACTGGGCCTTATACCCTTCAAACGGGCTGTGCCGGCTTTGCCAATTTGCTTGAAACGATGTTCGGGATTGGATAAAGAACCGATGGAAACGAAACATTCGCCCAAAACCTTTCTCACTTCTCCCGAAGGCATCTTCAAATTAGCGTATTTTCCTTCCTGCGCCATAACCTGCGCGCAAGAGCCCGCTCCTCTGGCCATTTTTCCTCCCATACCCGGCACCAATTCTATGTTATAAACCATCGCGCCAAGCGGAACGTTTTTCAGCTTCAGCCGATTGCCCGGATTCAGAGGAGCCTTTTCATCGCAAACCACTTCGTCCCCGACTTTCATTCCCTGGGGCGCTAAAATATACTGCTTCTGGCCACTATTATACCGGACTAAAGCAATATAGCAAGTACGGTTAGGGTCGTACTCTATGGCAACAACGCTGGCAGTCTGGCCCGGATTGGTCTGACCGAATTCCACCAGGCGGTAATATCTCTTTACTCCGCCGCCCTGATGGCGCATAGTAATGCGGCCAGTGTTATTACGCCCGGATTTTTTCTTCAAAATGGTAACGAGCGCCTTTTCCGGATCTTTTTTTGTAAAAACAGTGTTCATAATAGTTTAACGGATGATTCCATTATCGCGGCATAATTTCGATATCCTGCCCTTTTTTGACTGTAACTACGGCTTTTTTATAGCCGCTTTGCCAGCCCGAAGTGCGGCCCAGGCGCTTTTTCTTGGCAGGTATGCTGATCATTCTCACTTTTAAAACATCAACATTGTAGACTTCTTCAACAGCTTTCTTCGCCTCGGACTTCGAGGCACTGCCAGCCACCTTGAAAACATACTGATTTTTATCCTGCAAAATAACCGCCTTTTCGGTAATCCGGGGAGCTCTCAAAACCAACGGTGCCACCACCCCCTTTCTTTTCTTATCGCCGGTCTTGATATCGGCCACGGGAGCTTCCTGCGCCTCTTTCTGTTTTTCACGGGGTTTTCGTGCCGGCTGTTCTTTAACCGAAGCCGGCCGTTTGGCGTTTTTTTTATCCTGGCCCGAAGACGTTTTCGGCGCAGATAATCTTTGAGATTTTCTTTTGAAACGGTCTAACAACATAAAAGTTGATTTATGATTTCTTAAGCATCTTCTCTAAGGCCTTGACACCCTCGCCGGACATAATCAGGTATTTGGAAGATAGCAAATCCAAGGCGTTAAAATCGTCAACCTGAGCAACGGCAACCTGGGGAATATTTTGAGCCGCTCTCAACAAATCAGCATCATAGACCGGCGAGGCAATCAAAACAGTCTGGCCTTTGCAGGGCAAATTTTTCAAAGCCTGGGCCACTTCCTTGGTTTTTTTGGCGGGAAACTTCAAATTATCCAATAAAATCAAAAGCTGGTTTTGCGCCTTGGCTGAAAGCGCCATTAAAACAGCTTTCCGGCGTAATGACTTGGGAATCTTTCTTTCGTAAACCTTGTCTTTGGTGGGGCCGAAAGCAACGCCCCCGCCCTTCCAGATGGGTGATCTCCTTGACCCGTGGCGCGCCCGGCCTGTTCCTTTCTGCCTCCAGGGCTTTCTGCCACCCCCGCGGACATCCCCCCTGTCTTTGGTGTGGGCTGTTCCCTGCCTCCGATTGGCCATCTGCGAAACAATCACCTGGTGCAGCAAATCAGGAACGACTTTAACATCAAAAATCTCCTTGGGCAATTCCGCCTGGCCGGTCTTTTCGCCTTTTTGATTGTATATATCGGCTTTCATGAAATTAAAATTATCCTCTAATTTCCACTAACGAACCCCGTCTTCCCGGTATTGCTCCTTTCAGAGCGATCAGATTATTTTCAGCATCCACTTTCGCCACTGTCAAATTTTTTACCGACACCCTGCCAGCCCCCATTCTGCCGGGCATTTTCTTGCCCGGGAACACCCTGGCCGGATCAGTAGAACCCACCGAACCAACCGTGCGGTGCTCGTGCTTGACGCCGTGGGTTGCGTTTCTTCCGTGAAAACCCCATTTCTTAACCGCTCCCTGGAAGCCCTTGCCTTTGCTCACGCCCGAAACTTTTACCTTATCGCCGACATTAAAAACAGCAACGTTAATCTCCTCGCCAACTTTCAAATTTTCCGCGTTAGCGCGAAACTCTTTTAAAAACTTATATTCTTTGCCTTTTTCGGATTTCTTGATTCTATTGGCTTTCTTTTTTTCAAAACCAATTTGCACTGCCTCGTATTTATCCTTGCTGTTTGTTTTGATTTGCGCCACGAAACAGGGCCCGGCCGCAACCAAAGTCACCGGAACAACTTTTCCGTTTTCAAAAATCTGCGTCATCTCGATTTTTTTTCCAAGGATATATGGCATATTCAATAACCAACTAAAAACCGGGTAACTAACACCCGGCTTTCAAGCCTTTAAACAAATGGGTTAGTATTCTTTCTTACTACTTCAGAGTTTTAACCTCAAACTGATTACAACCAGCCCGGTTAGTACTCTGAACATTATTAACTTTTAGCTAATCTTAAAAGTGGCCTTAACTTCAATCTCGTCGCTCGCATCCGCTCGCTCCTCCAGAAACCCTCGGTTTCTGGCGTCCCGACAAGTCGGGACTGTTTTCCTGCACGGGAGGAAATTCTTTTCTCCCGACCCCTCCTTGTGAAATTGAAGTTAAGTGGTCTTAACTTCAATTTCTACTCCGGTGGGAAGCGTCAAATCCCTCAATGCCTCGATAAATCGCTGATTGGTATTCAAGGCCTCAATCAATCTTTTATGTATTCTCATCTCGTACTGCTCTCTGGCGTCTTTGTGCACGAAAGTCGACCTGTTCACGGTGTATTTATGGATTTCCGTGGGCAAAGGCACTGGCCCGACAATCTCCACATCCGATCTCATCGCTATTTCCACCAACTGGCGGCAGGAAGCATCCACTACCTTGCTGTCATAAGAGCGCAACTTAATCCTTAGCCGCGACTTAGCCTCGGCTTCTTTTTCTTTTTTGACTTTATCTTTTGCTTCGCTATCTGCCATATTATTTTTACCAAAGAGCGGTGCGTTTCAAATTTTGCTACTTGGCAATCTTCGTTACCACCCCTGCTCCGACGGTCCTGCCGCCCTCTCTGATGGCGAATTTCTGCTTTTCTTCCAGAGCAACGGGCGCGATTAACTTCACCTTCAACTGCGCGGTATCACCGGGCATAACCATCTCCACGCCCTCGGCCAGAAAAACATCACCAGTAACGTCGCAAGTGCGGATGAAAAATTGCGGTTTATATCCTGCAAAAAACGGAGTATGTCGGCCGCCCTCATCTTTGGTCAAAGTATAAACCTCGGTCTCGAATTCGGTGTGAGGCGTGACAGTGCCGGGCTTGGCCAGTACCTGACCTCTTTCTATGTCTTCTTTCTTCAGGCCGCGCAATAAAATGCCTACGTTATCGCCTGCCCGGCCTTCGTCCAAGATCTTATTGAACATCTCAATACTTACCGCAACTGTTTTTTGGGTCGGCCGCAAGCCGATAATCTCGACTTCTTCGCCTGATTTGATAATGCCTCTTTCAATCCTACCTGTTGCCACGGTGCCTCTACCCTCGATAGAAAAGACATCCTCGATACCCATTAAAAACGGCAAATCAGTGGTGCGCTGGGGCTCGGGAATAAATTCGTCAATTTTAGCAAATAATTCGGCGATGGGCTTCATGGCTTCATCATCAGCTGAAGTGGCCTCGCCCGCTTTCAAAGCTGAACCGCGGATAATCGGCGTAGTATCGCCCGGATATTCGTATTTTTTCAAAAGCTCTCTTAGCTCGGACTCCACCAAATCAATCATCTCGGGGTCGTCTACCTGGTCAACTTTATTCAGGAAAATAAGCAAAGCGGGCAAACCCACCTGGCGGGCCAGCAAAACGTGCTCTCTTGTCTGGGGCATCGGGCCTTCAGCGGCCGAAACTACCAAAATGCCGCCATCCATTTGCGCAGCTCCGGTAATCAT
This sequence comes from Minisyncoccota bacterium, assembly GCA_028718965.1. Lineage (GTDB taxonomy): Bacteria > Patescibacteriota > Minisyncoccia > Minisyncoccales > CG1-02-41-26 > CG1-02-41-26. Next base: position 11,977 of record JAQUKS010000017.1, read on the forward strand.
GTTCTTGATATAGTCCGCGTGCCCGGGGCAATCAATCAAAGCATAATGCCTTTTTTCCGATTCGAATTCGTTGTGGGAAATGTTTATCGTGACTCCTCTGGCTTTCTCTTCCGGAGCGGAGTCGATTTCATCAACCGACTTGTTGGAAGATTTATAACCCTTCAGGTGGGCGTACTTCAGCATCGCCGCCGTTAAGGTGGTTTTGCCGTGGTCAACGTGGCCAATAGTGCCGATGTTGAGGTGCGGCTTGGTTCGTTCGAATTTAGTTTTTTCGGCCATAGTAATTTATTATATTATTTAAATTATCTTCATTATATTGATAGAGAATGAAATGTCAACACTGGAGCCGTTTTAAAACGGCAAATCATCCACGGTAAGCTCTTTTTCCGGTCCGGGATAAATCAAATCCGGCTTATGCGACACTGGTCTGGCGGGCGCGGGAGCGATAATCACCTCGGGCTCCTCGGCCACGATGTCCGCAGGGGCGACATCGAAAGGTTCTTCGCTTGAGCTTGGCAGATCCTCCGGAACATTGAAGCCCGCTGGCTCTTCCTCGGGGCCGGACGTGAACAAAGGCAGCTTAGGTGCCGGACATGAACAGTTCTTTTGGGCGGCTATCTTGCGATATTCGTCATACGAAAGAAAAACGCCCACGACCTTGTCGTTTTCCACGAACACCACCTTGCCCCCTATTTCGGAAATTAAATTTTTTATATCCGATAAATTCATAATTTTAATAAATTTACTTATTAATTTTTGATTTTTAATGGAATTTGACCGACAGTCCTGTTTATCTCCGCTTGCCTTCTATAATCTCCTTAGCTATATTGTCGGGCACTCTTTCATAATGGTCGAACTCCATAGTAAAAGTGCCGCGGCCCTGGGTTAAAGATCTCAATGAAGTGGCATAGCCGAACATTTCCGACAAAGGCACCTTGCCCCTTACTACCTTCAGGTTAAGCCGGTCCAATGTCTCGTCAATGGTTCCTCTCCTTCTATTGAGATCACCGATGGCATCGCCGAAAAACTCTTCGGGCACTACGGTTTCCAGTTTCATAATCGGCTCCAACAAAGCCGCTTTGCCCCTTTTCGCTCCTTCCTGCAAAGCCATACTGGCTGCTATTTTAAAGGCTATTTCAGAGGAGTCAACCTCATGAAAAGAACCGTCATACAAGGTAACTTCCACGTCAATCAGAGGATAGCCCGCCACCACGCCCTTGTCCATAGCCTCTTTCACGCCCTTGTCAACCGCCGGAATGTATTCCTGCGGAATCACCCCGCCCTTGATGGCGTTGACAAACTCATAGCCCGTGCCTCTTTCCTTGGGCTTCAGGCGCAAATAAACATGGCCGTACTGGCCCCGGCCGCCTGACTGGCGGATAAATTTGCCCTCTGCTTCAGCTTCGGCAAATATCGTTTCTTTATAGGCAACCTGGGGCGCCCCGACATTGGCCTCTATCTTAAATTCTCTTTTCATTCTGTCAACCAAAATATCAAGGTGCAACTCTCCCATGCCCGACATAATGGTTTCACCGGTTTCCACGTCCTCTTTAATCCTGAAAGTCGGGTCTTCTTCGGCCAATTTTTTCATCGCCAAAATAAGCTTTTCCTGGTCGGCCTTGGTTTTGGGTTCGATGCGAATGGAAATAACCGGTTCGGGGAAAGTTAATTTCTCCAAAAGTATCGGCTTTGCTTCGTCGCAAAGCGTGTGGCCGGTCACGGCGGTCCGCAATCCCACGGTGGCGGCAATGTCGCCCGCGAACACTTCTTCGATTTCTTTCCGGTCATTGGCGTGCATTCTTAAAATCCGGCCGATTCTTTCTTTCTCGCCGCTGGTGGAATTTAAAACATAAGAGCCCTTCTTTAATGTACCCGAATAAACCCGAAAATATCCCAGACTGCCCACGTAAGGGTCAGTGGCGATTTTAAAAACCAAAGCGGAAAAAGGCGCGCCGTCATCGGCTTTTCTTTCGATTTCCTCATTCGTCTCGAGATCCAGGCCTTTTACCGGCGGCAAATCAACAGGGCTGGGCAAATAATAGCAAGCCGCGTCAAGCATCAGTTGCACGCCTTTATTTTTTAAGGCCGAGCCGCACAAAACCGGCACTAATTTGTAATCAAGCACTGACTGGCGCAGAACAGCCCGGATTTCCTGGACAGTGATTTCCTCGCCAGCCAAAAACTTTTCCAGTAGCGCATGGTCTTCGGCAGCCACCTTTTCCAGCATTTTCCCTCGCCACTGGGCTGCCTTTTCCTTATATTCTTCGGGAATCGGCTTTTTCTCGATTATTTCTCCTTTCTCACCATTGAAATAAACAGCCTCTTGGGTGATTAAATCGACCACCCCTTCAAGACTGGCTTCCTCGCCAATGGGCAGCTGGATGGCCACCGCGTTTTTAGTAAGCTTCTGTAAAATACTGTCAAAACTTTTTTCAAAACTCGCGCCCATGCGGTCGATTTTATTGATAAAACAGATTCGAGGCACCTTGTAGCCGTCGGCCTGACGCCAGACGGTTTCCGATTGGGGCTCGACTCCCGCCACGCCGTCAAAAACCACCACTGCCCCGTCAAGCACCCTTAACGAACGCTGCACCTCAACGGTAAAATCAATGTGGCCGGGCGTATCAATGATATTAATCCAATACTCATTGGCTTTTTCTTTGGGCAGATCAGTGGGCGTCCAGGTACAGGTAGTAGCCGCGGACGTGATGGTGATGCCCCGCTCCCTTTCCTGCTCCATCCAATCCATGACCGCCTCCCCTTCGTGCACTTCGCCGATTTTGTGCGATATGCCGGTATAAAACAAAACACGCTCCGAAACCGTTGTTTTACCAGCGTCAATGTGGGCGATAATTCCGATATCTCTTGTCTTTTCTATTGGGTGTGGTCTTGGCATAACAAATAATTTTTAATTCTTGATTCTTAATTTTTGAACTAAAAAGAAATCTTTGACAAATCATTGTTCAATATAATCGGGTCCATAGCGATAATTTCATCGCGGTAACCGATTTCCGGCGCGGGGTTTAAAAGAAAAATCCTTTTATCATGAACATGAGCGAACGCCATTTCCATCAAAGTATTGCCGCCGATGTAGTTTTTTATATCACCCTTGTCATAATTCAGAACTAAAATCGCGTCGCTTTGAACTATACTATTGTAATACCATTTTATAAAACCTCCTTCTTTTTTCGCTTGGGCGTGGTTTTCTTCAATTTTTTTCAACAATTCGGGGTTTTTGCCCAGGGCCAAATCCTCCATCACTTGGCAGATAATTCCTTCGTAACCCATTTCGTTCAATCTGTCCCTTGCCTCAACCATTTCTTTTCTGAATTTAACACTGCCGCAAATGGTTATTTTCTTTTTCGCCTGCCTAGAGGCCGAATATCCCAAAAGTTCGGCTAATCTTCCGGGAAAGGGCGCGATTTTGTCAATTAAAAACTGGCGGCCCAAATCATCATCTGTCTCTAACGAATAAATCGGCTTGGCTTTGGCTGCCGCGTAGCCGATCTCCTGGTTAACGCTGTTGCCGATATAACCATCTCTGTTGAAAACAAACACAACGTCAGCCAGGTCAATTTTACGATAATGCTGACAGGTAAGACCCATCACAACCGCTTTTTTAATGTCATCGGACAATTTCGCCCACTCTTCCTCGGTCCATTTTTCCAACCAGCGGAAACTAGGCTCGTAAACAACCACACCCATTTCCGCTAATTCGTCGGCGAAGTTCAAAATTTCTTCTCTGAATCTTTTGCTGCCGCAGATAACAACTGATTTCATAATTCAAACTATCTTTGATAAATCTCCGTTAATAACAATGGCCTTCATCCCCAGCACCTCTTCTTTAATCGATGTTTCGGGAATAGGATTCAGAAGATAAATCGGTTTTTTCAGATAAAAGGCTACTCCCATTTCCAAAAAAGTATTGCCGCCGATGTAGTTTTCAATATCATTCTTGGTATAATTGAGTATTAGGACAACATCCGCCCAGGCAACTTTATCAAAATGTGTCCTAATGGCCCATTCCTTTCTGTCCCATATCCAGCCAATCTCGGTTTTGCTTTCTTTCCTCTGACGATAGTATTCTTTAATGGAAATCATCTCTCCTTGCTCATTGGGAATTTCCACGGGCGGCAATTTGACCTCATGTCCTAATAGCTCCAGATCTTTCTTTACTCCCGTCATCTCGTCAAAAAAAGCAATGCTGCCGCAAATGGTTATTTTCATATCACGCCTCTTGTATTATCCTACCTCGCCATATGAGCGAATGCCCGGTTGGCTTCGGCCATTTTATGAACGTTGATTTTTTTCTTAATCGCTTCGCCCTCTCCCTTGGAGGCAGCCATCAGCTCGTCGGCTAATTTCGCGTGCATCGGCTTGCCCTTTTTTGCCCGGGCCGCGGTAATAATCCAACGCATCGACAGGCTTAATGCCCTTTTCTGGGGCACCTCCATAGGCACCTGATAAGTGGCTCCGCCAACTCTTTTGGCCCGCACCTCTACTTCCGGAGCTGTTTCGAAAACCGCTTTTTCCAAAACCGTTATCGGCTCTTCGTTGCCTTTCTCCTTGATAATATCAAGAGCTCCGTAGACGATTTTACGGGCAGTGTTTTTTTTGCCCTCTTTCATTATCTGATTGATAAGCTTAGCCACCGTAATATTGTCGTAAATCGGGTCGGGCTCCAGATTGATTGTTTTGAATTTTTTCGCCATAGATTTCGTTTTAAAACTACTTGGCCCGCTTAGCGCCGTATTTTGAACGGCCGTTCTTCCGGCCTTCAACACCGGTGGTGTCCAAATGTCCCCGCACGATATGATACCTCACGCCCGGCAAATCTTTTACCCTGCCTCCTCTGATCATAACGATCGAGTGTTCCTGCAAAGTATGGCCCTCCCCGGGAATGTAAGCAGTTACCTCTTTGCCATTTGATAATTTTACCCTGGCGACCTTACGCAAAGCCGAGTTAGGCTTCTTGGGAGTGGTGGTAAAAACTTTAGTGCAAATCCCCCGTTTGAAAGAAGCGGGATAATAAGAATATTGATTTTTTAATACGTTAAAACCGTAGGTTAAAGCCTTCATCTTGGTTTTCTTCACGGTATGCTTGCGCGGTCTCTTTGTTAATTGATGAATTGTAGGACACATAAAATCAAAATCTTATAAAAATAAAAAAAGAATACTTTTCACAGCAAGTTCAATTTAACAAACAAATCCCGGCCTGTCAACAAGCAAAGAGGCTCGTCCTCAGGATTTTTAGAAAACTTTCCTCGGGACATTAATTCCTCGGGGTGGAATCTCTCTTGGTCCCGCGTTAGGCATCTCTTCGTTTATAGACACAACCCTTAAAATTCCACTTTCCAGCCCGACCTGGGCTTAAACTTTCTGTTGGTCGCTTTGGCCGCCCTTATTTTGCCCAAAATAAAAGAATCATAATGCGTTTTGCCCCTGCCTAAGGTATAAGCGTTGAAAATATGCCCCGGGCTCAATCTGTCCTGGCCGCAAACAAGATGCTCGGCAGCCTCGCCCGTATCGTTCGAGAGAAAATACGGTTCGACCTCTCTCCAGCCCCCTGTCGACCCAGTGGTTTTAGGGTAATAAATTTTTATTGTTTCTCTCTTCGCGCCCGCTTGAGCTATCACCCCAATGATTTCCTGAAAATCCATATACGGCTCTTTTTTCAAATTAAGGTTATTGGCGTGCCGCTTTTTATCGCGTTTGGTTTTCTTGGCCAGATTTTTGTCCAAAGCATCGGTTAAATCAATGCCGGTAGAATTTGCTATGCAAATCAAAGTAAACAAAACATCAGCCAGCTCGTCGGCCAGTTTTTTGTCTTCATCGGATTTCTTGGAGCTTTGCTCGCCATAAGTCCGGTTAATCACCCGGGCAACCTCCCCCACCTCTTCCGTTAACTGCGCCAGCTGGGATAGCTCGGAAAAATAACTTACCCCGATTGTTTTAATCCAGTCATCGACCATCTGCTGGGCGCCCCTGATTGTAATGCTTTTATTGGACATAATCCTATTAAATTAAAACGATAAACGATAATATTTTACCCCACCTCCCTCAAATAGCACTTCTCACAGTAGACTATCTCGGGTCTCTCGGGAGAGTAGGAGGTGAGGAAGGTCTCATCGCAGGGAGAATCTCCATGTTCATGCTCACCCGTATTCCGGTAGCAGTTTGTGAGGGTCTTACCCTCACAGGTTCTTCCTTGGGGTGAGCTTGCCGGAGCGGAGCACATGCACTGGCGCTTCCAGAGCTTGAGGGGGTTGCGTTGTTTGAGCCGTTGGTAATGACGACAGTTGGGGCAGAGACGGGGTAGGGGCAGGTTCATCCGGCGATAAAAGGCCAGCTCGGGCTCAATAATC
>JAQUKS010000018.1 GCA_028718965.1 Minisyncoccota bacterium
GCAGCTTGTTTTTAAGTCGCCAATAGTATTCATAGACCATATTTGAGATATTTAGGTTAAACATTACCTCCGATCTTACCATTTTACGGCAAGACAGGGGTGTTACCTATGTATCTCATCTTGTGCATACCCCACCGCCCGTTCATATCCGGAAGCTGGCTTTTTTGCGCGAAAGCAGCAGGAAAACGGCTATAACCACGAGAAAGACAAGGAAATAATAAGGGCCTCTTTCAAACGACCAGCCGCCCAACAAATAGAACAGGGTCATTGAGGGCAAACTGCCAAGAAGCGTTGAAAAGAAGAAAGTGCCGTAACCCACCGACGTAAGCCCCAAAACGTAATTGACCACGTCAAATATCCCTGTGGTTGGAATTCTTAAAGCTACGAACAGCCAGAAAGTTTTGTTTTTTGGAATTCTTGCTTCCCATTGCTCTATCTTTTGCAGAAGCATAAACCTCCTCAAGAACAAATTTCTGAACTTGCGGGCCAGCGAAAAAGATACCACTGCTCCAAGCATAACGCCCGCTTCCCCGTACAAGAGCCCGAGGTATGGCCCGAAAAAAATAATGCCCGCCTAATCAAAAACAAATCCGGGTATGGGGGGCACGATTACCGACAAGGACCGCAGCGCTATAAATATAAAAGGGGCCAGTACGGAGTATTGGCCCAAAAGAGGAAGCAGGAAATCAGTCATGGAACTTTAGATTAGTTTCTTCTTTTGTAAAATTGGCAGGATGCCGAGAATGTTATCAGCAACACCCGTAACCTTGGATTGCTCCAGTATGTAATCAACTAGATTGTCCAGAGGCACTTTCAAAACCTCAATCTCTTCCTCATCCTCACCTCCCCGCTTACCGACGAACTCAGCGTCGGGCGCAAAAAAATAAACGATGTTAAGATTGACCAGACCGGGCATCAAAACCCCCTCAAAAACCTGAATCACTTCTTTTGAGGCGAATCCGGTTTCCTCCAGCAGCTCCCTTTTGGCCGCTTCCATTTCGGTTTCATTTTCCTGGTCGGATGAGCCAGCGGGCAATTCAATGGTGCACTCTCCCCTTGGCACGCGGAAGATCCTTTCCAATATCACTTCCTTATCCTTGGTCATCGCGAACACAGCCACCGCTCTTTTTTTCGGATCAGGATATTCAACGTATTCCCACAAACCCTGTTTTCCGCTCTCGGTCACGAAAAACTTCCTGAAAATATTTATGAATTTTCCGCTAAGGATTTTTTCTGTTTTTGTTATCTTCATATCGCTTACTGTCCATTATTAAAATAATCGTCAATGAATTGCAAGGCTTCGTTTAAATCGTCGTATTGTTTTAACGTAAGCTTCCCGTTGCCTTTAATCATTCCCGATATTTTGCGTCCATCCTCCGGTTTTTTGTAAAGACAAATCACTTTCTTGTCCAGGCTCTCGGCAACGCCGATCTCATAGCCAACACCCAGAGACGGCGTTGAAACCTCGGCCACCAAAACATCCGATTCCCTGATGTAGCCCATGTCTCTTTCAAAGATTTTTTCCTCGGGTATGGATTCACCGTTAGTGGTCAAATCCGAACGGCCGATATGTTCGGTAAGAACCTGCCCGTATTCTTTCAGGCGTTCGATCATTTTAAAATAGGCTTCCTGGTTTTCCCTGCCGGCTCTCACAGCGCCAGCAAAATATATTTTTATCATGTTAGAAATCGTTAACGAATAGCGATGAGTTTACGAGTTCTTACACCCGCCATAATTTTCGCGAAGCGAAATTTGGGCGGGTTAATTATTAACTTTTTCACACAACCTCCCTTTAAACAGCTTAAAAGTGTTTAAAGTCGGGTTGTAAACAGTAAACAGTTCACGCCACCTCCCTCAAGTAGCACTTCTCACAGTAGACTATCTCCGGTCTCTCGGGAGAGTAGGAGGTGAGGAAGGTCTCATCACAGGGAGAATCTCCGTGTTCATGCTCACACGTATTGTGGTAGCAACCTGTGAGGGTCTGACCCTCACAGGTTCTTCCTTGGGGTGAGCTTGTCGAACCAGAGCACATGCATTGTCTTTTCCAGAGTTTGAGGGGGTTCCTTTGTTTGAGACGTTGGTAATGACGGCAGTTGGGACAGAGTCTGGGCAGGGGGAGGTTCATCCTTTTGTAGAATGAGAGTTCCTGGGGGATGATCCTGAATGCTTGGGTGCATTGTGAGGCCTGCCCGTCTGAATTCTCGCCAGAGATTTCGGCGGGTGCGTTGGCACACTCTATTACTTTGCCGACAATGTCGTCTGGAACATCCTTGATGTTGTCAGGGAGGTCCTCTGCCTTGATGTCTATGGGGTAGTTCCTGGGTTCTGGGTCACGCCAGGAGTATCCTTGTTCAATGGCTTGTTGTTTGGTGAGGGGGAAGTATTCCTGGGCTGAACCAATATTGTAAGCAAAGGGGCTCATCTCTGTTGGAAAAAATTCTCCATATTTATTAATTCTGCCTTTCTTATCGGTGTAGGGCAAGGCATCCATCTGTTCCATGATTTGCTTCCTTAGTATCTCGTATTTCTCTTTGGTGTATTGTTTGTTAAGAATACAATATTGCTTCTTTTTCAGGCCCACTGAACCGAATATGTTATGACAGTTAGTTAGAAAGAAGCTGTATTCGATCTCCGAGCTATTAGTAACCACCCACCAACTATAAAAAGCCCTGTCTACTCCATTGCCCGATTGCAGAGTCTCGCAAAGGCGAGAGGAGTTAATACCATAATTCGTCAAATCATAGGTATCGGAAAGATTTCCCGGAAAAAAATTAGCAAAAGAACAAAAACGGCAATCTTTAGCGCCATCCATAATAAACGAATCAAGAACATTTTTTGAATTATAAATGTATTCTCCGTTTGAATTGACATTATGATTGCCGTGAATGTATTTCACCGGAAATTTCAGCCAGTGTTCGCGCGACCTCTCCTTGACGGCCTCCACTTTGGAATACGAAGAAAGGTCGTAATCGCCAAGTAATTTCTGATATTCTTCTTTCGAGCATGGCTTATTAAAAAAATAATACTGCTTTGAACGCAAATCACAGCAGCCGAAGCAATCATTGCATTCGCGGCAGTTTTTAGAAAAATAAACATTCCGACAACGGCTGCAATCTATGGAAAAAAATGTTCTATAACACTGCTCACAGTTGATTAACTCGTAGCAAAGTTCAATCTTGCTGTTCATCAAATTGTCCACGCTGTCTCTGCTGTTGTCCTGTATGGAACAGCCATACAATAAATTTTCACCATGGTCGGTGGTGGTAACCATATAACAATCCTTGAGATAAGTTACCATGTTAGTATAGTCAGAATTTATCAAGGTATTATAGAGCCCGAATAAATTCATCATCGGCACCCTGTGCAAAAGCTCATGTAATTGAGTAAGAAACGGTTTTTGAGGGTCGAAATCCACGCCATAGTCAAGACCATCCCAGTCATCCGACCACCAGCAAGACGAACAATAGACAATATGCCCGCAGTCGGGCGGGAATACCGAGATTATCGGCTTACCGCACTTGTCGCAAGTTCGTTTATAAAAGCTTTTTTCGTTCCGAAAAATCAGCCGTCGTATCAGCCGGCACTCCGGACACCAAGTGGGCGGGGGCACCTTTACTTTCTTATAGAAATCAAAATCTTCAGGCTCAATGATGAATCGCGCCCCGCACTTTTGACAAACTTTTATTTCAGATTCAGGCATAGGGTTCCGGTTCAGAGAGCGTATTTTTCCAATCTCGCGTATAAGTCATCCAGGGTTTCGAACTCGATAACCTGTTCGGCAAGATCGTGCAAGAACACGGTTTTAGCGCCTTTTTTAATGGCTAAAATAAGTTTCTTATTTTTTGCCAGGCCGAAACCGATTTCCAGCAGCATGCCTTCGCTTTTTTCCTCGGACCTTATGAAGGCCAAAATGTAATCACAGGCGTCCAGCTCTTTTAGAGTGTATTCCAAAATTTGTCTTTTGGTAAAATTATTTTCCTTGAAAAACTCCTCGCGTTCGAAAGAACAAAAATTTTCAAAACCGGCCTTTGCCAGGCTTTGGCCGATTTTTTGCATGGTTTCTTTCACTTCTTCTATGTTTTCGCCCGTATACCTGAACGATAGGAGTATTTTTGATTTTGCCATATCATTTAACATTACTTGCGTTATTTGTATAATAATACTATCATTTCATAAATAATCAAACAAACATGAAAGAGAAAATCAAAATCATTCTGGGCTCAACGAGCAAGCATAAATTAGCGGCAATCGAAGAGGCCTGCAAAAGAATCGGCCTGGCGGCCGATGTTTCGGGCATTAAAACCAATACCGGGCTGAACGAACAACCCGTCGACCTGGCTGAAACATTCGAAGGAGCCTTGTTGCGCGCCCAGGCAGCCAAAGCAGCTTCACCACAAGGGGTGGCTGTGGGCATCGAAAACGGAATCTTCAGGACAAACAACGAGAAACTGCCGCTCACCATAGACTTGGCGGTGATCGTCGTTTTGAGCAAAGACGGCCGGCGGATTATCGCCACCACGCCCGGCATTGCTTTCCCCGAGGATTGCGTTGAGACAGCCAAACAGCGCGGCTTTGCCACAACAACCACAGGCTCGGTAATCGCTGAAAAATTCGGAGGCGACCACACTGACCCGCACTCGACCCTTACCCATGGCGCTGTTTCGCGCCTCCAAACCCTGGTCGACGGCCTGGTTATGGCATTGTCGCAATTATAGACCGACTTCTTGAATCTGACTCAAAAAGGCCCGCGATTCGCGGGCCTTTTGACTCAAACAACGGCTTTCAACGGATTTTCAGATAATTTTTTGCCTGATTATTTCGCGCAATAATTCTTCGACCCGGGCAATACTTTCCTTATCAGTTATGGAAACCGGAATTACTTGTTTGTTCAAAGCACTTAACTCTTTTAGTTTTTCCGCAACCTCTTCCTTGCTTGCCAGGTCGGTCTTGCTTAAAAAAATATATTCGGTTCTGCTTAGCAATTCTTTATTATAGGCGCTTAGCTCCTTTCTGATAACTTCGTAATCCTTAAATGGTTCGGATGATTCGGCGGAGATAAAATGAAAAAGCGTTCTGGTTCTTTCGATGTGGCGCAGGAATTTGATGCCCAGGCCTTTGCCCTCGCTCGCTCCTTCAATCAGTCCGGGAATGTCAGCCAGAATAAGCTCGAAATAAACTCCGAGATTGGGCTCTAAAGTCGTGAAAGCGTAATTGGCCACTTTGCTTTTGGCATTGGTAAGGGCATTTAACAAGCTTGATTTGCCCACATTAGGCAAACCGACAAATCCGACATCGGCAATCAGTTTTAATTCCAGGCGCAATTCGCACTCTTGGCCGGCTTCGCCTTTTTGAAACTCTTTAGGGCTGGTGTTGGTTGAGGAACGGAACGTATAATTACCCCGCCCGCCCTTACCCCCCTTGGCCGCCAAAAGCCGCTGGCCGATAGCCGTTATTTCGGCGTTCTCCCCCGTTGCTAAATAATGCACAACCGTGCCCACAGGCACCTTTAAAATCAAATCCTGGCCTTCTTGCCCGTCTTTCATCTGCTGTCCGCCTTTTTCTCCGTTTTCGCCGGCAATGTCCTTTTTATGGCGAAACTGGCTTAAAGCGCCTAAATCAGCCACGCCTTCAAAATAAATACTGCCCCCATCCCCGCCCCTGCCGCCGGTCGGGCCGAGAGACAATTTTGTTTTATTAAAAGCAACGGTGCCGTCTCCGCCGTCCCCTGCCTTTATTTTAATTTTTACGTCATCAACAAGCATATTTTAAAAAGCATTACGCGTTAATTCCGGCCGCATACCCGGTGCTCCAGCAAATCTGCAAATTATAGCCGCCGGTCGGGCCGTCCAAATCGATAATTTCTCCGGCCAGAAAAAGATTCCTGATAATCTTCGAACGCATTGTCCGCGAATCGATTTCCCTTAAATCGACTCCCCCGCTGGTGATAATCGCCTGGCCGAAGCCAGCCACTCTTTTAACGGTGAGTTCAAAGCCCTTCAAAACATTGATAAGCTTCTTCCGTTCTTCTTTGCTGATGGAATTTAATTTCTTGTCCGGGTTTATTCCCGTAAGTCCGATAATCGATTCGCCCAACTTTTGCGGGACAAGTTCGGGCAGATAATTCTTAAAATTTTTATTGCCCTTGAAATCCCTTTGCAATCTTTTATCCAGCGTCGAAATATCCAGAGCCGGCTTCAAATCGATTTTCAAAACCACCGGCCCTTTTCCTGTAATCATCATCCTGCCGATGTCTTTGCTCAAATCAAGAATAATCGGCCCGCTCACGCCCGAATGGGTAAAAAGCATCTCGCCGAACCGCCAATCCTGCTTTTTGCCGCTTTGAAAAACAGCCGCGCTTACATTCTTTAAGGTTAAGCCGGCCAGCCCCGAAACCCAGTTCTCTTTGATTTCCACGGGAGCCAAAGCGGGCATGGGCTTTATGATATTGTGGCCCATTTTCTCCAGCCACTGATATCCCTGGCCGGTTGAACCCGTGCCCGGGTAAGCCGCTCCGCCAGTGGCTAAAACAAACGAGCCGGCGATTATTTCCCTTTCTTTTAATTTTACTTTTTCAATCACTCCGCCCGCCACGTCAAGGCCGCTTACTTTTTGATTAAGCAAAATTTCAACTTTGTTTTTATCCAGGCATTTCAACAAAACATTTAAAACATCCTGCGCCCTGTCTGAAACCGGAAAAACCCTATTGCCTCTTTCTGTTTTTGTTTTCAAGCCGTTTTTCTCAAAAAAATTTATAACCTCCTTCGGCCCGAAAGCCGAAAGCGAAGACAAGAAAAACTGGCCGTTTTTGCCCAGTTTTTCGGCAAACTTTTTATAGTTGAATTCGGCTTGGGTGATATTGCACCTGCCTCCGCCCGTGATCAAAAGCTTTTTGCCGAGCAAAGGATTTTTTTCGATTAAAACAACCTTCGCTCCCCTTTCTCCGGCTTTAATGGCCGCCATAATGCCGGCCGGGCCCCCGCCAATAATCGCCACGTCAAAATTTTCTTTGCCTCTGGCCATAGGTTAAAGCCCGATTTGCCCGGCAATCCCCTGCATAGATGAAAGGCAAATCTCAATAAATTTTTCTACGGGGATATTCAAACCTTCCGGCTTGGCGCACATAGCCACTTCTTCCCTTCTCGTTCCGGCCGCGAACTTCGGGTCCTTGAGGAAACGCTTCAAGACCGAGTTTGATTTCACGTCAGCCAGCTTTCTTGACGGATAAACGAAAGCCACGGCGGTTATCAGGCCCGTAAGGCTGTCGGCCGTAAAAATGGCCCACTGGGCTTTTGAAACCGGCTCAACGCCGGTGAGCTCAGGCGCGTGAGCTTTGATGATTTGATCCAAAACAGGAGGCAATTCCAGGCCGTATTTGGCCAGGGCCTCTTTCGTTTTATGGGGATGATCGTCTTTGAATTCGCCCGCGAAATCAAAATCATGAATCAGCCCGGCCAGGCACCATTCTTCCCTGCTTGGCTCCCCCGCTCCCAACTGCCCCTGGCTTTGCAAATAATCGTAAATGCCGGCCATGCAGGCCTCAAGAGCCAGAGAATGATTGAGAATGTTCGGCTCCAGCTGTATTTTGGCCGCGTCAAGATATTTTTGTCTGTCGTATGGCATAAATTTAACCAAGCAATATAATTTTTCTCAAGCTTTTTCTGGCACTCATAAGATGTTTATCCATTATATCCGCCTTTTTCCGGGCTTACAAATCACCTCTTCCCCTCTCTCGTCCTTCCCTCAAACTTTATTTTTTCCAAAGCGCTGTTCAAGAAACAAAAATCCCTTTCTTCGACAAATCCGCCTTCGTAATCGGCGGTTTGATTGAAAGAAAGCATTCTCAGGGCCTCTTCTGGTTTCAGCCATAACACCTCGAAACCCTTTTCCTTTTCCTGGTCCGTAAAATTAGCGCCCTTCTTCTTGGAATTAGCTTTGGCCAGAAAACAATAAGATGTCTGCTTAAGGACAAAGCGTCTTCTGTATTCCGTGATCTCCCCGACCTCATCCAGTATCTCAACCTCAACCCCGAGCTCTTCTTCACACTCCCTGTCCAGGGCTGTTTTTATATCTTCGCCTTCTTCGACTCCCCCGCCGGCTATTTTATAATAGTTGCGATTCCTTACGTAAAGCAAGCCGATGTTTCCCTCTTCGTCAAAAACAACGGCCCGGGCCGCTTTCCTTTGCTCCCAGTCGCTGATCTCTTTCTCGTCAACCTTTTCCGGATTTATTATTTTAAGAAGCCTCATATGACAAACTTGATAAATTCGAATGGTCGGATCGAGAATTCCGGCCTTTTTGGCTATAGTTTGCCCTGCTTCAGACAATCATCTAAAAAATTCAGGGCCGTTATATTAGTGGGAGCCGTGACTATTTTTTTCGCTTCATCCAAGCTTAGCCACTTAGTATCATGAAACTCCGCAAGGTCAACGTTAAAATTGCCTCCGTCAGTAGCCATCAAATACCAGACATCATAATGAGCCTTGCAGGGCTGAACATTATTATTGACTTCAGTGATCGTTAATAAAAACGGATTAGGGGAGCTCTGAAAATACTCTTTGACTCCAAGCTCCTCGCTGATTTCTCTGTTCAGGGTTTGCCATAAAATCTCTCCCTTATCAATATGCCCGCCCGGCGCTATCCAAAGCCCGGACTTTTTATGATGCACCAAAAACAATTGCCTGGTCTTGGGATTAAAAGGCAAAAAGAAAGTGCCAAAATGCGTTGAAACGTTTTCGTCTCTGGTTAAGTTGCCCTCTTCCAGTCTTTGCAAAAAAGACAGATAGGTTTCTTCACTGTCGCAAATTTCACGCTTTATGATTCTCGCTATATCCTGGCATAGGTCCATAGTGTTTTTCAAAATAGCTTTATTCATTCCCTTTGAATTGCTTTATGTTTGCCGCTCTTTTTCAAGGGCCGCTTGATTCTTCCTCGCTTTTATCTTCTCCAACTGCTCAAGATGCAGTTTTTTGGTTTGAGAAAGGTCCTGGGGTATATTTTCGCCGTCTCGTGCTATCGAGAATGTCTCCAGCAGTACCATACCATCGTATCCCGTCGATGCTATTCTGTCCAGAATTCCATCAAGCTTGTTTTGGTCCTCAAAAAACAAATGGTCGATCTGGCCCGCATTATCGTGCAGGTGAACGTGCTTTATCTCGGATTTCAGAATATTCAGAAATCCATCCAATTCGGAAAGCTTGTTGGCGTGCCCAACATCAAGAGCCAGGCCGCTTCCCGGAATATTTTCCAGCAGAAAGGCCAGGGTTTTCGAGGAATGATAAGGCGCAGTTAAAGTATTCTCTATCAGCAGGCTCATACCCTCTTCATTCAAGACATCTGTGATTTCATTGAACACTTTGATATTTTCTTGAGGCGTCATGGTTTTGAAAGGATGCATTACTATTTTTTCGCATCCCAAAGCCCTCAACGCCCTGATGTTTTTTACGATATCACTGAATTCGGTCATTTCCCAATGTATATGGCCCGTGGTCTCAAGATCGCCCAGCGCCTTTTTGAAATCAGGCAAAGCGCTGTCGATGGTCTTCAGGGAATCCGGCTGTATCGTAACCTCGATAAAATCAAAATACGCCTTGCAAAATTCAATTTCAGGCAATATCTCGCCCCGATAGTCGAGCACATATCCGAACCTCATAGAAAAATATCATATTCGAACAACGCCGGCCTTTATCCGTTCCATTTGGCGAATATCATGCCCGCGACCACCGCGTTGACGAATCCGCCTACCAGCCATGATATTATCGTCAAAAGAGAAAGCGGAAAGCTGCTGTAGCTCACCAGCATTCCGGGAATCACGGATATCACGAGCATTAAAACACCGAAGCTAAATCCCCTTTTTGTCCATGAGCCGGCAAAAAGACCTTTGGCTTTGTTCCAGAACCACGCCAAAGCGACCCCCAGAACGAACGGATAGAGAAAATAAAGCGACATAACCGGATCTGACCACGGCCTCATGATATTTGCGTCATAGTAATCGGCCCGCACCTGCGGGGAGATCATGAACAAATAGCTGATCGCCATTCCCAGAACGAGCATAACAGCTCCGGAGAGCAAACCAAGCAATAAAACCTTTTTCATATGTTTTTATTAATATTATATCTTAATATACATTAATTCCTATTTTTAGCTTTTTCGACCAAAGCTAATTTTTTATCGCGGGGCCAGCTCTTGATTTCAGCTTCACGTTTTAGCGCCGAACTCCTGCTTTCACATTCCTCCGCGTAGAGCAGTTTTTTAGCTTTTCTGGCCCGGGTATACGCTCCGCCCCTGCCCGAGCAATGCTCCTGAAACCTGCGGCTCACATCCGTGGCAATGCCGGTATAGAGAGTGCCGCCATCACATTCAATGATATAGACGTGATACATAAAATTTTTATCCGCTTGACTTGAGGGATTATTAAGCCGTAAACATCCCCCAAAATCGGCTCGAACAGAACAATACCGATTATATCAATCATAAATCAGGGTATGGGCGGGATTATTACGGACAAAGCCCTTAAGAATATAAAAACAAAAGACGCAAAAAATTCAGACACAGAGCTATTTTTTTAATCTAAAAGTATTGACGGTATCATAAAACATTGCGACATATCCGTCCCAATTGCTTTGCGTAGTGTTGAACGATATCACCCAGACATCTTCGCCTTCCTCGGCCATCACCACCATTAAAACCTTGAAGTTTATCCCCTGCTGAACCATTTCCGCCTCCATCGCGTGGGCAGACTTATCCCCTATCGCTATATCATGCTCTTTGGTGAAAACAGCTCCCTCAATGACACGCTGCAACTCGCTTTTGAGGTTTTGCAGATACTCATCTATGGTTTTTCCCTCAAGCGTGTCGTGGCTCACCGCCACGTAAGTCTTAAAATTGATTTTCTGAACCGCCGGATCGCTGCTGGTTTCATTGGCATTAACAGCCATTGCCGTAGCTCCAACCACAGGAGGAGCTTGCCTCCACCCGTCCGGCAAATCAATGGAGAAATCATCTGTTACCAGCTTGTTTTGAGGCTGCTCGACAGCCGGCTGATTATTATCGGCCGAAATTTCCTGAACATTCTGATTTTCCATAATATCTTCGTTTTCCGCCAAACTTTCCTGATCAGGCGCCTGATTCAATGCCTCCGGGCTTTCCGCGCCCGACGGAGTTTTTTTGATGAAAAGATAAAAGCCAGCGCCAACGGCCACGACCACGAAACAAACAACGACAGCAATGATTATTTTTTTATTCATAGTTTTTTATTTGTTTATTTTATACTGATTTTTCCGTTTGGTCTAATTTGCACCAGGAGCGCTTGTGGCAATTCGGACATTTGGTAAAAAATGAAACATTGAAAACCGAGTAGATAATCGCATAAAAAACAAATTGATCAAACAATGAAAACGGATAAGTTGTCCTGCAAACAGAGGAGAAAGGAAAAAGATGACCGCATTTTCTGCATTTGAAATTACGGCTTTCCGATATTTTCATTATATGGGGCCCCAGATAACCGAAAAAAACATAAAAGAAAATAACCCCGAAAGCTAAAATCAAGCAGGCAATTATAAATCCAGCGGCACTGTCCAACCTGTCCGCGACAAGAATGATCCCGCTGATTTCGACAGCCAGGAAAATAAATATTCCCAAGCTCGCCAAGGCCTTAATTTTTCTTGGAGTCATATAGCTGCGAGAGTTAATAAATGTTAAAAAAATTCTTCTTAATGTTGCCAACCAAATCTAACCGCAAGGTATATAACAATTAACCCTATTATTATTGGTACAATAAATTTCCAGAGAACCTTGTCCATAAATATTTCTTTCTCCGGCTTCTTATTTTCTATAGACGCTTTATTTTTGTCGCCGTGTTGCTCCATTTTATCTCTGCCTATAATTTCTATTGGTGAGTTGTTAGACGAGATGACTTTATTTCTATTTATAGAGCTATTTTCAACTCCGTCTGCCTCTAGCAAATCCGTGTTAATACATGTATTACCTTCTATTTTTGAACCTTTAAGTGTCCCGATTACTTTTATTGCAACTGGCCTTTTTTGTCTTTGATTATTTGATTCATTCATATTGATAAAAATTAAGTTTATAAACTTCTGTTAGCTTTACTGCGAGTATTGTTTTTAAATCTTTCTTCCGATATAGAAAACATACCCATAATACTGTTTGTATTTTGAATACAATTCCGCCTCATGCTCCATTTTTGCGATAAAATCCTCTACTTTTTTATCTCCGGCATATTTTTCCAAGAGCGCTTTTCCCGCTGCTTCTCTCGGAACGAAATAATTGTCCGTCCAGCATTTTTCAGGCAACACAAACGCGGCAATAAGACCATAGCCGGCTTTTTGCATTACTGAAATATTGTGCGGTATGGTGTTTATTTCAGGGACATTCTCAACCCACCACTTTTCGATTTCAGCCGGGCGCTCGTCGGTAAACCAAGACTCGTATGTTAAAGCAACATAGCCGTCTTTTTTAAGAAAGTCTTTCAAATAATTCAGGCCCCTTTCAAAGCCTATGCCCGCGATAGCCCCTTCAGACCAGATAAGGTCAAATTCTTCTTTTTGAAAAGGAAGATTTTCCATCGAGCCGACAACGCCTTTCACTCTTTCCTGGAGGTTTAATTTTTTGGCGTTGTCGTTGAAAATCTTTATAAAATCAGGCAAAAAATCCACGCCAGTGATATTTCCGGGAATGTTTCGCGCGAGAACCATTGTCGGAGCGCCGGTTCCGCAGCCCAAATCAGCTACCCGTGAAATTTTATCAGGATTAACCAGAAAACTTAATGCCTTAAGAGTCATTTCAGAGCTACCAGGCCCCTGCTGTTCCAGCCCCAAATGCAATTCACAAATTAAGTTTAGGTTAAAATCTTGAATTAATTTATTTTTATCGGTCATGATGCTGAAAAAATCTTGCGCGAAAAGTATTAGTTGGCTGCCGGGCTAGGGCTCGAACCTAGACATCTCCTCGTTCAAAGCGAGGCGTGTTACCATTACACCACCCGGCAAAAAATAAATACAATCTCAAATTAGCTCTTTTCGGCGCAAAGTTCAACTATGGCTAGCTCCAGGGGAAGCTGCAAAATAGAGGCGTATTTCATTTTGTTTTCCGCATCCATAAGCTTTTCCAGCATCAATTTTACCTGCAGCCCGTTGAAAGAGGCTGTGAGCTCCTGGAGCTGCTTTTTTTCTTCGGCTGTGAACGACAGCACCAGCGGGCTTTGAAAATTCGGGTCGATCTTCAAGAATAAAATTTCGCGCAGGAATTGAATGACGGATTTTATAAATTCCTTCAAATCAACGGCCTTGAAAGCGAGCTCGTTGATAAATTCAAAAGCCTCTTTGGTCTGCTTGCGAGCTAAAAAATCCAAAAACCGGAAAATCGAGCCGTTATCGGAAAGCCCCAGCAGGACCCGCGTTTCTTCCAGTTCAATCTTGCCGTCCTGGCCGGTGAAGCTCACTATTTCGTCCAGAAGAGATTCGGCGTCGCGCATGGCGCCCGTTGCCTGGGCGGCAATCAAAGTAAGCACTGCCGGGTCAAAAACGATTTTTTCCTGTTTCAGGATGGCCTCCAGACGCTTGATGATTTCGGGCATCTGCAGCTTGCGAAAGCCAAAGCATTGGCAGCGCGACAGAATCGTGGGAATCATTTTATGGGTTTCAGTGGTGGCTAAGATAAAAATCGCGTGGGCCGGGGGCTCTTCAAGGGTTTTCAGCAAAGCATTGGCGGCATCCTTGGAAAGCTGGTGCGCTTCATCCAGAATAAAAACCTTATACTTTGATTTCACCGGCCGGAAACGAATCCCCTCTTTCAGCTCTCTGATTTCATCGATGCCGCGGTTCGAGGCCGCGTCTATTTCAATCAAATCAATGGCATTGCCCTGGTTGATTTCCAGGCAGGAATCGCACTGGTTGCACGGCTCAAACTCGCCGTCTTTTCTTTGCTGGCAATTAACCGCCTTAGCCAAAAGCCGCGCCAGGGTGGTCTTGCCTGTGCCGTGCGGCCCGGCGAACAGATAACCGTGCGACACCGCGTTGTCCTTGATGGCGTTGGTGATGGTTTTGACCACGTGTTCCTGGCCGATGACCTCCCCAAAGAGCTTGGGCCGGTATTTGCGATACAAAACTAAGTTAGACATTTTTCCAATTTAACAGAATTTGAACGAAAAAGCAAAAAAGATTATAATGCTTGAATGCTCAAGCTTTACAACACTCTCACGAGAAAAAAAGAAGAATTCAGGCCGATAAAGCCTGAAACAGCCGGCATCTACGCCTGCGGGCCGACGGTTTATTGGTTCGCCCATGTCGGCAATTTCCGAACTTATTTCTTTGAGGACATCCTTAAAAGGGTTTTGCTTTACAACAACTATGCGGTAAAGCACGTGATGAACATCACTGACGTGGGCCACCTTACCTCTGACGCTGACACAGGTGAAGACAAACTCGAAAAAGGCGCGCAGCGCGAAAACAAAACGGCCTGG
The DNA here is from genome assembly GCA_028718965.1 of Minisyncoccota bacterium. Classification (GTDB taxonomy): domain Bacteria; phylum Patescibacteriota; class Minisyncoccia; order Minisyncoccales; family CG1-02-41-26; genus CG1-02-41-26. The sequence goes on from JAQUKS010000018.1 coordinate 14,477, forward strand.
GAGGTGGCTGATTTCTACACCAGACATTTCCAAAACGATTTGAAAAGCCTGAACATCCAGGAGCCGGCAATCTGGGTAAAAGCGACCGACACCATTAAAGAGCAAATCGACCTGATCAAAACCCTGGAGCAAAAAGGCTTTACCTACCAAATCTCCGACGGCGTTTATTTCGATACTTCGAAATTAAAGAATTACGGCGCTCTTTGGGGCAACAAAAAACCGGCCGAGTTAAAGGCCGGAGCCAGAGTGGAAATGATGGAAGGCAAAAAACATCCTTCTGATTTCGCTTTATGGAAACTTACTCCTTCGGGCGTCAAACGGCAAATGGAATGGGACTCGCCCTGGGGCCGCGGTTTTCCCGGATGGCACACCGAATGCGTGGTGATGAGCATCAATAATCTGGGTATTCCTTTTGACATTCATTGCGGGGGCATTGACCACATCCAGATTCACCATACCAATGAGATTGCCCAGGCCCAGGGAGCTTACGGCAAGATGATGGCCAATTACTGGATGCACGGCGAATTTCTGAACATTGAAGGCGGCAAAATAAGCAAATCGGCCGGCAACATTATCACTCTGGAAAAATTGGCGCAAAAAGGCTTGAGCCCATTATCGCTGCGCTATTTGTTTTTGACCGCCCATTACAAGGCAAAGCTGGATTTTAGCTGGAAAAGCCTGGAGGCCAGCCAGAACGCCCTGCAAAACCTCCGCGCGAAAATACTCCAGTTCAAGGCAGACCGAACGCCCGAAAACGTTATTAAGGCGGACGGGCCTGCCCGCAGTGATTCGCATAGCGATGCAGGGGGGCCTTTGGCAGCTTATCGAAAAAAATTCCTGGAGTTCATCAATGATGATTTGAATATGCCCAAAGCCCTGGCGCTAATGTGGCAAGCGATAAACGACCCCGATATGGCCGGAAAAGAAAAATACTCGCTGATCCTGGACATGGATAAAATTTTCGCTTTGGACCTTGATAAAATCGAAGCGGAAAACATACCTCCAAAGATATTATCCCTGGCTGAAGAACGGGAAAAATGCCGCCAAGCAAAAGATTGGCAAGGGGCTGACAAGATTCGGGCTGAAATCGAAAAGCAGGGCTTCCGAATAGAAGACATGGCCGACGGCCCACTGGTCAAAAAAGCATAAAAGTATGGCGCAAAAAAACAAATATTTTGTCGTGTTGCGCGATGAAGAATCAAAGGCTTGCTACGGTGCTTTTATAATTGCTCCAAGCGAGCCCGAAGCCCTAAAGATCTTCGCCCGAGATCATCTGAAAATCTCCTCCAATAGATTAACGGAATTCTTGGTAAGGAACAGGGAGAAAAAGAACCGCTGGTTTCATGGCATACTTTATCGCGAGCCATACACCAGCTCCCATGTCAAAAGCGGCACTGAGCCCATGGTCGCCAGAGCCATAAACTTAATAGAAGCCCATGGTAACAAGCATGGCACTAGTAAGGAGCCTGACAAAAATGAACCCGGCGAATTCAAGAACGTGCCCGAATACCTGAAAGAATACATTGAAGCCCCGGATCTTGCGGAGTTCAAATTGCCGGTGGAAGAAAAAGCAGAAGAAAAAGGAGAAATATTGAAGCAAAGGAATCCCGAGCTCGAAGCAGAAAACAAGCCCGGCCAAGCCAAGCGGGGCGAAGCCGAGGAGCAGCTTTGGCTTTTTAAAGAGTTGAAAGGATAGAGCCCTTACTCAACGGGCCGCTCATCGTCAACCAGGCCCGAGTCTCTGGCCTCTTTCAAAGTAATATACTCCTTGCACTGGTAGCCTCTGGGCTTGCCGTCGTTCAAAGAGTCGTTCAATGTTTGATTTACCTCGTCAAATGGCTTAAGAAAGGGCGCATTGTCCTGCTCCAGAAAAACAGTGAGCTTTATTCCGTTTTTTTCCACGACCCCCGGAAGATTGAATGTTTTTTTCAAACGGGATAAAAAATTTCCGATGTCCGCTCCCTCGCCTTCAATTCCGGCCGGACAAATTTTTATCTCCACCAGTCCGGCCGAGGGAGCTATTTTAGAAATCCAAAGGGCAAATTTTAAAACTTTACCATTTTTGTAAGAATCATAACTCTCAAGATCGCAATCTTTCAAAAGCTTTTTAATGCTATTATTGTTAATCTTCAGAATGCCGTCTTTCAAGTTGTCGTTCTTTTCCAGTTCTAAAAAAATAGCTTTAAGCAAAGGGGTTGACAAACGGCAGGGAGAACCGATTTGCTGGGTGGTATCCTCGAATTTTTTCCATAACACAGAAGATTTTTCGAATGATTCCGCTTCTTTCCATCCGGCCGTTCCGCTCGGCCGGCGAGGTGGTTTCGGAGCCGGGGAATCTTTTTGGCTATCCGGCAGCTTGCAAAGCTTCTCTTCAAAGAAATCCATTTGTTTCGGAGACAATTCATTATTGGGCATATGATTAAGCGTATTTGTTTACAGTATGCTTCAAAATTGACAAAAAAGGAATAGTAGGCCTATAATAGCTTCAAGATTATGCCTAACCCCCAGAATCAGGACAAGCTGCCGCCGCAAAATATCGAAGCCGAAAAATCTCTTTTGGGCTGTCTGATGATTGACCCCAACGCCATCTACAAGGTGGCGGACTTTCTTTTAACCAAAGATTTCTACAAAGGCCAGCACCAAAAAATTTACGACGCAGCTCTGGAGCTTTTCGAAAAACGCGAACCCATTGATGTCTTGAGCGTTTCAGCCAAACTCAAGGCCAAAAACGAGCTGGACGCGACCGGTGGGGCTTCTTATCTTACCGAGCTGGTAAACACAGTGCCGACCGCCAGCCATATAGCCAACTATGCAAAGATAGTGCAGCAGAAGCGCGTGCTGCGCGATTTGATTTCCACGGGCTTTGAAATATCGGAAATGGCCCAGCAGGAAGACGAAGACGTGGACAGCCTGCTGGACAGAGCCGAGAAAAAAATCTTCGGCATCGCTCAAAAAACCCTTACTCAGAGCTTCAGCCACATCAAAGACAATCTGGAAGAAACCTGGCAAAGAATCGACGAGCTTTCTAAAAATCAGGGCCAGCTAAGAGGCATTTCGACGGGCTTCAAATCACTGGACAATATCCTGGCGGGCTTCCAAAAATCCGACCTGATTATCCTGGCGGCCAGGCCCAGTATCGGTAAAAGTAGCTTGGCGATAAACATCGCCCAGAACGTGGCTTGCTTGCATAAAGTACCGGTAGGGATTTTCAGCCTTGAAATGTCCAAAGACCAGATTATCGACCGTTTGATAGCCAGCCAGGCCAACATCGACTCCTGGAGACTGCGCACCGGCCAGCTGTCGGACGAGGGCGAATACAACGACTTTGAAAGAATCCAGTCGGCCATGGCTATTTTAGCGGACTCCCCTATTTACATCGACGATTCCGCCGGTACCAGTGTTTTGCAAATGCGGACAATGGCGCGGCGATTATTCGCGGACAAGGGCGTCGGGCTTTTAATCATCGACTACTTGCAGCTTATGGAACACCGCAATCCCATGCTAAGCATGGTGCAACAGGTAACGGAAAATTCCCGCGCCCTCAAAGGATTGGCCAGGGAGCTTAATATCCCGATTTTAGTGGTATCGCAATTATCCCGGGCCGTGGAACAGCGAACGCCGGCCATACCCCGTTTGTCGGATCTTCGCGAAAGCGGCGGAATCGAACAGGACGCGGACGTGGTGATGTTTATTTATCGGGAAGACAGATACAAAGAAAATACCGCCCGGCCGGGCATTGCCGATATTATCATCGCCAAGCACCGCAACGGCCCGGTTGGCAAAGTGGAGCTTTATTTCGACGAAGCGCGGATGG